>NZ_CP022680.1:1091000-1406500 GCF_003595525.1 Streptococcus respiraculi | reverse complement strand
ATTATTTTGATTTGGCTATTTATGTTGATGCGACAGTAGAACATATCGAAAGCTGGTACTTGGAGCGCTTTAAGAAATTGTTGAAACTGGCAGAAAGCAATCCTAGCAATTACTATCATCGCTTTTTGGACATGTCTGAAGACGAAATTACCGCATTTGCCCATAACATCTGGGAGAAAATTAACTTGGTCAATCTAAAAGATTATATTGAACCAACTCGACATCGAGCAGATATCATTCTTCATAAGGCAAAAAATCATGAGATTGATGAAATTTACTTGAAAAAATAATTTCCTCTTGTCAAAAACTATTTTTTCAGATATAATAGTATAGTTAGTATAGAAAAGGTGGAGGTGAAACCATTGGCAAACATTAAGTCAGCTATCAAACGTGCTGAATTGAACGTAAAACAAAACGAAAAAAACTCAGCTCAAAAATCAGCTATGCGTACTGCAATCAAAGCATTTGAAGCAAATCCTTCTGAGGAGCTTTTCCGCGCTGCTAGCTCAGCTATCGATAAAGCAGAAACTAAAGGTTTGATTCACAAAAACAAAGCAAGCCGCGACAAAGCACGTCTTGCATCAAAACTTGCTTAATAAAAAGAGCCTTCTGGCTTCTTTTTTTATCCAAATTTCTAGAAAGGTTTTGACATGAAAATTGCAATCATCGGCTACAGTGCTTCTGGTAAATCAACGTTAGCTAGCCATCTTAGTAAACATTATGGGATTCCCTGTCTACATTTGGATAAGTTGCGATTTCTTCCTAACTGGCAGGAACGACCAGATGAAGACATGCGCAACCAGCTCCAGACTTTTTTAGAGAATGATTCATGGGTCATTGAAGGAAATTATAGCGCCTTCTGCTATCAAGAACGCATGGAAGAGGCGGATCAGATTATCCTGATGGCATTTTCACGCTGGAATTGTTTGTACCGTGCTGTAAAACGTTATATCACCTATGCTGGACGAGTCCGTGAGAGTAGCGCGGAGGGCTGCCTCGAAAAACTGGACTGGGAGTTTATCCGTTGGATTCTAAAAGATGGCCGCTCTCAAAAAGCCCAGATGCGCTACCAAAGAATCTCTCAAACCTATGCGGATAAGGTCACTATCCTCCGCAATCAGAGAGAATTAGATGAATTTATGAATAAGTATAGTGGATTGAAAAAGGAATAGGACAAGGCAAGGAGCTGCAGATAGAACTGATGTTCATCAAAGCGACTTAACAATGTCCTAATCTTTATTCAATCCACTATAAAAGGCTAAGCAGTAAAACTTAGCCTTTTTTATCGCATATTATTTCATCGCGCCAACTTGTTTACCGGCAATGCGTCCGTAAGTGATAATATCTGTAATGGCATTACCACCAAGACGGTTTTTACCTTGAATCACACCTGTCAATTCACCTGCTGCGTAAAGTCCAGGAATCGCTTTTCCACTTTCATCTAGGACTTCTGTTTTTTCATTGATAACAAGACCACCCATTGTGTGGTGTACAGATGGTGCAGCTTTTTCAATGTAGTATGGACCTTTTTCAAGAGATACCAAGCCTGCACGGTGGTGGAAATCCTTATCTTCTCCTGCCTTAGCGTAGGCATTGACTTTAGTAAGAGTTTCTTTCAAGGTAGGAACATCAATATCAAAGAATTTTGCTGCTTCTTCAATCGTATCAGCCTTAACCAATAATTTTTCACGAATCAACTCATCGTATTCTGCCTTGTGGGCTTCTTTGGTCTTAGAAATCGCATCGATATCGTCATTCCAAATTTGGTAGCAATAACCACCGGTTTGCGCAAGGATTGCTTTAGAAATCACGTCACGGCGTTCTAATTCTTCTACAAAGCGTTTTCCTTCTTGGTTAACCAAAATTGCGCCATCAAAGCGTGTATCAGCTAGCAAGGAAATCATACCTGTTTTTGGATTAGCAATTGGGTAGGTTTGAATGCTTTCCATATTGGTAAGGGCTGCACCTACTTCTTGTGCCATGACAATTCCGTCCCCTGTTGTACCAACAGAATCCGTAGAATGGTAGCGTTCATCGTACTCTTTGTTATATTGTTTACGCATTTCAACATTTGAACCAAAACCACCGGTTGTCAAAACCACAGCATCTTTCGCATTGAACGTTAATTCACGTTTGTCTTTATCTGTCGCAGTCACACCAACGATTTTTCCACTGTCATCCTTCATCAATTTTTCAGCTTTGACATTTAGGAAGACGGGAATTTTCAACTCGTCAGCTTTCATTTTCAATTTAGTAATCAATTCGGCACCAGTATGACCAACTGGAATCAAGGCACGCTTGTAGCTATGTCCACCAAATTGGAACAATTGGTCTGGTAAAAATTCAACCTTAATGTCATCGCGGAGCCACTCAGCTGATTCCAAGGCTTTTTCCGCCATTAGACGAACCATCTTAGGATCTCCGACATTGTCGCCACCCTTCATGGTGTCTTGGTAATAGGTTTCCACTGAGTCACCTTCGATACCAAGTTTCTTTTGTACCCAGTTGCCTGGTGCGTTCATTTCACCGCCAGAAAGGAGGGTATTCCCACCGATTGCAGGAAGTTTTTCAAGAATGGCTACTTTTTTACCAGCTTCTGCTGCTTCAATCGCCGCACTAAATCCTGCTCCTCCAGAACCTACAACCACTACATCAAAGGTTTGGTCTGTAGGGATTTGATCCTTTTCTTTTGCTTGTTTTGACTTTTTAGCTGCTACGAGGGTGATACCTGATTTTTCAACGGCATCTTTGACCGCATTTATGTAGCCTTCACTGGTTGCAGAAGCACCAGATACTGCTTCAACATCTGCTGAGTTTTGTGCGATAATCATGTCTTGCAACTCTTCGTAAACAGGCTCGGACAAGACCTTGTTTTCGTCTTGTTCTAACACATCAATCTTGGTAATGGCACCGTCTTCAATAGTCACCGCTACCTTGATGTCGCCGTGTTTACCACTACCAACACCTTCAAAGGTTCCACCTTTTTTCGCAGCGGAACAGCCAATCATCAGCAATACTGCTACAAAGCTGAGCAGTATAACCTTCAAACTTCTTTTCATTTTTATCTCCTTTTCTTCTATTGTGAACCAATAGATATGAAATAGTGTGTGCTTTAAATCACACACCTATTTTAGCATAAAAATGAAATAATGCAATCGTTATCATAACTTTTCCATGATTATGAGGAAAATCAGAAAATTGCTATTTTTCAGTCTTTTCAGCAACAAAATGGGCATGAGATGGAAGCCGTCATTTCTTAGAAATCGACTTCTATCTCACCCCATTTATAATTATTTCCGGTATTACTTCGGTAATCTAACTTCGAAAATCGTTCCCTTTGGTTGATTGTCTTGAACACTAATGCTACCATGTAGTGTTTCGATAATTTGTTTGGCTAGAGATAAGCCGAGTCCAAAACCACCTTTTTGGCGGGTTCTAGCCTTGTCAACTCGGTAGAAACGATCAAAAATCTTCTTTTTATTTTCAGAGCTGATCCCAAGACCATTATCTGCAACTTTGATTACTAGGAAGCGGTCTTTTAGCAAGACGTCAATCCAGATATGCCCGTCCTCTTCTGAATACTTCATCGCATTGTCCACGAGAATAGTTATCAACTGCTTGAGCAAGGTCTTATCTGTCCGAATCAACTCCTTGACCTGATTATTGACTTCCAAGATTTTCCCATTTTCCTTAGCCATGATGCTATAGTTGGTCAAGATTTCATCAAAGAAAGCAGGCTGGACTTCTACGATTTCGGGTTTTAGGCCGTCATCACGCCGAGCGAGATTTAATAAATTGGTCGTTAACAACCGCATATTGCGCACTTCTGCTAGGCTTGAGGCAATGTTCTCACTACTATCCATAATGGTTGATTCAGGATGTCTAAATAGGCTTTCCAAACGATTTTGCAAGACTGTTAGAGGGGTTCGTAATTCGTGGCTGGCATTTTCGACAAATTCCTTCTGCTTTTGGAAACTCGCTAGAATCGGACGCATGCTGACATTCGAAAGATAGATGCTGGCCACAATCGAAATCAGCCAGAACCCAATCATGACAATCATAACGGTTGATTCATACGAGGCAATCGATGACTTAATCTGGCTAGTATTAAAGAGAATGGTCGCATACTTAATATCCAGACCCGTATAAGCTGAAACGGCATTGGTCGGCAAGGCAATCGTCATGCAGCGATAATATTCTTTTTCACCAAAAGGGGTGGTCACTGCACACTCCGTAATAGCGTCTAAAGAATTTTTACCCACTTTTAAGCTGGCTAACCCCGAAAAATAATCCACTTGATTGAGACGATTACCCTTACTGTCATAGAGGATTACGTGGTAATTGGCATTGAGACGCATCTTGGAAGTCGGATAAAAGAACTTGTCCTCCTGCTTATCGTCATCCGCATTTGCACCCTTAGCAGGCTTTTCTGCATTGGTATTTTTTTCCCAAATGATTTCTGCCTCAGGCGATAGCCCACGGGCTCGTGCAAATTCCATGATCATCTCTGGCGAACTCGCAATTTCCTTGAAATTCTCATCTGATGTCTGATACATGGTCGAGCGCATGAGTTGGAAAATAATCACAGTCATCAGGCCGAAAATGAGGGTAAAAACAGCAAAATAACGGATAAAATAAGAAAAATTATCCGTGTGATAGAGTTTGCGAAATTTAATCAGCATTTTTCAAGATATACCCGACACTTCTGAGAGTTTGCAGCTGCTCACCAAAGGTCGTCCCTTTCAATTTTTTTCTAATTTTGGAGACATAGACCTCTACAACCGAAATAGTCGTATCGCTATCAAATCCCCAAATTCGGTCAAAAATTTGTGTCTTTGGTAAAATGACATTCTGATTCTGCAAGAAATAAATCAGCAGGTCAAACTCTTTCCCGAGCAATTCGACTTCGCTACCATTTACAGTGGCAGTATTGGTCGAAAGATCAACAGACAAATCGCCAAACGTTAGCACATTTTCATTGAATTTCCCCGAACGCTTCAAAAGGGCTTGAATCCGCATTTTCAACTCTTCTAGATAAAAGGGCTTAGTCAAGTAATCATCCGCTCCCAATTCAAAGCCGTGTCCCTTATCGTCCAAACTTTCCTTAGCAGTTGTAATGAGGACAGGCGTCGTAATGCCTTTAGCCCGCAATTCCTTGAGAACTTGGAAGCCGTCTTTTTCTGGTAACATCAAATCCAGCAAAATCAGGTCGTAGACCCCTGATTCGGCTTCATACAGGCCCTCATCACCGTCAAATACCTGCATGACATCTGCAAAATCAGCCAAAAAATCAAATACGGAATTTGATAAGCTCAAGTCATCTTCTACAAGTAATATCTTAATCATTCTACCTCTCCTATTTCTCCATTATACCATGATATTTCCTATAAGTTTACCCCATTAAACTTAAAAGAAGCTAAAAAACCTGGACAGAGGCCTGATTTCAGATTGAAGAAAAAGTCCATTTTGACAATTTCCTCCAATCTTTTTTCTTTTTACTTGAGAAATAAAAAAACTCTTAATAATGCCGATATAGCAGCATTTCTAAGAGTTTCTGTTACATGGTAGTCAAGCCAAAAAATAAACATTTTTCTAGCTCTGATAGGGTTTGTCTACGTTTTGAAATCTGGACTCTGTCAAGATTTTTTATAATTCTGTAATATTTCCTGTACGTAGATAAACGATCCACTCACAGATATTTTTGGCGTAATCACCGATTCGTTCAAGGTAGGAAATGACTTGGAAGTAATCACGTCCAGCAATCAAGGCCTCTGGATTTTTTTTGATTTCTTCTGTCGCCAAATCTTGAATGGTATTGTAGTATTGGTTGATGATTTCGTCATGAGCTGCAAGTTCATAGGCCTGCTCCATATCCCCTTCGTTGAGGTATAATTCCAAAGCAGATTCTACTAATCTTCGAACTTCTCGTCCCATTCTCTTAATTTCAGCTTCCACAACCTGAATACGGACTTCCCCTTTCATTCGAATAGCTGCTTCTGCAATAGATACCGCATGGTCACCCATACGCTCTAAGTCATTAGTGGCCTTCAAAACAGTGATAACCGTACGCAAGTCAGTTGATACTGGTTGTTGTAAAGCAATAATTTCAAGCGACTTTTTCTCTAGCTTAATTTCAAAAGCATTGATTTTGGCATCTGATTCGATGACTTCTTTGGCCAATTCACGGTCATGCGTGATGAAGGCTTGGACAGTATTATTGATTTGCCCCAGAACCTCATTTCCCATGGCATAAAACTGGTTGTGCAATTTGTCTAGTTCTTCTTCAAATTGTGTTCTTAGCATTGTGATTGTTCCTTTTTATTATCCAAATTTTCCTGTGATGTAATCTTCGGTTTCCTTATTACGAGGGTTCAAGAAGACTTGCTTGGTCTTATCGTATTCAATTAAATCCCCGTCTAGGAAGAAGCCTGTTCTGTCTGAAATCCGTGAGGCTTGCTGCATCGAACGCGTTACCAAGACCATAGTATACTTGTCTTTCAAGCCATATAAGGTGTCTTCAATTTTTCCTGCTGAAATCGGATCAAGCGCTGATGTCGGCTCATCGAGGAGGATAATTTTAGGACTGGTTGCAAGAACCCGCGCCACACAAACCCGTTGTTGCTGACCACCTGATAACCCAATCGCCGAATCGTGCAAGCGATCCTTGACTTCGTCCCAAATGGAGGCGCTTATTAAGGATTTCTCCACTGCTTCATCTAGAATCTGTTTGTCCTTGACACCGTTGATGCGTAAACCATAGACAACATTTTCATAAATGGTCATCGGGAAAGGATTGGGCTGTTGGAAAACCATACCAATTTCTTTGCGCAAATCAACCGTGTCAGTCCGCGGACTATAAATATTTCGACCATTGTAGTCAATCGCTCCTGTCAAGGTCACCTCAGGATTCAAATCCCCCATGCGGTTAATCGAACGCAAAAGAGTTGATTTCCCAGAACCCGACGGACCAATCAGAGCCGTGATTTCATTCGGATAAAAATCAATGGAAACATTGTTCAGAGCCTTTTTCTTATTGTAATAAACAGACAAGTCTTTGACTTGTAAAATCGGTGCTGTCATCAAAGTTCCTTTCTATCCAAAGTGTCCCGACACGTAGTCATTTGTTGATTGTAATTTGGCATTTTGGAAGATATTGGCGGTCTTGTCATACTCGATTAAATCTCCCAAGTAGAAGAAGGCTGTATAATCACTCGCACGGGCTGCTTGTTGCATATTGTGGGTCACAATGATAATAGTATAGTTCTTCTTCAGTTCAAACATGGTTTCTTCTAGTTGCATGGTCGCAATTGGGTCTAGCGCTGAGGCTGGCTCATCCATCAGCAAGATTTCAGGCTTAACTGAAATTGCCCTTGCAATACACAAGCGTTGCTGCTGTCCACCTGATAAGGTCAAAGCAGACTTATGAAGATCGTCTTTCACTTGATCCCAGAGAGCCGCTTGCTTGAGCGAGGTCTCTACAATCTCGTCCAAGACTTTTTTATCTTTTACACCTGCACGTTCATGGGCAAAGGTGATATTGCGATAAATGGATTTCGCAAATGGATTGGGACGCTGAAAGACCATGCCAATATGCTTGCGCATCTCATAGACATTGATTTCAGGACGGTTGACATCGACTCCCTCATAGAGAATTTCCCCAGTGACCTTAGCAATATCAATCGTATCGTTCATTCGGTTTAAACTCCGTAGATAGGTTGACTTACCAGATCCTGACGGCCCAATCAAGGCTGTAATTTTATGTTTTTCAAACTGCATATCAACACCCTTAATGGATTCCTTAGCGCCATAGTAGACGTGTAAATCCTTGGTTTCTAGGGCAATCTTCTCTTTTGGAAAGGTGATGATATGCTTTTCATTCCAATTATATTCTGCCATTGTTTCTCCTCTAATTTAGGTTGCAGATGTTAATTTCGCATGCAATTTCTTTCCGATATAGCGTGCAGAAACATTGAAAATCAAGATGAAAATCAGAAGAATAGCTGCACTACCAGCAGACACCTGAGTAGCATCTGGAATTGTTCCCTCACTATTGACCTTCCAGATATGAACTGCAAGGGTTTCTGACTGGCGGAAAATCGAAATCGGACTCGTCACACTAAGCGGATTCCAGTTAGACCAGTCAAGGGCTGGCGCTGATTGACCTGCTGTATAGATAAGGGCTGCTGCTTCTCCAAAGATACGACCAGAAGCAAGGACAATCCCTGTCACAATCCCTGGAAGTGCTTCTGGGATGACCACATGAAAGACCGTTTCCCAACGAGAAATTCCCAGAGCAAGACCTGCTTCACGCTGAGTATGGTGAACATGGCGCAAACTATCTTCGACATTGCGGGTCATTTGTGGCAAGTTAAAGACCGTCAGAGCAAGGGCACCTGATAAAATAGAAAATCCATACTGGAATTGCACAACGAAAATAAGATAACCAAACAAGCCAACAACGACAGACGGTAAAGAAGACAAAATCTCAATACAAGTCCGCACAAAGTTGGTCAAACGACCTTTTTTGGCATACTCCGCAAGATAGATCCCTGCTCCCATTGATAGCGGTACAGAAATCAAAAGCGTAATGACAAGAAGAAAGAAAGAATTATACAGTTGAATCCCAATCCCTCCACCTGCTTGATAGGAAGACGATTTCCCTGTAAGGAATGACCAGCTAACATGTGGCAAACCACGTAACAAGATGTAGAGAATAAGGGAAGTTAAGATTGCAACGATGATACCTGCAATGGAATACAAAATCCCAGTTGCCAATTTATCAACTTTTTTAGCGTGCATAGTTTCTCTTCCTTTCTCTCGTAATAAATTTCATAATCAAGTTAAAGACGAGGCTCATCAACAATAGGACGAGAGCCAGTGACCAAAGGACGTTGTTTTGCACCGTCCCCATAACGGTATTTCCAATCCCCATGGTAAGAACGGATGTCAAGGTTGCTGCTGGGGTAGTCAGAGAAGTTGGAA
This sequence comes from Streptococcus respiraculi, assembly GCF_003595525.1. NCBI lineage: Bacteria > Bacillati > Bacillota > Bacilli > Lactobacillales > Streptococcaceae > Streptococcus > Streptococcus respiraculi. The sequence continues at coordinate 1,397,518 of NZ_CP022680.1, read as the reverse complement.
CAACGGCTGAATTTCCTACAACCATTTGAATCGCAAGTGCTTCACCAAAGGCCCGTGCCATACCAAATACCACTGCAGTGAAAATACCCGACTTGGCAGCATGCAAGGTCACCCGCCAAATGGTTTGCCAGCGAGTCGCTCCCATAGCAAGGCTCGCTTCACGGTAATGACGAGGTACAGCACGCAAGCTATCAACCGTCATAAAGGTCACTGTCGGTAAAATCATAACAAAGAGAACAAAGACCCCTGATAGGATACCAAAACCTGTTCCACCAACGATTGAGCGAACAAAGGGCACTACGACCTGTAAACCGATAAACCCATAGACAACAGACGGAATACCGACCAACAGCTCTATAACGGGTTGCAAGATTTTCGCCCCGTACTTAGGCGATACTTCTGTCATGAAGACCGCCGCACCAATCGCAAACGGTGTTGCAATAATGGCAGATAAAATGGTCACGATGAAAGAGCCTGCAATCATCGGAAAAGCTCCAAAGGACTTAATGGCTGGCTTCCACGTGCTCCCAAATAAAAATTCAAAGATATTAACACCATTCACAAAGAAGGTCGATAAGCCACGTTGGGCAACAAAGAGCAAAATCATGGCCACGATAAAGACAATCAAGGCCAGGCAGAGAAAGGTGATGCTCTTGCCAAATTTCTCTAAGCGAGAATTTTTGGACGGAGAGAGCAATTCTTTGGCAAGTTGTTCATTTTTCATGCTTACTTTTTCTCCTTCACTGTACCGTCTGCAGTCTTTGTGACTTTCATGTCATTGACTGAGATATAGCCCATATCGACGACAATTCCTTTTTGAACCTTGTCAGACATGACATAGTCTAAGAATTCTTTTTCAAGACCAGTCGCCTCACCCATGGTATACATGTGCTCGTAAGACCAGATTGGCCAGTCATTGGTCACAACATTGTCCATAGTTGGCTCAAATCCATTTAACTGAATCGTTTTAACCGAATTATCAACGTAGGAAAAGGCAAGATACGAAATCGCACCTGGTGTTTGAGAGACAATGGATTTTACCATTCCATTTGAATCCTGCTCCAAACTTTGGGCTGCTTCTTCCCCTTTCATAACAACCGTATCAAAGGTCGCTCGAGAACCAGACCCCACCGCACGGTTGATAATGGAAATATCTAAATTTTTTCCGCCCAATTCTTTCCAGTTGGTGATTTCTCCTGTAAAAATCTTTTTCAGGTCTTCTAGGCTAATATTTTTCACATCGATTTCTTTGTTGACGATGACTGCGATACCTGCTACAGCAACTTGATAATCGACCAATTTGTCCGCATCAATCCCAGATTTTTCTTCGGCAAAAACATCGCTATTGCCAATCTGAACAGCTCCTGACTGAACTTGTGATAAGCCTGTACCAGATCCGCCCCCTTGGACATTGATGGTCTTACCTTGGTTTTCCATTCCAAATTCATCCGCTGCTGCTTCGACCAAGGGTTGAAGAGCTGTCGAGCCGACTGCTGTGATCGATTCTCCACGGTCAATCCATGAAGCGCAAGCAGATAAACTAAGGCTCGCTGAAAGACATAAGGCCAGTATGCCAAGCGTACGCTTTTGTTTCATTTTTCATATTTCCTTTACATTATTCTGTGGTTTTTCCTGTAATGGTTTTCACTAACGATTACAAGTCATTTACAGGAATTTTCCACATTTCCACTATATCATATAACATCTTAAGTTGCAAAGTATTTCTAAGCGATTTTTCTAGGAAAATCTGAGCCCTTTTGGAAAGGCATTTTTGAGGGTTCCTGAGACAATCTTGGCAAATCCGAGACCATTTCCAGCAACCGCAACTTGGTACCAGCCATTTGGCAAATCACTTGAAACAGCTACTGTTTGTCCAGCCACATACTGGATGAACTCTTCTTCTGAAATCTCCACCCGCTGCTTGACTTCCCCACTGTGTAGCGCTAATCCCAAGGCAAAACTTGGCTCAAAGCGTTTCTTTTTAAAGGTCCCTAAATGCAATCCGTTACGGGCAATTTTTACCTTTGACATATCAGGCAAGCCCTGGGGCAAGAGATACAGCTGGTCACCAAAGACTTGCAAGATTCCCTCTTCCTGAAAATTGAGGATATTCGTTGAAAATTCCTGCCATAATTGACTTTGTTCCCTACTAAGATTGGACTTGTTGCCCTTGTTTTTCTTGGTCGTTTGTGCCTCACCTGTATAGCGGAATTTAGCGACAAACTGCCCTTCGCCCTTAAACTGATGCGGATACATACGAGCTACTTCTTTTAAGCCAATGCCTTCTGACATGCCATTGATTTTCGGAATATCGACTAATTCGAGATCATAATGTTCCAAAAGCCAATGAACAATCTCTTCATTTTCTTCTGGTGCCCAAGTGCAGGTCGAATAAACCAAGTACCCACCTGTTGCCAGCATCTCTATAGCAGAAGCCAAAATCTCCTTTTGCAAGACCGCACATTCAATCGGGTAGTCCTTTGACCAATACTCCACGGCAGCTGGATCCTTACGAAACATCCCCTCTCCCGAACAAGGCGCGTCTAGAACTATCATATCAAAATATCCTGCAAATACCCTTGCTAAACGCTCAGCAGATTCATTGGTTACAAGGACATTGCGCGCCCCAAAGCGTTCGATATTTTCAACCAATATTTTCGAGCGTTTTTTGGATATTTCATTGCTGACGAGAATCCCTTTATTGTCTAGATAAGAAAGAAGGTGAGTAGATTTACCACCTGGTGCTGCTGCTAAGTCTAGCACTTTCATGCCAGGTGCAGGTGCTGCAACCTGTCCAACGATTTGAGCAGCAGGCTCTTGTGAATAAACGAGTCCTGTGACGTGCGCTGCTGATTTCCCAGACACTTTTCCATAGTAGGACCAAGGCATTTGTTCAATTTTTTCGTCAAATGACTGCTGGCTTTCCTTTAGAGGATTAACCCGAAAACCAGATATGGCAGGTGCGTCAAAACTCTCAAAAAAGGCTGGTGCTTCCGCACCCAGCAATTGTTCGTATTTCTCTTTAAAGTCTCTCGGTAATGACATCACTGTAAATACCCTTTTATTTCTCTTATTTTTTCAGTCGGAGCAAGTATCACACATTCACGGCCGTAAAATGCTGGTTTTGCTCCCTTTGTCGTCATCAAGGTATAGCCCAACTTTTCACCTAAAATACTCGCCGCGGCATAGTCCCAAGGATAGACATAGGAAGCCTGTGCCAACAATCGACCGGTCAAAACATGAGAAAAACTAATACCTGCACTACCAATCGAGCGAGTCCCTAAAGTCTGGTCTGCAAAATCAGCTAACCCGTCGACATTCTGAGCATAAAGCCCAGCATTTAGTCCGACCAAACCCTCTTTCAAGGACTTAGATTTAAAATGCGCTAGAAGACGATCATTTTCATAGACTGGAAAACGACCGCCACCGTGATAGAGCTTATCTTCTATAACATTGTAAATAAACCCAAACTGCCCGACACCATTTTCAAAATAGGCCAGCAAAATCGCAAAATCAGCCTGCTGAACAATGAAATTGGTCGTGCCGTCAATCGGATCAATCACCCAGACCTTGCCTTGCCCCATAGGCTCGTGTTCAGGACTTTCTTCTCCAAGAATGCGGTCTGTCGGATAACGTGTCAAGATACAATCTGTCAAGCGTGTTTGTACCGCCTTATCCAGCTGGGTCACTAAATCTGTAAAATGTCCTTTTTCCTCAATTTCCAACTCATCATGCAGGTGTTGTCTTAAAAAATCTCCAGCTTCAAGGACCATTTCTTTTGCAAATTGGTATTTATCTTCCAAGAGAAATCACTCCTTTTCCTTGTTCTTTTGCCTGCTTCACAGCGCGATAAGTCGAATAGCCTGAGGCTACTTCAAATTCTCGGTCGATTCGTCGTTCTTCACCCTTGCTTTTCACAATGGTTTTAAACTGGTCATAGGCTTCTAAAAGAGCTTGAGCTGTCACACCACCTTCGTAGGCTTTTTCCACCTGATTCAAAAAAGAAAGCACGGAGGAAAGCTCCTCTGTGCTCCACGAAAAATCAAGTGGATAGGAATAATTTTTGTCCATATCTATACTTGTCCTATCTCCGCTTTTAATGTTGCATTTTTTAATTCTTGCTTGCGATATTTCCGTGGTAAAAAGGCCCGGATTTCATCCTCGTTAAACCCAATTTGCATACGTTTTTCATCTAAAATAATGGGGCGGCGTAGCAAACTTGGATAGGCAGCAATCAATTCAATCAATTCTGAAATCGATAGTTCTTCGACATCAACATTGAGCTTTTGAAAAACCTTTGAACGTGTCGAAATCAAATCATCTGTACCATTTTCAGTTAAGGCTAGAATATTCTTCAATTCCTCTGTCGTCAAGGGACTGGTCATAATATTATGCTCGGAAAAAGGTACCTGATGATTGGTTAACCATGCCCTAGCTTTACGACAGCTGGTACAGCTTGGTGATAAAAATAATGTAATCATAAGCATACCTTTCTATTTTATTCTCTCAACCTCTATTATACACTAGATAAAAGCGTTTTACAAGATAAAATCCGATTTATCCTTGTTTATCCCGTGATAAATCATCTAATTTGGCTTCTAAACGTTGTAAGATTAAATTTTGTTCTTCAATTTTGTGATTTAATTCATCAATCTTGGCATCCCGCTCACTATCAACGAAAAAGCGTGTGATAATGGCCGTCACCATCCCGAAGGTCAAAATGCCAATCAGCATGAGGACAATGGCAATGACTTTTGCAATTGCCGTCTGCGGCACAATGTCCCCGTAACCAACCGTTGTCATGGTCACAATTGACCACCAAAGAGAGTTTAAAAAGGACTCCCTTTCAACAATTGTGAGGACACTACTTGCTACCATGACTGCTACAAAGTTGAGGACTAAGATTTTTGAAAGACCATTGGTATTCATCAGTTTGCGCAAAATCTCCCAGAGCTTGCTGGAAACCGCAATCAAGCGCGTGAATTTTAGCAAACCAACCAATTTGGCAAAGCGCGCAATTCGTCCAATTCTGAAAAAAGCTGCCAGTTGAACAAAAGGCAAAATCGCAATCAAGTCAAGGAGATTATTGCGAATATATCTCCCTTTATTGTCGGCATAATACAGATTACTACTATAATCAAACACAAAAATAGCCCAAAGCATGGTATCAAAAATATGATAAAAGAGACTTTGAGCAGAAATAAGTGCTAACATTTCACTAACAATCAGTAAAACGTAGAGCACAGCCATCACAATCATCGCTACCTCATAGCGCGAATCTTTTATGATTTTCTTAATCATGATCCTTCCAAGTGAGCGCAATCCGCTCATCTTCTTTCATTTGTGTCATGAGGGCATCAATGCCATCAAATTTAATCATATCACGAATTTTTTCTAGCCAGTAAATCGTGATGTTTTCTCCATAGATATAGCGCTCAAATCCGAAAATATGAGCTTCTAAACGTAGTTCAGTTCCATCAAAGGTAATATTTTTTCCGACGCTCGCCATAGCCCGATAGCGTTTCCCAGAAATCGCAACGTCTGCTACATAGACCCCGTCGCCCGGTAGATGTACTGCGTCAATCGGAGCTAGATTGGCGGTGGGATAACCAATCATCCGTCCACGCGCATCACCATGTACAACAATCCCTCTTGTCTCAAAGGGATAGCCCAATAATTGATTGGCTTCGTGTACATTTCCTTCTTGGACTGCCTTACGAATCCGAGTGGACGATACTTTTTCGCCTTTCAATTGCACTTCACCGACCACTTCGACTTCTCCGTCAAACATTTCTTTTAACTCTACAACCGTTGCCCTCGTATTCCCAAAATGATAATCAAAGCCAACAACCACGACACGCGCCTCTAAGGCCTGGATATAATTTTCAATAAAAGCTTGCGGTGTCGTCGCAGCAAAACCGCTCGTAAAATCCGTCAGGTAAAGCTGGTCAACGCCAGACTCTTCAAAAAGTTGATAGCGGCGCTCTTCGCTTGTCAAATGACGAAGCAAGTCAGGACTAAAGCGGGTAAAAGCCAGACGAGGTGACTCTGGAAAGGTCAGAACAGTTACCGTCAATCCACGTTGATCTGCTATTGCACGTGCCTTATCTAACAAGGCCTTATGTCCCAAATGAATGCCGTCAAAATACCCCAATACCAATACGGTGTCTCCTTGGGGCTGAATGTCTTTATAATCGTTTATGGTTATCCGTTTCATCATTGTATTATTGTATCATAAAGCTCTGAAAAAGACCTAGATAAAAACCTTTCTAGGCTTATAGGATCCTTCTCTTTTTTCTAACATGGCAACTAATTGCCCTTCAAAGAAAGCAGCAAGGACATTTTCTGACCTATCTAGTACCACAAAACGCCCATGTTTTACATCCGTTACTTCTTCTTCCGTCAGCAAAACTGTTGGTACATCGCCAATTCCTTGCTCAATCGGTTGCAAAAATGTGACATCATCCATTTCCACTAAGTGAGCAATTTCTTCAATGGTCAACGCATCTGCAATCACCATGCCTGAAGAACCTGTCCGCACCAAATGAGACATATGGCTAGCAAAACCGAGCTGAGTTCCTAAGTCCACGGACAAGGTACGCACATAAGTTCCTTTACTACAACGCACACGAAAGGAAAAGCGTACACAGTCATTTTCAAAAAGGAGTGGGCTAATCCGATCAAACTGATAGATGTCTACCTGACGCTCAGGTCGCTCAACTGTTTCCCCAGCTCGTGCATATTCGTAGAGCTTGCGGCCATTGACCTTAACTGCCGAATACATAGGAGGAATCTGGGTGATTGTTCCGACAAACCCTTGCATAGCTTGGTCGATTTCTTCTTCCGTCAAAGTCATTGGAATTGCAGTCCGCTCCACCACTTCACCAGACGCATCTTCTGTTGTTGTTGAAAATCCAAGCGTGATTTCGCCCTCGTAGACTTTCCCTTCTTCCTGCATATATTCAATGAGGCGGGTCGCTTTTCCAACTGCAATTGGCAAGACCCCTGTCACATCGGGGTCAAGGGTGCCACCGTGTCCAATCTTCTTTTCTCTTAAAATCTTACGTAGTTTAAATACCACATCATGCGAGGTCATCCCCGCTTCTTTTTTTACATTGATAATTCCTGAAAGCATAGTCCTATTATAGCATAGAAATGGAATTAAGGTTGAACAAAAAATTCCCTCTTACTTATCAAGGTTCATAAAAGCAGATTGCCAGATTCTTTGCTTCACACTTCTTATTTCTTACAATGGATAAGCAAACCCCACTGAGGTTTTCTCAAAGCCATAGTGTTCATAAAACCGGTGGGCTATCTGTCGCTCCTCTCCCAAACCACTATTTAAGGCTAGAGTCTGACAGCCTGTTTCTTTACCAATCTGCTTGACCCTATCGAGCAAGGCTGTTGCAATTCCTTGATGGCGATACTGACTATCGACAACCAAGGCTAGTATCCGCAAGTAAGCACCATTTCTTTCAAAAAAGTACATCTTGGCATAGCCAACTAGACCAAGAACCTGTTCTTCTTCATAGACTAACAATTCGTAGTCTGGTTGTGCCAAAAGGGAGGACAAACGCTCATTCAACTCTTCAATCTGACTAGGATAGCCCAACTCTAGTAGTAACTGCTGACACGCTAGAACATCCTTCTCTTTGTAGCTACGAATCATTACTTCTCCTTTAGGGCATCAAACTTAGCTTTCATGGTTGGATTTTTGCGAGTTAGCTTTTTGACGGAAACGTCTTCTAATTTATTATTGGCAAGACGCAACTGATTTTCACTGGTTGTGAGGGCAGCCTTGACCGCTTCCATGCGCTTAATGGCCTTGTCAATCTCATCAATCGCCTTTTGGAAATTACTACTAGCAGACTGGTAGTTTTTGGCAAAGGCAGTTTTAAAAACTTCCAAATCCTCTTCAAAATGGGTGATGTCGATATTCTGTTCTCTGACCAGAGCCAATTCCTGCTTGTATTTGAGGGCATTCATGGCAGCATTGCGTAAAATCCCAATCAGCTGAATGAAAAACTGGGGCCGGATAACATACATCTTTTCATATTTGTGGCTAACATCGACAATCCCTGTATTGTAGTAGTCATTATCGGCTTCAAGCATGGTCACCAAAACCGCATATTCACAGTCCTTTTCCCGACGGTCCTTGTCCAATTCCTTGAAAAAATCTTCGTTCTTGTGCTTTTTCACCGTTTCATCCGCTTCATTTTTCATCTCAAACATAATGGAGAGAATTTCTACCCCACTCTCATCCACTTCGCGGTAAATATAATCACCTTTTGATCCACGGCTAGACACTAGATTATCCTTTTCAAAGTAGGCATTGGGAAAGGCCAGATGACGAACCTTGTTAAATTCTGCTTCTGCATACAATTCCAAACTTTCTCCAATCGCCTTAGTGGATTGCTGGGCCTTAAAGTTCTTGTAAAATTCAACCTGCTCATTCGCCGCCTTTAATTGGAGTTCAAATTCTTGCTTGGTCGTGGCTAATGCCAATTCCTGTTTTTGCTCCTGCAAGAGCAATTCTGTTTTAACCGCATCACGTTCTTTTTCCATTGAAGCGAGAGCCAGTTGCCACTCATTATCCTTTTCCAGACGAATTTTCTCCACCTGAGCTTCGAGAGACAGGATTTCCTGCTCCTTTTGGGACAAGGCAGAGCGAATTTCTAGTTCTGTCTTATTTTCTGCCTGTTCCAACTTGGCAGCCAGCTCTACGATTTCTTTATCCCGCTCAGCTAATTGGCGGTGCAAATCATTTTTAGCCTTTTCCTCAACCAATTCTGTTTCACGTACTAAGCGTTCATGCAATTCTTTTTCAAATTCTGCCCCACGGACTTGTGCTAATAGTTGACTGTACTCTGTTTCATTAACTTGAAAGGCAACCCCACAATGAGGACATGTTAGTGTCTGCATACTCTTCTCCTTGCTTCTTTCGAACTACTATCTCTAGTATAGCAAAAAACACTCGAAAATTCCGAGGTTTTGTTGTGTCGTACTCCTATTATAAACTCTCCGTTCTAATAGGAAGTAAGCATTTTTCAACAATTTCCGTATTTTGTCCATTTTTCAGTTTTAATTATTTCCAATTTCAAGTCTTTTCCTATATAATAATAGGGTTAAGAGATGTGATAGAAAGGTGGAGATAATGACCTTACCAATTTTTTTGGAGTTGGTGGAAATCAAAGCGAAAACAGCGAGTATCTTGCCCTTTTTGATTGGGATTTGTTTTAGCTACTATGTCTATGGCGAATTACAACCCCTCTATGTTGGCTGGTACTTTATCGCAATGCTCTTGTTCAACATGTTTGTCGATGTGTGGGATAATTACAACGACTATCGGCATGCCTTGGATCAAGATTATCAAGCAAAAACCAATATCATCGGGCGGGAAAACCTATCCTTGCGCTCAGTAGAACGGATCATGTTGGTCCTCTTTACTGTTTCATTCCTCATTGGATTGATCTTAGCATGGTTTGTCGGTTGGCCCTTACTCATCATGGGAGGATTTTGCTACGCTGTTGGAATCTTTTATTCATCCGGTCCAAAACCCTTATCGAGTCTGCCTTTAGGAGAAGTATTTTCTGGCTTTACAATGGGATTTATGATCAGTCTCATCTGTGTCTACCTCAATACAGCTCCTGACTTTGATTGGAGCTTCAGGGCTCTTGCGCAGATTTTTCTGATTTCTCTTCCCAATACCCTTTGGATTGCCAATCTGATGTTGGCCAATAACCTCTGCGATAAGGAAGAAGATGAGCGAAATCACCGCTATACCCTGGTTCATTATATTGGAATCAAAGGAGGACTCTCTCTATTTGCGATTGCAAATGGAATGGCGCTACTTGCGATTGTCTGTCAAGTCTGGTTGAAAATTGCTCCAATAACGAGTTTAGTAAGTTTACTCTTACTGCCCTTTGTCATCAAGCAAACTAGGCTCCTCTGGCAAAAACAAGTCAAATCAGACACATTTCCATGTGCCATCAAGATTTTAGCCTTGGGCTCAACGATTCAAGTTCTCACCTACGCCCTTGGAATTATTTTATGTTAGAAAGAAGTGTATTGTACATGAAAGAAATTCTAGTATTAGGAGCGGGCTACGCTGGCTTGAAAGCTGTCCGCAGATTACAAAAAGAAACAGGTGATTTCCATATCACCCTCGTCGATCGTAATCCCTATCACTATGAAGCGACTGAACTGCATGAAGTCGCAGCTGGTTCTCACTCGAAGGAAAAGATTTCCTTCCCTATTCAAGAAGTTGTAAATAGTAATCGGGTAACCTTTATTCAAGACCAAGCCCTCTCTGTTGACCGAAAAGAGCAAACTGTGAACTTGAAAACAAAGGGCACTCTTCGCTATGATTACCTTGTGGTTGCTCTTGGCTTTACTTCAGAAACCTTCGGTATCAAAGGGGCTATGGAAAACGCCCTCCAAATGGTCGACATTGATACAGCTGGAGCCATTCATCAACATATTATTCAACAAATGGCTACCTATCGTGCAACAAAAGATGAACGTCATCTCCGCCTCTTGATTTGTGGTGCTGGTTTTACAGGAATTGAACTAGCAGGGGCTTTCGTCGATGAACGTAAACGCTACGCAGATTTAGCAGGTGTCAGCCCAGAAAAGATTGAGATTGTCTGTGTGGAAGCAGCAACGAGCATTCTACCAATGTTTGATGACGACTTGCGCAACTATGCTTTGAACTTGATTGACAGCTTGGGCATTCGCCTTATGACAGGCTGCATGATTAAGGAGATTACACCAGGTCAAGTCCTCTATGCAACAGAGCAGACTGGTGAAGAATTGCAAGCGATTGAGGCTTCTACGATTGTCTGGACAACAGGTGTCAGCGGTAGCCCTGTAATGGCTGAGTCAGGCTTTGAGCAACGTCGTGGTCGTGTCGTCATCAAACCTGACCTACGCGATCCCGACTATGACAATGTCTATATTGTCGGTGACGTATCTGCCTTTATGGATCCTAAGACCAATCGCCCTTATCCAACGACAGCTCAGATTGCCACTCAGATGGGTAAACACGTCGCAACCAACCTGCTCCACCAATTAAAAGGCGAAGCCCTTGAACCTTTTGTCTATCACTCACAAGGAACGGTCGCCTCTGTCGGCAATACCCACGGCCTTGGTCTTGCCTTTAACAAAAAAGTCAAAGGCTATCCTGCTTCAGTGATTAAAAAGGCGATTATGAACAAATCTCTCCTTGATATGGGAGGATTGAAAGAATTGATGGCTCACGGTCGCTTTGACCTCTATCATTAAGTCGTCAAACGTACTATTATAGTAATAATCTGTATTCACAGCTCAGCAACTCTAATCTAGAGCTTATGAATGCAGGTTCTAAGAAAAGAAATTTTAGGACAGAAATGAGAGCGCACTCTCGTTTCTGAATTGGAGGATATTATGACGATAGAAACCTTGGCTCGTCTGCAATTTGCGATGACCACTATCTTTCACTTCTTCTTTGTACCCTTTACGATCGGTACAGCCTTGGTTGTAGCAATTATGGAAACCTGCTACGTGGTAACCAACAAAGAAGAATATAAAAAGTTAACCAAATTCTGGGGCAATATCATGCTGCTTAGTTTCGCAGTCGGTGTGGTAACAGGGATTATTCAGGAATTCCAATTCGGAATGAACTGGTCTGATTATTCCCGCTTCGTTGGGGATATTTTCGGAGCCCCTCTTGCAGTTGAGGCTCTCTTTGCCTTCTTTATGGAGTCCACTTTCTTAGGGCTTTGGATGTTCACTTGGGAAAATAAAAAAATCAGCAAAAAACTCCACGCTGCCTTCATCTGGTTGGTGGTATTTGGTTCCTTAATGTCTGCTATGTGGATTTTGATTGCCAATAGCTTCATGCAGCACCCAGTCGGCTATGAAGTCGTAAATGGTCGTGCGCAGATGACAGACTTCGGTGCTTTGATTACCAATCCACAGTTCATCTACGAATACAGCCACGTTATTACAGGGGCGATTACCATGGGTGGCATTCTCGTAGCTGGTATGTCTGCTTTCCGTCTCTTGAAAAAGGAAAGCCTAACAGAAACCACTCAAGCCCTCTATAAAAAATCAATCCGTATCGGCTTAATCGTCTCTCTCATCGGCTCTATCTCTGTTCTTGGAGCAGGCGATGTGCAGATGCAAGCTCTGATTGAAGATCAACCGATGAAATTTGCAGCTATGGAAGGGGACTATGAAGATTCTGGTGACCCTGCTGCCTGGACTGTTGTAGCTTGGGCTGATGAAGCCAAGCACAAACAAGTCTTCGGTGTCAAAATTCCGTATATGCTCAGTATCCTGTCTTACCATAAGCTGTCTGGTTCTGTCAAAGGAATGGATACTGCTAATGAAGAATTGATTGCCCAATATGGCGACCGCAACTACTTCCCAATGGTCAACCTACTCTTTTACGGCTTCCGTATCATGGCTGGCTTTGGAACCTTGATGCTACTTGTCTCAGCATTAGGACTCTTTTGGACTAGAAAGAAAAATCCAGTCCTATATGAAAAGAAATGGATGCTCTGGCTGGTTGCTCTCACAACCTTTGCCCCATTTTTAGCCAATACCTTCGGTTGGGTTGTAGCAGAACAAGGTCGCTACCCTTGGACCGTTTACGGACTCTTTACCATTGAACAAAGTGTATCACCAAACGTGTCTGTTACATCCTTGACAGTATCAAACATCGTCTACTTCATCTTGTTCACTGGTCTTGCAACTACGATGATCACACTCGTTATCCGTGAATTACAACACGGACCTGACTACCAACATGAAGGACTCCACATCGGTGGCTATTCTTCTGTCGATGCATTTAACAAGGAGGCATTCTAAATGAGTAACTTACAATTATTATGGTTCTTTCTCATTGGCCTACTCTTTTCTGGCTTCTTCTTCCTTGAAGGATTTGACTTTGGGGTAGGAATGGCTGTTCAATCACTTGCCAAAAATGAGTTGGAAAAAGATCAGATTGTCGAAACCATTGGCCCTGTTTGGGACGGAAATGAAGTCTGGCTCTTAACCGCAGGTGGTGCTATGTTTGCCTCTTTCCCTTACTGGTACGCTTCACTGTTTAGTGGCTACTACCTCATCTTGTTGGTTATCTTAGTCGGCTTGATTATCCGTGGCGTTTCCTTTGAATTCCGCCACAAAGTACCTAGTCATGAAAAGCAACGTTGGAACTGGACCTTATCAATAGGCTCCTTCGTCGTACCATTCTTCTTCGGTATCATGTTTATCAGCTTGGTGCAAGGCATGCCAATCGATGAAAATGGAAATATGTCTGCCCACTTTGGCAATTACTTCAACCTTTTTTCAATCGTTGGTGGCGTGGCGATGGTGCTCTTGACCTATCTACATGGTTTGAACTATATCAGTCTCAAGACAGACGGAGCTATTCGCATGCGTGCACGTCAATACGCTCAAAAACTCTACCTTGTCCTTTATCTTGGCTTAGTAGCCTTTGCAGTCTTGCTTTTTTTCAAGACAGACTTCTTTAAACTACACCTTGTACCAACCTTGGTCTTGGTGGTTGCGATTGTCGTTCTTACAGTTGTCGCTCACCTGTCTGTTATTAAGAAGGCAGAAATGACAGCCTTTCTTGCAAGTGGCTTGTCACTTGTCACAGTTGTTGTTCTCTTATTCCAAGGACTCTTTCCACGTGTGATGATTAGCTCTATCAGCTCCAAATACGACTTGCTGATTGAATCAGCTTCCTCATCACCTTACACCCTTGGCATCATGTCTATGGTGGCTCTTACCTTGGTACCGTTTGTCTTAGCGTACACTGCTTGGACCTACTACATCTTTAGAAAACGTATTACCTTACCAGGTCTCGGAACGGAGGAGCATCATGCTGGATAAAGCTGTCATGCGCTTGTCCGGTGTTCATAAACTACTCGGATTGCTTGCAGGATTAGACATCCTTCAGGCAATCTTTATTATCGGACAGGCCGCGGGACTCAGTCAGGCCATTACAGGTGTCTGGGAGGGAAATGCCCTACAAAGCCAACTCCTACCTGCTACCTGCTTTTTCATCTCCTATCTGGGGCGCCACCTCATCAACTACATCAAAGATGAACGCTTAGATCGCTTCTCTAGCCAACAAGCACGTCTTCTACGAGGCCAATTGCTACGCAAACTCTTTGAACTAGGCCCTCACATCGTGCAAAAAGAAGGCTCTGGAAATGTCATCACCATGACCTTAGACGGGATTGCTCTGGTTGAAAATTACCTACACCTAATTTTAAATAAAATGATGAATATGAGCATCATTCCTTGGGTTATCTTAGCCTTTATCTTTTACCTAGACTGGAAATCTGGCTTGGTCTTGCTCATCGTCTTTCCCATTATCATCCTGTTTATGATTATCTTGGGATATGCCGCGCAAGCGCGGGCTAATCGTCAGTACGCCCAGTATCAACTACTGTCCAATCACTTTTTGGATACGCTCCGTGGGCTTGACACCTTGAAATTCTTCGGTCGCAGCAAGCCCTATGCGAAGAACATTTACCAGACCAGCGAAAATTTCCGTAAGGCAACCATGAGCGCCTTGAGAATTGGCATTTTGTCTACCTTTGCACTCGACTTCTTTACAACCTTATCAATTGCGGTCGTTGCTGTTCTTCTAGGACTTCGCTTGATTAACGGGCAGATGCTACTCTTTCCTGCCTTGACCATTCTCATCTTAGCTCCTGAGTATTTCCTTCCAGTTCGTGATTTTTCAAGCGACTATCATGCGACCTTGGACGGGAAAAATGCCATGCAGAGTATTCAACAGATTTTACAGACCAAAAGTATCCGCGAAGAACAAGTACAACTTGCGCCTTGGTCTGAAAATAGTCAGCTCACCTTGGACAAGATTTCTCTTGCCTACGAAGACAAAAAGCTGTTTGACGGAACATCACTCACCCTTTCTGGCTATCAAAAAATCGGGATTATCGGTATGAGCGGTTCTGGAAAATCCAGTCTTATCAATCTCTTGAGCGGATTTTTAGGACCTAAAGATGGTAAGATGCAAATAGATGGGATAGAGCTTGCTAATCTAAATCAGGAAGATTGGCGCAAGCAACTGCTCTACATTCCGCAACATCCCTACGTCTTTGAAATGAACCTCCGAGACAATATCACCTTTTATACACCATCTGCAAGCGATACAGAAGTCCGAGAGGCCATTTCTGTTGTCGGCTTAGACGAGCTGGTAAAAAGCCTGCCAGAAGGACTTGACACCCGCATCGGAAACGGTGCACGCCCTCTAAGTGGCGGTCAGGCGCAGCGGATTGCCCTTGCGCGAGCCTTTCTCGATAAAGAGCGCCGCATTCTGCTACTCGATGAGCCAACTGCCCACCTCGATATTGAAACGGAGTTAGAGCTCAAGGAAAAAATGCTCCCTCTAATGGACAATCGCTTAGTGCTTCTTGCCACCCACCGTCTCCACTGGCTCCACCAAATGGACTATATCTTGGTGCTGGAGCAGGGACAAATCGTGGAAACAGGAACCTATGAAGAACTCCTAGCCAAAAAGGGCGCCTTGTATCACCTAAAAACTGCAATGGGAGGAAGCCATGACTAACATTCCCTTACTTCGTGTCATGAGAAAGGACTACTGGGTCAAACCATTTTTCAAACAGTACAAGCTGGCGCTTGCAGCTGCCTTGTTTCTTGGCTTTTTGACCTTTTTTAGTGCTGGTGCTCTCATGTTTATTTCAGGCTTTCTCATTAGTAAGTCAGCCTCTCTGCCGACCAATATTCTGTTGGTCTACATTCCCATTGTCCTCACACGGACCTTTGGAATTGCAAGACCAGTCTTTCGCTACTTGGAGCGCTTGACTAGTCACAACTGGGTCCTCAAAATGACCTCCAAACTCCGCCTCAAGCTCTACCAAACCTTGGAGCAGGATGCGATTTTTATCAAGCGTGATTTCCGACTCGGAGATGTCATCGGACTCCTTTCTGAAGACATCAATCACCTGCAAAATCTTTATCTACGCACGATTTTTCCAACGGTGATTGCTTGGATTCTCTATGTCTTTATCGTGGTGGCCCTCGGCTTCTTTTCTTGGTGGTTCGCCCTCTTTATGTTGCTATATTTAGCCATTCTCATCTTTCTGTTTCCCTTGGTATCTGTCCTCGTCAATGGTGCGAGACAGCAAAAAGAAAAGACCTTGAAAAATGGTCTTTATACAGAATTGACAGACAATATCTTAGGAATTTCCGACTGGATTTTCAGTCAGCGGGGGCAAGAATATGTCGCTCTCCATGAACATTCCCAAGACCAACTCATGGGCGTTCAAGCCAAGATGAAGGCTTTTCAAAACCAGCGGGCTCTTCTCTTTGAAATAGCTTACGGCTTCTTAATTCTAATCACCTTTATCTGGGCGAGCGGACGGTTTACAGGTAACCATGGCGGAGAAGCCAACTGGGTAGCAGCCTTTGTACTCTCCCTTCTTCCCATTATCGATGCATTTGCAGGCTTGTCCACTGCCAGCCAAGAAACCAACAGCTATGCGGATTCGATTGAACGGCTCAATGCCCTGCCAAGTTTACGAACGAATGTAACAGCAAATCAAACACCACAAGCTCAAGCTCCTTATGATTTTAAAATTGAAAAACTAAGCTTTCATTATCCTAATGATGAAAAATTAGTGCTAGACCAGTTGGAGTTAACCATTCCTCAGGGACAAAAGCTAGCTATTCTCGGTCGAAGCGGTTCAGGAAAAAGTACCCTTGCGACCCTCTTGCGCGGAGACTTAACGCCTAGCGCAGGACAAATCCTCTTTGGAGGTATACCTGTGACTACTATCTGCGAAGACATTCCGTCCTACATCGGCGTGATTCAGCAAGCTCCTTACCTCTTTCGTACTAGCCTTTTAAACAATATCCGTCTGGGAAATGAAGCGGCTAGCCTCGAGCAAGTCTGGCAGGTGCTAGAGCGTGTGGGCTTAAAGGAAATGGTCGAAAAACTACCGCAGGGACTGGATACTATGGTAGACGAAGCTGGCCTACGTTTCTCAGGTGGCGAACGGCACCGCATCGCCCTTGCCCGCATTCTACTAAAAGAAACCCCCGTCGTGATTCTCGATGAGCCAACTGTTGGGTTAGATCCGATTACCGAAAAGCAGGTCTTGACTACCTTTATGGAAGAACTCAAAGACAAAACCGTCATCTGGATCACCCACCATTTGAAGGGGATTGAATACGCAGATCAGGTCATCTTCCTTGAAAATGGGAAACTCGAAATGGCTGGAAGCCCAGCTTCTCTCGCAGAAACCAGTCCACGTTTCCGACAACTCAAAGCAGTTGATGATGGGGATTTGCAATACTAAAAGAAAACAGATGTTAACATGTAAAAAGAGGTTGGTTTGCCAACCTCTTTTCTATCTCCTTTTCTCCAGAAGCAGAGTTTCAACAAAAACTATCAGACTTAGAGAGGCTAGAAAGCTCAAACTCAATGAAAAAGGTACAGACTTGAAACGAAAGAAAGGCTTACTACAGGATAAGGAGCAAAAAAAAGAGACTGAAACAAAAGTGTCCCGTCTCGTTTCTTTTATAGATTTAGCAGCTTGACGCATATCAATAGTCAGGGGAGTTACTATTAGGAGCGAGGATAATCGATTTCTACGAAATCACGATTTTTGCC
The DNA here is from genome assembly GCF_003595525.1 of Streptococcus respiraculi. Taxonomy (NCBI): domain Bacteria; kingdom Bacillati; phylum Bacillota; class Bacilli; order Lactobacillales; family Streptococcaceae; genus Streptococcus; species Streptococcus respiraculi. The sequence goes on along the minus strand of NZ_CP022680.1, from coordinate 1,379,862 downwards.
CCACTCCCTATCTTTAACTACTTCTCTTCAACAAACGCTCCGTCATATCGACCAAGATGCCTTTTGCTGGGTAGGATGGTAATTGCTCAATCGCCTCGATAGCTTTCTGAGTGAAACGGGCAGCTAACATACGCGCATCTTCTAGCCCCCCCTCTTTCTTCATCAGTGAGACGATTGCCTCAACATCTTCTGCTGTCATAGTCTCCCGTTTATCCAGATAAGGACGAAAGGCAGCGGGATTTTTTTCTAACGCACAAACGAGTGGTAAATTATAGATGCCCTGACCAATATCTTCTAAAACAGGCTTATTGAGGGCCTCTTTTTCTTCAGTATAATCGAGCAAATCATCAATCATCTGAAAAGCCATCCCAATATAAAAGCCAATATGACCTGCAAGGCGAATCGTTTCAGCATCCGCCCCACCAAAATAAGCTCCCTCTCGACTTGCCAGTTTGAATAAGGCAGCTGTTTTTCCAGCAGCAGCCCGCAAGTAACCATGCACTGTCCGCTCTTGCTGGTAATAAGCTGACATCTGATCTAGCTCCCCCAGCAAGATTTTCTTCATCGTCTTGGCATTGGCGTTCATATAAGGTGAGCCTGGTATGGATGCTAGGAGCAATTCAAAAAAGACAGTAAAAAGCAAGTCACCTGTATAGACGGCGACATCCTTACCAAACCGACTCTGAATAGTCACCTGTCCGCGCCGTAGCGGCGAATCATCGATGATATCGTCATGGACCAAGGTTGCCAGATGTAAGACTTCAAGCGAGGCAGCAACCGTCACCAACTGCTCCTCATCTAATCTAGAGCAATCCCCCAACTCTGCAAATAAAAAGAAAAAAGCTGGCCGCAAATACTTTCCACCTGCACTGTTTAAGGCTATAACAGCCTGCCCAATACTCTGGTTACGGATTTGCATTTTCCGCGCAATCAATGCCCTCACACTATTCAGCTTTTCTTCCAAGCCTGGATAGCGACTCCAATACGCTGACATTTCTCATCTCCTTGGTTTCCTAACTGCTCTCTATTTTACATTATTTAGGCTGTAATAGCTAGTATCGCATGCTGGATTTTAGTAATAAGCAATGAAAAGCTAAAAAGTCTAGCAACCAATATTTCAGTTGCTAGAACTTTCAGCTACTACTCCCGCATAGAACTATTCACTCTTCTTTGAAATCATAATCAATAGCTGTCCATTCTATATAGATAGCAATAGTGCAAATGCAGCATAAAACTCTTTTTCTCCTAATTCTTGAAGTCCAGATACTTGCCCATCACCGAATTCCATTAGAATTAAGCTCCCGTCTTCTTTCCGTGCTACATCTATTGTAACGAAATTACTATTGACCTTCTGAACGATGGATTTAATCCACGTTATCTCACTACTAGACAAATATCCATCCGTATTACCATTCCAATAATCACCAATTATCAGTATTTTCCCTGCATAAACAAAAATTCTATATTCTTCCGCTATCGGCATGCCACTTTTGTCATGAAATCCAATATAATTTAACTTTTCATACTTCCGAAGAACAATCCCTCCAACGAATTGACTACCTTGTCTTTTAACGAAATTCGTAACAATTTCTCTAAAGTTCATTTGATTTGCTATATTATCAATATAACAAGCTTCATACCATTCATGTTTCCTGCTTTTTACATAATCCTTTACAATGAAAGCTCCTTTTTTGTCTCCCACCTTTTTTTCAATATCTTCTAGCTTATCGCTAGTTGACCAAAACGATTCAAATGTCTCGCCTTCAAAAGATTGATACCATTTTGGTAAATGATGATAGCGTTCATATTCTTCTGGAGTATTAATCAAATAAATTCCTTTGGATAATAATTCAATATAAAGTTTACGATACTCATCAACCGACAGCATCCAGCCTCTATAAATTGTTATCCCTTGTATACTATCTCCAAAAATGAATGGCTTTCCTTCTTCGAATCTCTCTAAACTAAATAAAGCACAATCATAATTCTTACTCGCATAGGTGTACTCTTCTAAATAATCACTATCAACTTTCCTACAATCCAGTGGGTCACTGCTAAATAAAAAATGAAGCGTTGGCTTCTTCTTTAGCAAAATACTGCCCATTGCCTGTTCCCCATTTTTTGATTGAAAGAGAAAGCCTTTCTGACTAACACTACCATTGTCAGCTTGGTCAGGAGCGCGACGGATCATCTCGACTCCAGAGACTTGAAATTCATTACCCTGCAAATCATATACAATATCGTTAAGTTTCAAAGATTGGACTGCCTTAGTTTCAAAACTATATACAAATCCTTTATCTGTAATCGTAAATCTATCTATTATTCTATACACTTCAATCATGTAGATTTCTCCAACTGTTTTCACATGGATATTATTATTATCAATTATAACATGATTAGAAAAAAATTATCTAGTGAATCCACCTTTATCACCCTATATGAAACACTTATTTATTAAATAGTTTCGCCCAATCTTGTCGCGAATTCAAAATACATAAAATCATTGTCTTTACTAGTATCCTATCTACACCTCTAGTAACTGCACAAACTCATACCCTTCTGGATAGAGGATATAGCCTTGATTTGGTTTCAGAGATGGTTCATTAGTCAAATATGGATAACGAGTATGATTCTGATCACTGATTCGAACACCAAAAAAGACTTGTTCGACTAACTGAAGCATGAGTTTAACATAACTATCATAGCTGTTATTAACTAAATCTTGATAACTTCCCACAAAGAGAACAGTCACCCCATGCCTCGCTCCTTCAAGCAAGAGAAGTTTCATATCCGCTTCACTCAAACCAGCACTCATTCCTGTCGAAGCCAAATCCGGAATAATAATCAACCAGTTTGGATATGACTCATTTGGAGCCTCCATCCGTTTCTTCAAATCCTCTATAATCGTTTTAAGGACATTTTCAACTTCTAGTGAGCTTGTAAAGCGTTGAATACCTTCAAATAATTGATTGGAAATGCGTTGATTCGAATCCAAGATAACCGCATTATATTTGTCAGATAAACTATTTATACGGTGCTCTAAGAGTTTATAATAATGATTCACCGCAAGAGGACTATCTGACGCCATCAATATCGGACGCTTAAAACTAAATCCAGATGGTACTACAGCTTCTCGCTCTAGACCAAAAATAAAATCTGTACTTGCCTCTAGATATTCTTTCATCACTTTTAGCGTGACTTTCTCAGGCAACATTGGAATTCCTGCTGGTAAACTTCCTGCCCACTCTTGAGACATCGCTGTAATTTCTGATTTCACCTCAGTAATATAGTCCGTGTAATATTCACTACTATATGGCAATGGAATCTGGAAGGTTGTAATTTCTTCAAACTTACCAATCGCCCTCCCCTTTATCTCTTCTAGCGGGATATTTGATCGACCAACTACACCCGATAAGTCACTGGAATCAAATAAGAAGAGAGAAATCTTGGTTTTAAAGTTTGTTTGTAGCTGGAGTCGCATCGCATTTAGTCGTGACAAGGTCACAATGAGGTACATTCCCAATGAGGCTCCATCACGGGCAATGACATTTAATACATCATAGAAAGAATCCGCAAATGGCGCATCCATGACACTATCAAATCCATCAATCTCAATAAAGATTGTTGGGAACTGTTCTCCTGATAGTTGATTGTACTGACTGAGGTTGGTTGCCTTCGCTTGTGACAATGCCTTCTTCCGTTGCTTCACTTCTTTTGTCAGAATGCGAAGTGATTTCATAATCTTCTCTGTCTCATCTAAGGCAAAGTAATCTGCTACATGAGGGAAATCAGAGAGAGAAATCAACCCACTTGTCCCAAAATCATAGAGGTAAAAATGGGCTTCTTCTGGTGTTTGCTTCCGCATAATATCCACCGCAAAATTTTGCAAGAAAGTCGATTTCCCAAACCCTGGACTAGATACCAAAAGAATGTGTCCTGCCTGCTCCATATTGAAATAAAGCGGTGACTGTTCTTGCTTTTCAGGAATATCTTGATAGCCTACTAGAACTTCCAAAGGTCCTGTATTCTGATTCCAGTAATCTTTAAAGTTCACGGATTGTAAGTCTTTGGCATATATTTTTTCTTCTAGAGGTGGTAACCAAGGACTGGCCACTTTAGGGATCTGCAAGCCCTCAAATACTTCCTGCGCTTTTTCGACAATCGCATCTAACTCAGTCGGAACCGCTTTGACTTCTTTTTGGTTTGCTAGGCCACTCAAATCTTTATTAATCGGTGAATATTGACCACTGTCTGTAATCTCATAAATCGTGGTTTCCCGCTGAGCTTGATGTTTCCCATCTGGGTTATAATCTGCTCCTGACCAGGCACTTTGGAATAGTTCATAAATTTCATTATTCCCAACCTGTAAGTAAGCTCGTCCCGTTTGAGTGATTTCTGCTGCATCTGAAGTCTTAATCACTTCTCGTGAATCCGCAACATCTTGAACTTTTAGGGCAATTTTAAATTTCGAGTTGGACCAAATTTGGTCATTAACGACACCGCTTGGCTTTTGGGTAGCTAGAATCAATTTCACCCCTAGTGAACGACCAATACGGGCAGTCGAAATCAACTCATCCATAAAGTCTGGTTGATTGGCTTTTAACTCCGCAAACTCATCACTGATAATCAGAAGCTGAGGAAGTGGTTCGCTAACTTTTCCTTCTTTGAAGAGTTTTGTATATTGATTAATGTGGTTGACATCATGCTCTAAGAAGATGCGCTGACGTTTTTTCAACTCTGCCTTAATGGACACAAGGGCACGATTTGCTTGGTTTCCATCCAAGTTGGTGATGGTTCCTACAACGTGTGGGAGATCCGCAAATAGGTTAGCCATTCCTCCCCCTTTATAGTCAATCAAGAGAAAGGCAACTTCATAGGGATGATAATTAACCGCCAATGATAAGATATAAGACTGAATCAGCTCGGATTTACCTGATCCTGTGGTCCCTGCAATCAAGCCGTGTGGCCCGTGAGCTTTTTCGTGTAAATTCAAATAGAGAATATCGTCACGTCCACGCACTCCTAGTGGAACTGCCATAGTTTGATAGGTTTCATTTTCAGACCAACGGGTCAATAAATCCAACTCTTCTACACGACTCACTCCATACATCTCTAAGAAGGTAATGCTATTTGGTATCGAATTGCGCAGGGTTTGAACATGATTAATCCCCGCCATATTCCGCGCAAAACCTTCTTTAGACTGTACATCAATCATCGGTAAAGGAACAAAGGGGTTATTCACATAGGTTCCATTTTGAAGTAGGAGAGTCGCTTTCTTATCGCCACGGTAATCCACAACCGTCTGCACATGTTCTGGCAAACTTTCAATCACTTCTTCCACAAAAATATAATGAATGCCTAAATGCGACAGGTCTTCATTGATATACTCCATAATGTTATGGTCTAAGAGTAGACTGAGGTCTGTAATCAATAAAATATAGCGAGGCGTGTACTGCTTCTCAGTATTTTTATCTTGCTCACTATCTAGCTTTCTCTCCTTAATAATCTGATAAAGAGAGGTTAATAACTGATCGCGTGTCCGTTGGCTATAGACAAATCCACGACTATTAAAGGCTTGAATCTTGATATGAGGCAACCAACGACTCCAATTCCACAGCGGTAGTTCTTCTTCACGGAAGATTGGAATAAACTGTACATCATGATAACTTTGGAAAGTCGCTACCTGCATCATCAATTGTTGAACCTGCTCAATCACCACTTTTCGATTACCAATATAACCGATAGGGCTCGCAATATCATTTTGAATTGGAACTGGGCTTATCATTCTATAGTAGGACAACAGTTCCTGTACCTTTTGCCCTGCCTCTTCATTATACTTGGTCAACTCAGAGTTGCTATAATCAATTTGAAAGCTAGCTGGTATTTCTCCTAGTCCTAAGCGATAAGTTAAGAAATCAAAATGATAAAGCGTCTTCTCATAGATTCGTCTATCTGTCCGCGCAGCCATGTCCAGAATAGTCTGTGTATCTGGATAATGATAAAGAAGTGCTTCTATCTGCTCCTCTTTATAAGTTGAAAGATCTTTGTACTTCGTATCTAAATACGACATATAGTCCTTTAGCTTTTGTGCTTGCTTTTCTTTGTGATTTTTCTTATCCGAGAAATAAGAATGGATGGATGTTCCTATTGTAATGATAGACATCCCCATCATCATGAAAACCATGCCACCACTACGAGAAAAGAAATAGGTCAAGCCTGTAAAGACAATCATCGCAAGAGGCGTAATCAAAAGCTTCAATAATGATCGCTTTGCACTATCCTCATCTGTTGGAGCAGAAGCAATCGTGATTTTTTCTTCTGGCTCTCTTAAAATAATACGTGGAGAGCGATGAAACTCTTTTGCACGATCTTCAACTACTGTCTCGACAAAGTTTAATAAGGAAGTTTTAATATCAAAAATGGTTGCTATCGAAAGAACCTGCTTTTGAAGTGATAATACAATCCCTTTCTCGAAAAGGAGAACATCGTTTTCACGAATGGTTTGTTTACCAGACTGCTTGTGACCATTTAGAAAATAAGTATCGCTACTGATAAAATCAATACTTCCATTTTCATGAAAAGTATAGACTATTTCTCCATTGTAATCTTCTAAGCGAATCGTCGCATCTTCCTCATCTGATAGGTAGAGAGAATTCTTTGGTAGGAGAAAATACTGAGTTTCAGGAAGAATCATTAACGTAATGGTAACAGTATCCGATAAGGATACCGTATGAATCCCTACTGTATAATTCTTTTCTGCTAAAGACACTGTTTCTGTATCCACTTTTAATGAAAGAGAGTTCTCCAGCGGAATACAAATATCAGAATGAATTTCTTTTCCTAATACATAGTTCTTTTCGGCATAAAGAGGATAGGCATTTGTTTGATAAATAAGATACATCATTTATGTGCCTCCTACTATTGTGAATTAGATGAAGAGCTACTTGTTGTAGTGCTTGAAGTAGTAGTTGACGTTCTCTCTTCGTTTGTAGTCTCTTGCTTATCACTATCAGAAGACGTCAAATATTGCTTTTTCAACTCTTCTAATTTCGATTTGTAGCCATTAATTTTTTCTGTCCGTTCTTCAGAAGTCATGTCTGGTTCACGCTGAATCTCATCAATTTTCTTTGTCATTCCATACATCAATAGTTGTGGATCATCTAAGAAGCTAGCAATATCAATCGCTTCATCAATCTTTGCTTGACCAATTAACACCCAATAACGAAGATAATCTTCATTTGACTGATTAGAGATTTTACTTAGTTCTGTTTTTTGCTCATCGGTCAAATGTTCCGTCATAATCACTGAATAAGCCACAATATACTTATCATCTTGACTGAGTGACTTACTATCTGTATTTTTCAAAGTAGAGATGACTTGTGAATAATCTTCCTGAATGAAGGCTAATCGAATAGTCGAGATCATTTCCTGTCTTGGCAAGGCAAAGAAGAATAGGTAGCCAATCCCAATCAGTGAACAAACAGCTACAATCGTAGAAATAATCGTAGAAAATTTCATTCGTGAAACCACTTTATTACTCATTCTTGAAAAGTTCTGTTCATTGAGCTGTTTCTCTTCATTGTATTTTTCTTGAAGTAACTTCAACACTTCTGCAATCGTTTCTGCCTTAACCACAGTCTCACAGAAAAGATTTCCTTTGTAAAAAGGTAATTTTCCATCCAGCAAAGAAGGATAGTCTGTCTTATCATCTAAAAGCGACAGAGTCATTGCTTTGTAACGCTCTAGGAACTCTCCTTCTGCTATTCCATCATATGGTGGCACTTGTCCTTTGATTCCCTTATGAATAAAAAGGGGAGCACCATTCATCGTAAAAACAATAGACTCTGGTTCAAAGGAGTAGGTGTATTTCGAAAACTCTAATTCCTTATACAAGCAACCAATATTCAAGAGGTGACGCAAGCGTTCTTCCACCGTTAACTCGCTCAAGCGTTCCCAGCCGTACATCCCATCTTCAAGGTAACTTTCTAACAACAACATATCATCTTGGACACTCATATCTGTTGTAAGAAAAAGAGGATGTACAGCCTCTAATAAGGTATACGCTACCTCACGATTTCCTTTAACATCCTCGGCTAATAATTCTACTTTCAATTCTTTCATCTTTCTCTCTATCATATCCTAAATGGTTTCTAATTGTAGTAATACTCCATCCTTCACAAACTCCAACGTTCCTGTACTAGCAATCGTCTGTCCCGACTGTATAATCCGTGCAGTCGGATTAACTATGCTCAAATTTAATCCATAAGCATGAGATACAATTTGTAGTAATTCCTTTAGTGTCATCGAAGAAGGGATTCTTAAATCAATTTGACGGTTGATAAATGGAACAAAGTCAAGACTAACATTGACATACTCATTCATAATCTATTTCCCTCCTTTTTTCGGGTGAAAGCTCGTATAATCGAGTATCCCAGCACACAAAATGCTAAACTAAGCACCCCTAGCACTTGCCATGAAAGCGCAGGAGACTTCTCATTTAATGAGATATGATAGTCTCCTGTATTTGAAATCATGGTCTTTGAAGTAAACAACAAGGGTTGATAGGCTTCCATAATATTTGTGCTGGATAAATTCCCCAAGAAAAGATTATCTTTTTCTTTTTTTTCAGTATTTTTTGTGTTTTCTTGTACTGTTTGAATTGATTCTGATGTATCAGCACGAAATAGCTTTGCAAGCTCACTTTCTTGTTCGATATAATGGACTTCTTTCGATTCCTGTTTTGAATGAATATCCGTATCAATTTTCAATGAGCCATCATCCGCATAGACAGCTACAGACAATAAGCAGGTAGATAGCAACAGAAAACAAAGTACTTTTTTCATATCGACTCCTTAGTTATCTTTGACCTTACTGTAAATCAGTACATTCGTACTTCCTAAAGCAATCACTACCATCAATAACAGAATAAATGGCAACTCCCAGCCTTTCGTATGGTTGATATAATTTGTTACTAAATCTTCTATATAGGTCAACGGAGACATCGCCCCTAGAAAGTTAGTCGAACTAACATAGTAAGCATCTAATAACTGACTAGCCGTTATAATGTGTAGAAGTAATAGCGCTATTCCAAGTAAAAATCCTAAACTCTTGATTTTCTCTAAGAGCAGATTTAACCCATAAGTAAAGAATAGAACTGCCGCAATTACTATAAAGATTAGAAAAAAGATCTGTCCAAAATTCATGGCTAGCTTATATCCAGATACTGTCGCAATCAAAATTCCTGCAGTAGCTCCCATTACTGTCAGAAACGCCATAGGACCTGTCGCGTTTTTCCAATGAATTCGATTGGTAATCTTCAGTTGTTTCTGTAGTTCTGGAATGTCTGCATGTTGTAACAAGTAAGCAATTCCTAAAGCTACCAAATAACAAATTAAAATAATCAGTAAACCGGATCGTTCATCTTGGCGTGCTGTTGTTACTTTCGTAGCCGTAGAGTTTCCTAAAACATTTTGAATTTTTGATGCATCTACTGGATTTGATAGATAATCGTAGACAGCCTCATTTTTATTATTTCCTGTTTTGGTGTTGCTTAGCACAGTTGAAAAGGCTTGAAGGAACTCTTTGTTCGAAGTGTAGGTATCATCCATCACATTTTTCAATTCTACAACACGGCCTGATAAAGACTCACCTTCTTTTTCCAGATTCGTTACATCAGACGACAGACGCTCTACATCTGATTCAATCGTTTTAGAAACGGATTGATTCGATTTTGTATTGTTCATCAGTGTTTGACTTGCGGTCAGTAGCTGAACCATATCTTTGTTCATATCCATGGTAACCGTTACTAAATCTACATTATCTCTCTTTTCTGATTCTGTGAATACAGGCTTACTTGTAATAGTTGTATGAGTTTTTTCAGTCTCCTCGATGACAGAGCTCAATTGAGCAAGTAAATCAGAAGTGCTTGTTCTTAACCCATCAATATTCGTAATTAACCCTTCGGCATCTGCAACTTTAGCTTCAAACTTCTCTAAATCTTCATCAGGAACTTTTAATTGATCTTTTAGACTTGAGACTGTTGTGTCTTTAATGAGATTGACAATAATAGTTTTAAGGTTCTCAACATCTGTCTGGTTTAATAAAGCAGATGGACCTGGTTTCAGTTCACCAGTTTGTAAATCCATATCATAATATGCTTTTGCAAGAGAAGCGACCTCTAAATAGCTCTTCACATCATTATAAACGGCTTGTGTATTAACATTTACTGTGTAGGCAGAAGCGTTCGAAATAACATCTGTATCTGAATAGGTTCTTGTAATCGTCTTCGTTTCTGCTTTCGGGATACGAACAACCATTGCTCCCTCAACTTCTCGAGTCTTAGACTCAGCCTCTTCTAGATCCGCAGGGACTTTTACCTTATCAGAGACTGTTTTCTCCTCACTCTCACTAGAAAGTACCCCCACTTCTTGACTAGTCGTTACGACTGCTCGTACTGGTACTTCTTGGAAGATATCCACTTGCTCTGGATTCACTGCTGCAAGAGTATAGGAAATCGCAAATGAAGTACCACTTAAGCCAGCAACCTCATATTCCGTAGCACTTATTTGTGTAGTAGGGTAGTCGCTGACATGTAATACATAATTTTCAGGAACAGATAGTTTTACGCTAGTCACATTTCCCTCAATATTATTAAAAGGAATGGTTCTTTGCTTCTGCAAATTTTGTGAGACAGCTTCTTTAACGCTTGCGATATACTGTTGTTGCATCGTAGAAGCTGGTCTTGCTGGTAAAGTTTTTTCATTTTCAGTTGAATACCACTCCACAAAACGATTAATATTTTTCAAGTAATTCTTATCTGCGTCAGATAAGTCCATACGATTAATGCCATCATCATCATAGTAAGGCATTGCAGTAATAGCACCATCTATTTTTGACAGCATTGTATCATGTAGTTTCTTAAAGTATAGCCCTAGCGTTTGCTTGATTTCATCAGCTTGATCTGTCTTTCCAGTCGTATCTGCCAGTGACTCATCAACTGCTTTCGCAATAGCTTCGTCATAGTTTTCTAAGCTTTTGTCAATATCGGTGTTTAGCTTTTTTAAACGTTCTACAAAACTCTTTAGTTCGGTATTGAAGCCATTCACTTTGTCAGTTGTATCTTTCCATACAGCAGGCTCATTCAAATGTTCAAAAATATATGAATTAAGCTCTTTCATCTGAGCTAACTGTTGTTCAACTGTTAACTTTGAAAATTCTACATCATAATTTTTTAAAATGGTTTCTCTCGTATCAATCGACGATTGCCAAGCTTCCTGCAAGGATTTGATCTTTTCGATTTCTTCCTCATAGCTTTTACCTACGCTAGCAATTGATGTAAACGCAGCATTTGTATTGTTGAGATCTTTACTAAATGAAGAATACGTGTTTAACAAATCATTTGGTGTTGAGTGTAAGCCTGCAAACAACTGAGAATAGGAAGTCAAGGGATTAAATAGTTTTGTATTATACGCATCTAAAGACTCCCCTTCGTTTGTCACAACGTCTGACACTTGAGATTGCGCAGTCTGAAGGTTTCCAATGATACTAAGAAAGTAGATATTGACTAGATCTTTATTGAAAAGACTCTTAACATCAACTACAGCTTGCTCGGCCTGCTTTACAACTAGTTGTCTATCAGATTTGATTTCATACTGAAAGACAGCTCGCGACGGATTCGCAGATTCAATCGCCAAACTATCCTCTGAAAATTTACTCGGGAAGATGATCATTAACTGATAAGTATTGTTCTCTAACCCTTTTATTGCAATCGAACGAGACACTGTTTCAATAACATAATCCGTAGATTTTGAAAATGATTTCATGAGTGTATTGGCAATATTGACATTCTCTCCGTTATAGGTCATTCCTTTATCTTCATTGACAACTGCAATCTTAAATGGATTCTTCTGAGTTGTTTGTTCTGAAGGATTTTTACTAATTGAAGTTGGTTTTATAACACCAAAAAAAGATACTACAACTGTGATAGCTAATAAACCAACACCTAGCCATACCAATAATTTTTTATTCACTTCTTCCTCCTATGAAAAAAGGTTGAGGATTCCTCCCCCAACCTTACCAGTAAAATGTTTTATTGTAGACCAAAGTTGCGAGACAAATCTTGGTCATGTTGTTGCATTGCTTGTGCTGTTTTATCAAGTTGAGCATTGATTTGTTGCAACAATTCCGCAAAGTTTTGTACTTTTGGTTTCAATTCATTAAATTGATTATCAAAACCTTGGAATGCTTGACCTTCCCACTCTCCACGAAGAGTATCTTGAAGGCGTTGAAGATTATTCAAGATTGTAGTAATATCGTTTGAAGCTTTCCCATACTCACGAGCACGTGATTGTAAGGTTTCTGGTGATACACGAATTTGTCCTGACATAATAGTGTCTCCTTTACATTTTTATAGATAAATCATACGATAGTTTACAACTATTCCCAAGCTTTTTTCATTTTTTATTGTCTATTTCTACAAAATAGTTGCATAAACAAAAATAGAGACTAGAAATGTTACTTATTAAGAGAGAAGCAATTCGCCTGAGGTGCCAATACACCACGCGGTAACGTCTCTTTTCCGCCTTGATTCCCGAAGCAATCTCCGACCAATTGATTGAAATAGCGAGTCAACTGATGAACATTTCCCAATTGTTCTGATAGTCTAGTGATGGCTTGTCCTGTCATTTGACTTGAAATTGTTGTCATTACATAGTTTAACTCCTGCATGATGCGATTGGTCTGAATTTGAATTACTTTTTGACTGGCCACAATCTCATCCAAATCAAAAGCATTATAGACACCTTCCTCAATGATGACCTTTATTTGAGGCTTTAGATTTTGCATATCACTTTTGGCCGAACGTGTAACCTCAATTGCTTCTACAATCTTGTCTGCTAATGTTGGAATCTCTTGGTGTGCAGAGCGAATTGTTACCGACGTTGTCGAGCCATATAATCTCACTAATTGACCCCAATAGGTCCGTGTGACAACAGTTTTATCATCCACCATCTTTTTCTTATCCACGTAAATGTCGATATCGAAAGTGTCTTTTACCGCGTCAACTGTCTTATTAAAGGATATCAACTGCTCAGTCCATCTCTCTAAGGAAGCCTGAACTTGTTGAAAGGTATCTGAAAAGGCAACTGCTACTTCCTTCGCATACTGGTCACTCCGCCTTTCGACTTGCTGATCAAAGGCCTGTAAGACATCTTTGACATCATCAAAAATAGCAGATTCTTCAAGATAGGCTTTGTAAGAGACTGGGACATGTTGAACAGAAAAACCTGCCATATTACCGCCACTTGATAGCTGTCCCTGCAGCCATTCATCCATTCCTTGAAAGTTATTGGCTAAACTCAAGGTTAGACGAGATACATTTTCGACCGCCATTTGTAATTCTCGAAGGTTTTTTTGCTCTACTTCCAATACTTCTGTTAGGGACTGGCTAATCCCATCTCTTTTCCCTTCCCGTAATCCTGTCCCTTCAAAAATGATTTCGCCCTTCTTTTTGAAGCTTTTCACAGTTTCTTCTAAGACCGATGAAGACTTGAGAGCTGTCGGTGGAGAATTTATTAGAAAACCATCTTGGAAGCCACCTGTTTTCTCATCCCTCAGCTGTTGTACCAATTGTTGACTATTTGTAGCAAGTCGAGATAGCATACTATTATAAGGATAGAGGTCCAGATAAGCACCACTAGACAAATAAGCTGGATGTGAAATCGTATTGACCAATGTTTGAGGAGAAGATAGATTCTCAAAGATATGCTGTTTATTCATCATCTGTCCCAGTGAATCATGAAGTAGGTAGAAGACCTCTGTTAGTCTAGTTTCCTTAAAACGCTGAACAATGCTTTCTTCCACCTTTTGCTTTCGCGTGTTAAAATCCCCTTGAATTTTGGCATTTTTATCTTGGCACAGTTGACACACACGAATCATGGCTGGAATCTCAGTTAATGCCAAGCTATTCAGATTACTTGAGAGCATTCGTAAGCTATCTGGATTAATCTTGATTGCCGTACCACCCGCAAGACTGAGATTGCCACTAGAAAGGAACAAATTCCTAGGCTCTACATTTTCAGGGCTTAGGTGAATATCCTCCACCCCGTCTCCATCAATATCAACACCCGTATGGTAATTTTTCTGGTCAACAATGAAGCCATATTTGTCAATGAGGTTCCCGTGAGCGTCAAACTCCCACGTTGAAAGCCCATGGTAATACAAAATAGCAAATATGCCTGCATCCTTATACGACTCTACATAACGTGCTATTCCCAAAGGGTCTCCACCATAATTCCCAAGCCAGTCTCTCGTGTTGCGATAATTAATAATAATATCAGTATGGGCTTTGGCCCACGCAATCTCTTCTTCTGTCAACATATTAGCAGGACTCGGTCCATTAAAGGCTGTTGAAGCCCATTTGTTTTTTATCGCAACTAAGGTTGCGAGATACCCTCCCAGAGAATGACCTGTCGTAGAGATAGTGGCTTGAGGATATGTTTTTTTGATGTCTGTGGCAAAATCAAGAGCTGTGTCAATTTGACTATCTATGATCTCGGAACTCCGAGGGTCTTTCGTTAGCCCGTCGCGCCCTTGCATTATATTTTCTATATCTGTACGACGGTCACTAGGGTCATCAATATTCGTTCCTGCATAGACAATTGTAATCTGGGAAGCATCCACCTCCCCATTCACGACTGGCGCAACTGCCATTGCTTGCATACCGTTAGTTTGGTTGTCCGAGACTCGTAAAATTTGATATTTATCTCCAGCAACTTTATCTCTTTTTTGAAAAGGAATAACAGTCTTCTTAGAATCTACATAATAAACATCGCCAGCCATTTTATTATAATCCTCTGTGGTCATCATTTGTCCCCTAGATATTTAATTGCCACTCTTTCTTAATGAATCTCCTTTATGTTTGCTTTTCTCTACTTGCAAAGTATTTCCGTTATTTCTAGACTCTAAATGATTCATTGTAATCTCACTGCTGACTTCATTAATTGAAAAATCAACCCATATTTTATCATTCACAATTGCAACAACTCTATTAAAACCTGCCTGTTTATTTTCCGTAACTTCAACAAATTTTATCTTTTTTATATCTTGATAATTCGATACTAAATATCGTGCACTCATATCTTGCTGTTTTTTACTCCATGTTTCTTTTTTCACACTACACCCTCCTAATATACTGATTACAAAAATAACGAATAAAATAGATTTCAACCATTTCTTCATACTAGCCACCTCCTATACTTTACGACTATTATTCAATCGTTTCAGTGAAGACACATAAGATGAATGGGCTATAAATTCTATATAAAAATAATTTTTAAAAATGGAATTATTTTGTGTTTCTCTGTTGCAAAAAGCTAGACAGGACAGCCCTCCATTCACTTGTTCCTAACCTTCTTATCTATCAATTCGTAAAAATAATTCAAATATGCAAGAAAAGAAATATTTTTGCTCAGAAATCAAGAATTTACTATCATTGATTATTCACTATATTTTATACTTCCTATTCTCATGCATAAAAAAGAGCGGGATAGAAGAAAATCTGCTTCTATCCCGCTTCTATGGACATATGCTGTAAGGTATCTTGCCAGTTCAAAGCTGGTACTGGTCGTTTTGGATGATTGTAGCTGAGATTTTACAACCACACCGACCACACATTGGTATTACCGTACTTTCTTGTACTGATGTGGATGGCGCCAGTAGCGTCTTGAACAGAGGTCACTACAAAATTGAGTTCGTCTATCTAAAGCTCCCTCAATTGTAGTAACGGTTTCATGGCATTTTTTACAAACAAATGTTCTACTTTTGTAGTAATTAATTGGTGTTATTTCTTTCATTGAGAATACCTCCAAAAGAAATTATTTTTTGTATTTTTTACCCTTGCCAATACCGATAAATGATACAAGTGCCAATCCCAAGACCATTAATCCTGAAACAAGTCCCGTATTAGCGCTTTCTCCTGTTGCAGGTAACTGCTTATTCTCCGTTTGAGGTTGAACTTGAGGGTGCACCTGGGTCTGTGCTAGAGGTGTTGGCGATGTCGGATCTGTTGGTGGCGTTGGTGCGTCTTCCTTTGTTCCGACTTCAATCACTTCATTCACTACTGGGCTTGTCATTTCACGTTTGACTTCTGTACGTTCGGTTTCTTTACCATTTACGTAAATAACGCTATAGGTGATCGTTTCAACGCCATTTTGTCCTGATGTTTTGACGCGTTTTTCACCTTTTGGTAACTCAGGATTTTCTTCATACACAGTCGTATAAGCGACGGCTTCTGTTTTGGTCTCCGTTTTAATCTCGATGACAGGAGTTGCTGTTGCTTCCTTCGTGCCAACTTCAATGACTTCATCAACCGCTGGGCTCGTTACTTCGCGTTTTACTTCTGTACGACTGGTCACTTTTCCGTCTGTATAGGTAACTTGATAGGTGATCGTTTCAACACCTTCTTTACCAGGGGTTTTAATGCGTTCCATGCCTTTTGGTAAATCAGGATTTTCTTCTCTCACACTCTTATAAGGAATCGAAGACATCACTGCTTCTTCTTTCACTTCGACTTTCGGCTCAGCTTTGGGTTCTTCTTGAGGCTGTTCCTGTGGGTTCTCATTCGGATCTACCTGTGGATTGTCTTGTGAGTCATCTTTCGGATCAACTTGAGGATTGTCTTGTGAGTCATCTTTCGGATTCACTTGTGGGTCTTCCTTAGGTTGTTCCTGCGGATTTTCTTTTGGTTCTTCTGGAACTATCTTTGGATCTTCTTCAGGTTTTTCACTCGAATTGTCTTTCGGATCAACTTGAGAACCGTCTTGAGGTTTTTCCTGTGGATCTTCTTGGGGTTGTTCTTCCGCCCCTTTCTCCTGTTCCGCTCTTGCTTTTAATGCTTCGTACCGTTGAATCAATGGAGCTAACATGGCTTTGCCTTCTTCACTAATTACGGTACGCTTTGCAGACTCATAGGCTTCTTTTGAATCGTCAATTGATATGTCAATCAATTCCTGATCCCCTTCGTTTAAATCCTCCTCAAATTGTTTCAAGGCATCTTGCAGCTTAAGAATCGCATTCTTTTCAGCAGCGCTCATGATGACTTCATCGGGTTCTGGTTCTTCAGCCTGAGCAAAGACTGTTGTTGGTTGTATCAAGGACGAACCAATCGTCGCAAGTCCCAAGCTATTAATCATAAGGACTGCTCCACACATTTGAGCTATTTTTCTCTTTTTCATAAAACTCTCTTTCTATATCACTATAAAGTATGGAGGCTGGGACAAAAGTCACTTGCCTCGTTACGTTTCATAGTTTTAACAGGTTGACGCAGTTGTCTGGTTTGTAAAACGTTGATAAATTAACATTCTACAAACCTAGTCAACCTTGCGGGGTTGGGACTACAAAATCGATTTCTACGAAATCACAATTAAGTCCCACTCCCTATACTAGGTTAATTGTATTTCTTTTTTCTAAGCAACAGAACTACAATGAATAGGTCAACGACCGCAAGAAGAATAATTTCTAAACGATGTGTATCCGTAGAATTTGTCCGAGGTAAAATCTTTTGCGAACTTGGTGCTGACGGCACTGGATTGCTTGGCGTTGAAGTTGATGGCATTGAACCTTTTGGTAGTGGTTGTTTTGGTGTTGGGGTTGATGGTTTTGGTGGTACCACTTTGACAACATTTGTCCGTTTCTTAGTCTTCGGATCATGGTTAAAGATGACATCAGCCGTATTATCAATACCGTTTGCGTAAACCAAATCACTTAAGCTAGATGGATCTTTGATAGAAGAATAGATAATCAGTCTTACGTTGCTACCGCGTAACACTTCTAGAATATCTACATTCTCAATATCTACTTCCACATATTGACCATCGACAGTCACCTTGGCAATCTTAGATAGGCGTTCTTTATCGAGCTCACCTTTTTCATTGACATTCGTCAATAGTGCAATCGCCTTATCGATTTTCGCAAGTTTTGCTGTTAGCTTCTCTGCTTCTTTCTGGAGATTCACTTTATCTGCTGCAGAAGTGACTGTGCGATTATCACCTTCAGCTTCTACTTTTTCAAGTTCTGCCTGAGCTGCTTTCAACGCTTCTTCTAAGCTAGCAATTTCTGCTTTTAGCTTAGCTTCTTCTGTATCTTCTTCCTGTTTCGGTTTAGAAATAGGTTCCTCTGCAGGCTGGCTAGCAGCTGGAGAAGTTGGTTTCTCTTCTGGTTCCTTATCTTCTGACTCTGCGTCTGCCTTATCCTCTACTGCTTTAGCTGTAGACGGTTCTGAAACAGCATCTTCTACCTTCTCGTCTTTTGTCTCTGAAGCATCAGTAGCCTGCTCTTTCTTATCTGCGTTTGCAGTTTGAGCTGCTTTTGCTTCAAGCCATTTATCCAAATTCGCTTTGGCGACTTCTAGTTGTTTTGTCAAGTCTTGGACTTTTTCTTTGGCTTCTCGAGCAGCATCAACCGTTCCAACATTATTCGCTTGACCGTTCAACTGATCTAATTTTTTATTCACTTCATCCAATTGTTCTTGAACAGATTGCTTGATTTGAGTGAATTTAGGCTGATCAATTTTAAGAGCAACCGCATCTACCTTCAAAAGACTATCCAAGGTGTCCGTAATCATAAGACTTGTCAGTTCTGTTTTCTGATCTGCCTTATCTTCTGGGACTGTCGTCACAATATCAAATCGGAACAAATCAGTTGCTTGCCCTAATGCTAAGCGACTTGTCTGCTCTGCTCCTTCAACACGACTGACTGTCTTGTAAGGATCTCCTGGTGTTGGTGGTGGCGGAGTTTCTGATGAAGGTGGTGGGGTGACCGTTACAGGTTTTGTTTGTTTTTTGCCATCAATTCCATTACTATTTACAAAATCCAAATGAGCAATGTTTGGAACTTTCATCTCTGCATAGGATGTTAAATCTGCATCGGCCTTAATCTTAGATAAGATATAGACTTGAATTTTCTTAAAGCCTTCTAAGCGTTTGAAATCTTTGACAGAAACGGTTACTTTATTTCCTTCTGTATGAACATCTAAAACATCAGAAGCATCATACCCGTCAACATAAGCGACTGGTGTTCCGACCAATTCTAAAGCAGCATCTAATTCATCTGATACGATAAATTCTTTATAGAATTTAATATCACTTGGAATAGCAGCAGTCACATTGTACATGTAAGTCTGTTCTCGATCGATATCCAAATGTTCCAAGGTCTCATTGATTTTCTTATCAATCTCTGGTTCTGTTGGAGTCGGTGGAATAACAGGAACTTCATTTGAATCTTTTACCACTTTTGGGCGGTGTGGGAAATGCGCAGTATAGGAAGCGGTATTTGGAACACTTGTTTTCTCTTCAGTTGTGTAATCTGTGAGATTTGCGCCATCCTTAATCTTCGCTTGGAAGCTTAGCACGACTTCCTGACCACCGCTTGCTTTAACTTGTTCAGTTGTTAGCTTCGCAGTGATAGTTTGACCATTGATACTAATTTGACTGACATCAAGCGCCTGACCATTGAGGGTTACTTGAGCTGAATCTCCCACTACTTCAAGAACATCGACAAGTGTGTCTTTTACTGAAAACTCAGTCGCATCAAGTGGAACACTTGTTTTCACGTGGTAAGTAAAGACTTCATCACGACTTGCGAGGGTTGCAGAAGCCTCTCCATTGACATCCTTTTTAATTGTTGGTTCTTCTGGAGCTGGTGGAGTGACTGGGACTTCATTTGAGTTTTTCACCACTTCTGGTTGATGTGGGAAGTTTGCAATATAAGAAGCGGTATTCGGCACACTTGTACCTTGTTCAGTTGTATAATCTGAGAGGTTGGCACCATCCTTAATCTTCGCTTGGAAGCTTAGCACGACTTCCTGACCACCGCTTGCTTTAACTTGTTCAGTTGTTAGCTTCGCAGTGATAGTTTGACCATTGATACTAATTTGACTGACATCAAGCGCCTGACCATTGAGGGTTAGACTAGCTTGAGCAGATTCTCCCGCAAATTCAAGCACATCGACAAGTGTGTCTTTTACTGAAAACTCTGTCGCATCAAGTGGAACACTTGTTTTCACGTGGTAAGTAAAGACTTCGTCACGACTTGCGAGGGTTGCAGAAAGCTCACCGTTGACATCCTTTTCAATTGCTGGATCTTCTGGAGCTGGTGGTGTAACTGGAACTTCATTTGAGTTTTTCACCACTTCTGGTTGATGTGGGAATTGTGCAATATAAGAAGCGGTATTCGGCACACTTGTACCTTTTTCAGTTGTATAATCTGAGAGGTTGGCACCATCCTTAATCTTCGCTTGGAAGCTTAGCACGACTTCCTGACCACCACTTGCTTTAACTTGGTCTGCTGTTAGCTTCGCAGTGATGGTTTGACCCGCTACAGTGATTTGACTGGCATCAAGTGCTTGCCCATTAAGGGTTACTTGAGCAGATTCTCCCGCAAATTCAAGAACATCTACAAGAGTATCTTTTACTGAAAACTCTGTCGCATCAAGTGGAACACTTGTTTTCACATGGTAAGTAAAGACTTCATCACGACTTGCGAGGGTTGCAGAAGCCTCTCCATTGACATCCTTTTTAATTGTTGGTTGTTCTGGAGCTGGTGGAGTTACTGGAACTTCGTTAGAGTTCTTCACAACTTCTGGTTGATGTGGGAATTGTGCGATATAAGACGCAGTATTCGGTACACTTGTACCTTGTTCAGTTGTATAATCTGAGAGGTTGGCGCCATTCTTAATCTTCGCTTGGAAGCTTAGCACGACTTCCTGACCACCACTTGCTTTAACTTGTTCAGTTGTTAGTTTTGCAGTGATGGTTTGACCATCGATACTAATTTGACTTGTTTCAAGCGCTTGACCATTAAGGGTTACTTGAGCAGTCTCACCTACGAATTCAAGTACATCTACAAGAGTATCTTTTACTGAAAACTCTGTCGCATCAAGTGGAACACTTGTTTTCACATGGTAAGTGAAGACCTCGTCACGTGTCGCTAGGGTAGCTGAATCCTCTCCGTTGACATCCTTTTTAATTGTTGGTTGTTCTGGAGTTGGTGGAGTGACTGGCACTTCATTTGATGATTCACTTGTATTTGGATTATGGTCAATCGTATACTTGGCTGTATTTGGAATAGAGGTTTTACCTTCTACAACGTAGGCAGATAGATTAGCCCCTTGCTTAATCTTAGCTTTAAAGGTAACGACGATTGGCTTACCGCTATTTTCTTTCACAGTCTTTTCAGGGAAATCAACTTGGAGATTCTGTCCCTTCACTGAAATCGTCGCATCTGTCTCTTTGCCATCAAGTGTTACACGAACATCTCCATTTTCACCTACAAACTCAAGCACCTCTTCTAGTTGGTCTGTGACAGTAAACGCAGTCGCGTTCAGTGGCATAGAGGTTTCAATTGTATAGGTAAATGTCTCATCACGTTTTGCCAGTGTCGCGGCATTTTCTCCATTAACCTTTTTCACAATATCTGGAGAATTTGGTGATGGGGGTGTGATCGTTACAGGCTCTGTATCTTGTTTGGTTTTAGGATCATGGTTGATTAGGTAACTTGCTGTATTAGGAACGAGTGCTTTATCCTTTGGCTCATTCGGATAACGCTTCACTAATTCCTCTACAGATACACCATTTGCAATCTTAGCTCCAAAGATAACTTGCACAGCCTGATTCGCATAAGCTTCAACCTGATCTTTATTGAATGAGACTGTTAGCGTTTGTCCGTCTTTTTGAACCATGGCATCTTTGATTTCTTTACCACCGACTTTCACCACTACATCACCTGCGAAGTTTAGCTCTTTCACAAGAGTATCCGTAATCTCAAACTGGTTAGCAAGACTTGGCACCTTCGTATCGATTGTATAGGTAAATTGTTCCGATAGACTTCCTAAATCTGCATGATTTTTATCATTTACTTTCTTACCAATCGGAGGTGGTGTAACTGTGACAGGTTGACTTTCTTTCTCACCTGCTTGATCTTGCTTATTGATATATGAAAGTCTCGCTGTATTTGGAATCCCTTCAATCGCTGTACCTGACTTGATTTTTGCTGGAATCACCAATTTCACGGATTGATTGCCCAATTTCCCTGCTTTAGCCATATCCTTCATGGTTGCAGTAACGGTCTGTCCTTCTACTTTTACGTCAAAGAACTTCGCGGCATCCCCTTCAATAGAAGGTGCTGTAGAAGTGAACTCTAAGCGGGAATCAAGTGTATCTGTGATGGCATAGGATTTGTATTGCTCAATATCATTTGGCAGTTTGCTCGTAATACTGTAGGTATATGCTTCTTGGATTCCCACAGTTGCTTCTGTCCATTTGTCTTCAATCTTCTTGTCAAGAGTCGGATCCGTTGGCGGAGTGACTGTAACAGGAGGTGTTTCTTTCTCACCTGAAGCATCTACCTTATTGGTAAATTGAATCATAGCCGTATTTGGAATTTTAGCGGTTACGACACCTGCCTTGATTTGTGAAGGAATCACTAACTCAACTTCTTTTGCGGCTAAAGCTGCTGCATCCTTGAAATCTTTCATGGTTGCAGTAATGGTCTGTCCTTCTACTTTTACGTCAAAGAACTTCGCAGCATCACCTTTAATGAATGGTTTTTTGTTGTCTGTATTGACCACTTTCAACTCACCATTCAGAGTATCCGAAATGACAAATTTCTTATAAGAAGTAATATCTGTCGGAAGCACTGTCTTAATGTTATAGTTGTAATCCGTTTCGTTCGCGATATCTAAATGAGTTTCTTTTTCATTGATCCGCTTTGTTACAGGTGGAGGCGTGACAGTAGCTGGATTACTTTCGTACTCTTTCTCAACGCCTTGTTTATTGGTCACGTCAAGATGAGCTTTGTTCTCAATCGTTGTGCCGCTCACACCTGATTTGATTTTGGCAGGAATCTCTAGCTCCACCAATGAAAGTTTAGCGACCTCTGCAAACTTACCTGCTTTTACAGTTGCTGTTACAGTTTGACCGTTTGTTGCTACGTCAAACAAGTCGGCAGCATCTCCCTTGATGGTAGGTGTTCCATTAAATTCAAGTTTCGAATCCAATGTATCCTTAATCACAAATTTCTTATACTGCTCCATATCATTTGGAATTGAGGTGGTAACAGTATAGGTATAAGGTACAGTATCAAAGGTTGTAAACTCTGTTAAGGTATCGTTAATACGTTTTGATACTGATGGTTCTGTTGGTTTAGGTGGAGTGACCGTCACCTTATTTGAGGTAATTGGATTGTGCCCATTTAAGATAACATTAGCCGTATTCGGTACCTTGATAACGCCATTTTCATTGTATTTAGAGATGTCTGCGTTATCTTTAATCTTTGCCTTAAAGGTTAAGGTGACTTCAGGCAATTCAGAGGATTTTCTAGTCACTAGACGCGTAATCGTATTGATAGACTTATTGTCTAGTTTCACTGAGACTGTTTGGCCTTCGACCTTAGCAACAAGCCCTTGTTTCTCATAAGCTTTACCAGCAATGGTCACACTTGCACTATCTGGGACAATTTCCAACTCGTCTACGACTTTATCTTTTAGTTCAAAGGACTCAGCAATTCCTGGCCATGGACTTTTGACTGTATAGGTAAATTCTTCTCCAGGAGTCCCTAAATCCTCGTGCTCTTTATTATTAACAACTTTTGTAATTTCTGTCTCCACTGGAGGTTTCACATATACTGCATTCGAACGACGAACCGTATCACGACCATCTGGCGTTGCTTTCAAATGATCCTTTTCATCTGGATCCTTGCTGCCATTCCAAAGAATCGAAGCCTGGTTCACAAGACCGAATCCTTGACTGTCTTGAAGTAGTTTCAGATAGTCTTTATTTTTCTTATTTTGGTATTCTTCCTTTAGACGAACAGTGATGGTCATCGTTGCTTTCTTGAGCAACAAATGCTCATAGGACTTCTCTTTAGCTGGTACATCTGCTACCACTACTGTCTGTTTGTGACCATCTGCATCCGTTTTTTCAACTATTCTCGTCTCGTACTTCTGCCCAGTTAAATCAGATGCAACTGCATTTACCACCTCTAAACGATAGTCTAATGGATCCACAAGCATGACATTGTCTTTGAACTCATAAGGTACATTGTTGTAACTATAGTTCACAGTATAGGTAAAGTTTTCACTTGCTGCATCTAGTAAAGCGCTGTAAGATGGTTTCTTACTCAACTTCAAAGGATCTTCAATCGTTCCTAAATCGTTCTTTGGATTGTCATCCTTAATCGCTTTGGTAACAGTTGGATAGCAGTAAGCGAGCTCTTGTACTTCGACTTTTTGTGGAGTCTTACTTCCAAGTTCTGCTGTTTCATATTCGCCAACTTTAAATTTACCGGTTAACTGCGGAACCTCTACCATTTCTTTTTTCGGCTGGTAATCAGCAGGAGGATCTACCTCATCCTCTTCATCTACAACATCAGCTTTTGTAGAACGACTCAAATCGTAGTCAAACTTATTGTCTCCCGGATTGAAGACGCTATCTGGTACAGAAATGGTTACTTTGTTTCCTTCTTGTTTGACTAAGCCTTGAATTTGTTTATCAGGATCCTTCACGTCTTCTACGACCGTTTTTCCATTGATACGAACAGCATCAACCGTGTAACCGTCTGTAACCTGAAATTCTCCTTCAACATTTTCTTTGACCAAGGCTTGACCAACTGCTTTTAGGATTTTTCCCGCAAAGGCTGTGGCAGATTTTTGTTCGTTGACATAGTAGGTATCATTAGTCGCAACTTTTTGTAAGGCTTCATGGAAGACTTCTTGAACCGTGCGATTATCACCTGTATTTACTCCTGTATCTGCAAATCCGTTCAAGTAAGTTGTTCCGTATCCTCCACCTTTCGTAAATGACGGAACATTCTCCCAAAATCCTACAACAACAGCACCGTCATCTTTAGGATTATTAGCTTGTCCTGCAACTAACGTCTTTAATGTATTACCAGCCTCTACCAATTCCTTGGCACGAGCCAGATAGTTCTGACCCGCTTCTGGGATATACATATTAGATTCCTCTACCCCTTGAGCTTTGAAATAAGATTGTAAAGCATAACTTCGGTATAAACTTCTGTCAAAAACAACTTTTCCATCTTTACGAACCCCATTGGCTACACCATCTGTGACCAGTAAGAAAACCGTCTTCCGATTGTTCTTCATGTCACCTTTGATTTTGTTGTATTCTGCGATGGTGTCTTCAATGGCAGGCACCGTTGGTGTTCCACCACTTGTTACGAATGCATCAATTGCTTGGTTAATTTTTGATGGATCATTTAATAACTCTGACTTCCTTAGCTGGTATATATATTTAGGGTCTGTATTAGGAACCTCTCTATAAAAATTTTTAAAATTACTCTCTACAAAAGAATTCCCATCCCAATCATCATACTGATATTCTGTATCAATCCCTTGGAAGGTATTGACCATTACTCGGTCTGTTGTATCCTTATCATTTGTAAAAATCAACCGTGGATTTTTAGGATCATACTTATCGAGTGTTACTGGCGTCGTTAGTTCTTTCAAAGCTTTTTGGACTTCACCAATTGTATCTTTGAAAGAACCACTGGTATCCTGTAAAATAACCAAATCAATTGGCTGACGTGGCAAACTCCATTTGACTTTTTCTGTTTTCTCAATTTTCCGCTGACAGCCGTCAGACGTAATCGTCGCATTGTCAATTTTCTCTACTTTCAGAGAAGAGGATGTATTCTGCGCACTGACCGATGCAAATCGGAAAAATCCCATAGGTATTAATAAGGAAAGTCCTAATAGTAGGATTAACACCTTTTTTATTACATTTTTCATGTTTAACTTGACATACTAAGCTAACTATCTAGCTTCTTTGTTGTCTCTCCCTTCTTTTTTCTCCATCAAAATTACAAGATTGTCTTGAGGTGAAGTTCCAGCGATGCTTCATCTTGAAAAGAAATCACTACTTTTTTGATAGTTTGATTCCGATCAACAAAGTACATCGTAGGGATAGACTGAACCTTTAAAGAGTCTGCTGCCTGTTGACCATCATCGTAGTAGTAAGGAAAGCTAAAACCTTCCTGCTTAATATATTGGTCAGCTTGCTCTTTCGGTTCAATTTTAGGATCGCTTAAGTTAATCATGACAAAGTTCACTTTATCACCATACTTTTTATAAACTTCTTGAACCACTGGCAGTTGCTGTTGACAATCTGGGCACCAGCTAGCCCATTCGACGATGAGCATTGGCTTATCAGAAAAATCAGCATCTGTCTTTGTTAGTCCATTTTTGTCTATTACAGTAAACTCTGGAACTCTACTTCCTTCTAATTCTAAGGCAGAATTAGAGGTAGGCGGTATTTCTTCCTTTGTTTGATTGCTATCTGGTGATGTTACTAGATGATAAGATGCCCAAACTCCTGTAGCGACAAGTAAGCCAACTACTAAGAATGGTAACCACCATCTATCCTTCCATTTCATCTCATTATCCCTCCCTTGTAATATTCATATGTGACATATACCCACCATCCCAACCCTTATACAATATCACTCATCAAGAGAACGTTTAAACATAGGAATACAGTTCGTTTATGCTTCATCCTTTTCCCTCCTTTTCTAAATTTCTCGCACGAACAACTCTCTCTTTCGGATTTCCTCACAGCCTATACCAGTCTCACCTTATGTAATCTGTATAACTTTCTCACTACAAACCTTATATAATATATAAATATATGCATATATAAACATATTAATATGTGCACCAAGTTATATACATTTACATCGTTATAATAGGCTATCTCTGGCACGTTTTGCGCAGACTGTGAGTTGTAAGGTTTGACTTGTAGTCAAACCTTTGATATACGTAGTATATCAAAGGCATATATATTTGTGGTTTTGCCGAATTTTTTGCATGCGAGATAGGAAAACACTGTAGAAAGCAATTTGCATATTCTTTTTCAAAAAGACTCCTAAGACTTCATTTCGTCAACCTTTAAAAAGTTCTTCTTAACAAAAAAACAAGCCAATACTTGTCCCAGACCGAAGACAACCCCTATTAGAGATAGAAAAATTTTTATCTTTGGGGTTGGTTACGTATAACAGAAACTCTTAGAAATCCTGACATAGCGGTATTATTCAAAGTTTTTTTATTTCTCAAATAAAAGAAAAAAAGATTGAAGAAAATTGTCCAAAATGAACTTTTTCTTCAATCTGCTCCAAAAGTTGTCTCTCACTACTAATTAAGTAGCACAGAATGTTAACAAGTATTGGCTATACCAATCTGTTAAAGCATCATAATAAACTCCCAACAATAATATCCTTATCATCTAATGTGGGTGATTATTAAGTAGCTTGCGGATTCATTATTTCAAATTTTCTAGTGGGATAATCCCCCTTATACCCTACAGGAATGTAGCCGGATATGTATATCTCGTACATTTGTTCATGAAAAGCAAGTCCAATAAAAAATCATCCTGTAAAACTTTAAAATTCAAAATTGTACTTACGTCAAATAAATAGTATCAACGGAGCCCTTCGAAAAGGATTTATCTTTCAAATATGTCTCAATTTGAGGCGCAAGCGACTCCCGAAAATACTTAGAATTGACATTCCGTTTTTCACCTATTCCATCTCTAATAATGCTATTTATCTTCAACAAAAGTTCGCTTTGCAATTCCCAACATATTCCCTCTCATTCTATCGATTCTAGGCTATTAACCCCTCATTCCTTTCGGTATAGATTGCGTCTGGAAGTAACTTCATCCTTGGCTGACTCCAACCATTAAAAATCTTTTCAAAATAAACATTCATCAATTCCATATTTATTTCTCTCCATCATTCCGTTATTTTTTAGGTAATGGTAGTCTTCTCGGAATAATTATAGCCGAATTATTAGTTAAACCGTAATACCTCTGCTCTGCTATAGTAGATGACACAATAAAACTCCTCTTATTGACTGCTCGGTACATGCTTGTTCAAGAAGCCTTTCTCGTAGACTGCTATCATCAATATAGCTAGTAATGATAGCGAATAATCTTTGTTTAACATCATCATATTTCATATTAACCACCTATTTTATCATATCAACTACCAATCCCTTCAACCTGTTGTATACAGACAGATTCAGCGTAAATCGACATGCTTAGCTCTTTAGATATTATTAAATAATATTCATTCTTCTTACTAATAGATAACCCTATTTTTGTAACGTCCCTACTTGCATTCAAAAAAAGGTGATGTACCTCACTTAGTAAGAGCCTAATTCTAGGACATTTGAACCTTGAAGTCAACCATTTAAGAGTCACATTATCAACTTCAATCGGTATTATACACCTCTAATCAAGAATTCTCCGTCTCTTTTTACGTTTGAAATATCTTGCGCTGTTCCATAACTGATTCATCACTACAATTACTAAAATATTTTGATTGTCATCTATTATTTGCTTACCATTAAAATACGCTTTCATCAGCAGCGAAAGCCATTGTTGTGCTAAGGGATATAGTTCTCTCATTGTGCAATCTCACTTATCTTTAAGGAAATATGTCTAACCTCATTGCGTTCATAAATAATCTAGCATTTATCTGATAGAAGCAACCTATTGTAAAACTATTATATCCCACTTCCCCCATCTTCTCAACTGTAGATGTTAGGTCTAGGCTCGTGAAAAAACAGCCCACTTCAACCAACCTCGCTTTGCTATTTCTAGGCGAGGGAAAAACAGTCCGATGGACCTTACCTCGCTCTATAATTTCTAGGCTCGTGAAAAAACAGCCCACTGGGCTGTTTTTTTATGCTATACTAGTCTATAGAATACTAGAGGAGGAATGTATGATTAAATTACTTGCCCTGGATATGGATGGGACATTGTTGACGAGTCAGAAGCAGTTGACAGAGCCCCAGATTGAAGCGATTCATCGGGCTGTGGAGAGTGGTGTTAAGCTGGTTCTTTGCACTGGGCGGATGCTAACCGGAGTGAAGCCCTACTTTGACCAGCTGGGTCTTGATGCGGAAAATGAGTATGTCATTGTCAATAATGGTTGTTCAACCCACCAGACAAGCGACTGGAAGCTGATTGACTGGACTGAGTTATCCCCTGAACAAATCAAATACCTTGCAACTTTCATTTCAAAAAGCGAGATGCAATTGACCTTGTTTGATGAGGAACACTACTATGTTCTTGAAGACGAGCCAAATGAATTCTCACGCATGGATGCGAATCTTGTATTTGTAGAGCCTAGCATTTTAAGCATGGAAGATGCGACCAACCAAAGCCGCCATCTCTTCCAAGCCATGTTTGTCGGTACACAAAGTGCCACTGATACTTTTGAAAGCAAATACACATCAGCACTTAGCAAGGACTTTGACGTTGTCCGCTCCCAAGATGTCCTGCTTGAAATCTTGCCAACAGGAACCAATAAGGCTTCTGCCTTGAAGAAATTAGCAGAGCACCTCCAGATTTTACCAGAGGAAATCATGGCGATGGGAGATGCCAACAATGACATTGAAATGCTGGAATTTGCAGGATTGAGTATTGCCATGGGTAACGCCAGCGATCTCGTCAAATCTTTTGCAGATGATGTTACAGATACCAATGACCAAGACGGCGTAGCCAAAGCCATTTACAAGCACATTTTAACGAAATAGGAGAATAAACATGAAATACCCTACTCTTTTAGACCGCTTTCTTATCTACGTAAAAGAAAATACACGTTCTGATGAGATGTCCACTACCACACCTAGTACGCAAAATCAGGTTGAATTTGCCCAAAACATCCTGCTTCCTGAAATGAAACGCATCGGACTTCAAAATGTTCACTACTTGCCAAACGGATTTGCCATTGGAACACTACCTGCCAACGACCCGAGTTTGACCCGCAAGATTGGCTTTATCGCCCACATGGATACAGCCGACTTTAATGCCGAAGGTGTCAATCCGCAGATTATTGAGAACTATGACGGAAATCCGATTGCCCTTGGAACATCTGGTTTTGAGCTACATCCTAAAGATTTTCCGCAATTAAACAACTATCACGGGCAAACCTTGATTACAACTGACGGAACAACCCTGCTTGGTTCTGATGACAAGTCAGGAATCGCTGAAATCATGACAGCCATTGAATACTTAGTCTCACATCCTGACATCAAACACTGCGAAATTCGGGTCGGATTTGGTCCTGACGAAGAGATCGGAGTTGGCGCAGACAAGTTTGACGTGGAAGACTTTGATGTGGACTTTGCTTATACGATGGATGGCGGCCCACTTGGCGAACTCCAATACGAAACCTTTAGCGCTGCTGGGGCTAAGATTGACTTTATCGGACGCAACGTCCACCCGGGTTCTGCCAAGGATCAAATGATCAATGCCTTCCAGTTAGCGATTGACTTCCATAATGCTCTCCCAGAAGCAGATCGTCCAGAAAAAACGGATGGTTATCAAGGGTTCTTCCATTTAATGGACATGTCAGGAAGCGTTGATCAAGCACAGACCACATACATCATTCGTGATTTTGAAGAAGCTGATTTCAAAGCCCGCAAACAATTGATGCTGGATATTGCTGAGAAGATGAACCAAGATTTTGACACACCACGCGTCATCGTAAACCTTCATGACCAATACTATAACATGAAGAAAATCATCGAAAAAGACATGACACCAATCACCATTGCTAAAGAAGTTATGGAAAATCTTGATATCACACCAATCATTGAGCCAGTTCGTGGTGGAACTGACGGATCAAAAATTTCCTTCATGGGTATTCCAACACCAAATATCTTTGCAGGTGGTGAGAATATGCATGGCCGCTTTGAATTTGTCAGCCTTGAAACCATGGAAAAAGCCGTCGATGTCATTCTAGGAATTGTGGGACACCAATAAAAATACGATACGAAAAACGCCCTTCAATGCATATTAGGGCGTTTTTCCCCACTGCAACCAACAGTAGCAAGATGTAAACTGGGCTTTCTTGGCAAGAATTGAACGGTTTGCTAGAGTAGGGATTAGGAGGTGACAATGATGTTACTACATGAAAAAATTCGTCTCATTCGCACGATTCACCAGTTGTCGCAAGAACAATTTGCGGAAACCTTTACGGTCAGTCGCCAGTCTGTTTCCAAGTGGGAAAACGGGACTTCGATTCCTGACCTGCAGATTCTGATTGCAATTGCTGACTTTGCAGATATCAGTTTGGACCAGCTGGTTCGAGAAGATATTGACCTGCCAATCCAGCAAGAGGCAGACACTCCCGACCTCGCAACTTCTCTTCAGCAAAAGTCTAGTTTTGCTATTCAAGACTATCTGGGAAAGGTTTGCGATGTTTCCCTTAATACGATGTGGTACCAAGTTCTGCGAAATGTCAAAATTGTTGGGATCTATCAAGATATGGTCTGCTTTGAAAAACGGCAACGCTACGGCTACTTTAATCTCCGGCGCTGCCTGGATATTCTCGTCAAAAAGGAAAAAGACTACACTCCCTGCAACCACATTTCTCTCGGTAGATGCAAAGCCTACACGAATACTGACCAATTCTGGGGTGGCAATCACTACCTCTTTAGCCAAGTGACAGCTGTCCACGAAAACAGCCTTGAACTTCAAACAGGAACCTTTACAACGACAATCGATTTTGACAAACTAGTCGTTCTACTGATGAAATAGCTGAATCAGCCATCTGTCAAAAATAGTGTACCCTTGCACTTGCAATTTCCCTATAAAATGATATAATAGCAATAGAAAAGGAGCTGAGTAATAACTCAGCTCCAACGTAGAACCGTTAAAGACGGTGACTCGTTTTTAAAAGTTAAAAAATAACCGTTAACTCGCCAAAGTTTGGACGGTTATTTTTTGTTGTTTTGATAAGTTCCAAAATGAGCTTTACTAATGAGATAACAAAGTTACCCGTCACCAATAAAAGCGTCAATACTTCGAACGTTGACAACTCAGGCTCCCTCCTCTCTGTTAGATTTTGATGAACTGTCCATAGACATCACCTACCTTACAGAATAAGGAGCAACCGTCTCACTTTTCTACTTGATTATTATACTACATTTTACACAGATGAACAAGCAAAAAAATAAATGCTCCATGTCTCTTTCGAAAAAAATAAGGTTGTGAGGAAGATGAATACCAGCAACTTCTCAACAACAATGTATACTGATGATGAAATACTGAACCAAGCAGCTTTTACGGTGCTTGGTTTTTTATATAAAATTTTTATATATTATCCTTGACAAGGAGTATCTATATGTATATAATTTATATATAAAATATTTATATATAAGAGAGGTGAACATTTATGTACTATCCTGTTTCCTCTGTCTTAATTGAATTTCTGATTCTATCGATTGTCGAAAAACATGACTCCTACGGATATGAAATCAGTCAGACCATTAAGATTGTAGCGGATATTAAGGAATCAACCTTATATCCCATTCTGAAAAAACTCGAAAAAGCAGCTTTTGTAACGACCTATTCTCAGGAATTTCAAGGTCGCAAGCGCAAATATTACAAAATTACCGACCAAGGTCGCAAGCAGATTACCTTTTTGCAAACCGAATGGACGGAATACAAGGACAATATAGACGGTATTATAGAAGGGAGCTTACGTAAATGACACGCAGCGACTATATCACTCAATTACAGAAATATCTTAAACGCTTGCCAGCAGAGGATTATCAAGAGGCCATGGAACATTTTAATGAATACTTTGACGAAGCTGGATTAGAAAACGAGGCACAGGTCATTGCTGAGTTAGGAAGTCCTAAGCAGGCTGCACGAGAAATCCTCGACCAGCTCTATGAGAAAAAGACCGAAGCAGGAACTGCTACACCTCGCAATACCATTCTCATTGTAATACTCAGTATCCTAGCAGCTCCTTTAGCCTTTCCTTTAGCTCTGACCCTCTTAGCTCTCTTTCTAACTGCGATTATACTCGTTTTCAGTTTCTTGTTGGTCCTTGCTTCTATATGGATTAGTGCTATTGCTTTAGGCATCGAATTTATCTTTACAGCTTTTCAGGTTCTTTCAATTGCCTGGAGTAACTCACTCCTCTTTATTGGGCTTGGACTAGTCGCTATTCCTCTAGGGCTTCTTGGTACACATATGACAATTATTCTTGGAACAAAGGCTGTCCTTGCCCTTGTTCACTTGATGCAAGAAAAAGTTATTAGGAGAAACCGCTATGAAATCATTTAACCGTTTTACCAAAACCTGTCTAACTCTTCTCTTTGTCGGACTCAGCCTTGCAGGTGCAGGCTTTCTACTAGGCGGTTGGAAGAATCTGAAACAAGAAGTCGCTCTCAGTCGAAGATTAGAAACCATTGACTTTGACAAAGTAGAGTCGCTTGATATTCAAACGAGTATCATTATCGCTCCGTCAAAAGATAGGCAATTTCATCTGAGTTACTATCACTACCTGAAAGATCAATTTGCTTCTGTAAACTACCGATTAAAAGATAAACAACTGACAATCAACGATAATCAGCCGAATTCGTTCATCAATACGGACGGTCTACTTGATATCGTTCTACATCTTAGTCAGCAAAATTGGCTTGAAGAGCGCATCCCCCGCCTTGAAGTGCCTAAGGGAACAAGCCTAAAAGAACTGAAAGGGCTTGTTGATATAGGAGATATTGATCTTAAAAACGTTACCATTGATACTGCCGAACTAACTGTTAATATTGGCCCTGTCAAACTAAGTAACGTCAACATCGGTACACTCCATTTAGATGTCGATGCAGGAGAAATTCAACTGGCAGATGTCAGCCTAGCTCTCCCAAATGTCAAAGAAGGCTCTAGCCTGTTGAACAAAAGCTCTATTAGCTTAAATACAGGAGATATTACCGCAACCAACCTCAGCCTAACTGGGCAAAATAGCATCTTTACGGACATCGGCAACATTGACCTGCAACTCAATCCTAAAACAGCTGTCAACATTGAAGCAAACACAGACCTCGGTAGCGTATCCAATCACTTCCAAAACCAACCCAACTCCCAGAATCGCCTCATTCTTGAAACAAATACAGGTGATATTCGGGTGAAATAGGAAAGACTGTCATTCAAAAGAGCTAGCTCCTAGCTCTTTTTCCTTCCCTTGAAAATTTTCGTTCATTCTGCTACAATGAAGCAAGTACAAAGGAGGGATTATGGACCAACAAGCACATAATTTGAAACTGGCGGAGCGCGGGGCTATCTTATCAATTATCGCCTATGTAGTCTTATCAGGCGCAAAGCTAGCAGCTGGCTCCCTCTTTCACTCGGACGCCCTCACGGCGGATGCCTTTAACAACATTTCAGATATTATCGGCAATATCGCGGTGCTGATTGGGCTGAGAATGGCACAGAAGCCTGCGGATACCGACCATAAATTTGGCCATTGGAAAATGGAAGATCTAGCAAGTCTCATTACTTCTTTCATCATGTTTGTCGTTGGTTTTCAAGTTCTCCATAGCACTATTCAAAAGCTCCTCAGTAAGGAAGTCGTTGAAATTGACGTTATGGGGGCAATCGTTGGAGTCATCTCTGCTATCGTCATGCTTGCGGTCTATCTCTACAACAAAGGCTTAGCAAAAAAGGTGCGGTCAAAGGCTTTGGAGGCAACTGCCAAGGACAATCTGTCAGATGCCATGACCTCAATCGGAACTTCCATTGCTGTTTTTGCAGCGGCCTTTCAATTTCCGATTATTGATAAAATTGCAGCCATTATCATTACCTTCTTCATCTTAAAAACAGCCTACGGGATTTTCATGGAGAGTTTCTTCACCCTGTCAGATGGTTTTGATGAGGAATTGCTCCATAAGTATGAAACAGATATTCTAAAGCTGCCCAAGATTAGCGCCGTCAAATCCCAACGTGGCAGAACCTACGGAGCCAATATCTATCTCGACATTGTCCTTGAAATGAACCCTGATTTGTCGGTCTATGAGAGTCATAAGGTGACCGAACAGGTTGAACAACTCTTGATTTTAAAGCATGGAGTTTTCGATGTGGATATCCATGTAGAGCCGTCTGAAATTCCTCACGATGAAATGTATGAGCATGTCTTTGACAAGCTCTACCGCCTTGAATCAGAAATTCAAGCGCATGAAAAAGGCTATCAAGACCTGATTGAGAATAATTATCTCCTAATTGACGAAAAAGGACGCTCTCTCAACAAAGAAGAAATGCTCCAACACCACCAAGTCCAGTCCACCCATCTGACCAATTTCCAAATGGTCTCTATCAGTCAAAAATCAAAACTTGTCACCTTTGAAATTGGCGATATGGTCCACACCTCCCTCTGGCGCCGTCACGAAGTCTGGCAAGTCGTCTTTCATCAGATTACACAAAAAAGGAACTAGGTTACTAGCCCCTTTTTTATTGTGCACTTATATTGTAAATTCAAGCCCAAAAAACTAGAAGATTAAGTCCCCTTAGTTTTGTTTATCTTACTTCCCTTCAACTACTGCCACGATTTCCGCAACGAGGGCTGGATCGGTCACGCCTGTAATCTTTTCTACGACAGTTGCAAGGGAATCTTGAGCGAGCATCTCCTGCAATTCAACCGATTGGGCATCTGTTTCATCCTTATACTCAAAGATATAGCGTACGGTTTGAAGGAGGGCATCGTAGCTCAAGCCACGCTCACGTAGTTCACGGATTGGGCGAATAAAGCGCTCATCATAACCTAATTTACGGATTGGTGTGCGGGCTACACGCGCCACATCATCCACGATAAATGGATTTTCAAAGCGGCTGATGATGACTTTGTGGTAGTCTTCAAGTGCTACTTCCTCAAATCCCCATTTAGAAACGAGGAGGCTGCGAATTTCCGCTAAAACAGCTTCAACTTTTTCTTTAACAGTTGGATTTTGCAGAGCTTCTAAAATGGTTTGTGCGCCAAAATGTGCTCCAGTATAAGCTGAGGTTGCATGTCCTGAGTTAACAGAGAACAATTTCCGCTCAATAAATGGTTCAAGGTCTGCTTCATAGTGGACCTTATCCAGTTTCAAGTCAGGATTTTTCATGGCATGAGTTTCTACTACCCACTCATTGAAAGGCTCTACTACTACAAAAAGAGGATCTTCATGACTTTGAGCTGGGACAATACGGTCTACCGCAGCATTCGGGAATCCGATATGCTCTTCTGCAAAGGCCAAACCTGATTCGGACAAGTGTTTTTTCACTTCTTCATAAAGGAAACTTGATCCACCAATCATGTTTTCACAAGCTAGAATATCGAGCGGTTGTGTATTTCCTGCGTTCTTACGTGCTTCAATTCCTTGTGCTACCAATCCAGCAATAAAAGGCAGGATATTTGGACCAATCGCTGTAGTCACTAAATCTGCTTCTGCAATAGCTGCTACTACTTCCTCAGGGTGAGTAGCGTTGTTTATTCCACGTACGCTTGAGACAGCAATATGGCGTTGCCCTTCTTCTGCAATCTCAATTTCATAGCTTCCGCGCTCATTCAGAGCATCAATAATCCGCTCATTGACATCGACAAAAGCAATTCCAAAGCCATTTTCAAATAAAATTTCTCCGATAAATCCGCGACCGATATTACCGGCACCAAAATGTACTGCTTTTTTCATCTGAATCCTTCTTTCTTATTCGACACTGTTTAACAGAGCGACCACTTCTTCTTCTGACTGGGCATCAGCCAACTTCACCACATTGTCAACATCCGCACAGAAGATCGAGATTTTTTGGATGATTTCCAAATGCTCATCCCCAAGACCTGCAATCCCAAAGAGGACTGTTGCTATCTTTGGTTCTTCGTCTGTTCCAAAATTAACTCCTGCAGGGACTTGTACAATGGTAATACCTGATGAACGAACTTCTTTTTTCGCTGCATCTGTCCCGTGCGGAATGGCGATAAAGTTCCCCATGTAAACAGACAATTCTTCGTTGCGCTCAATCATCGCCTCGATATAGGCTTCGTTGACATGACCTGCATCTGCTAACTGGCGACCGCAAAAGCGAATTGCTTCTTCTTTTGTCGCAAATGCTTGCTTTAGTTGAATCAGTTCTTGTTGAAGTTCCATGTTAATTCTCCCATTGTTTGATTTTTTCATTGAAAATGGAATTCAGGAGTTGATAGATGATTTCCTGATTTCCGGTACGATAAATTTCGGTATAAAGGTTATTTTCGATAATAGACTGGCTGATAGCAGTCATCAGCTCTCGCATTTCTTCTTGCTCGCCGAGCTTGGTCAGCATGACCAAGACCCGCTGAACGGTTTCTGGCTGATTGTTCATTGACAAGGCCGTGACAGGTTGCGCTAGAGAAACAATTTGAAATTGGCTCTGAGTCACCTGACTGGACTGGGTGTGAACCAAGGCCAAATTGGTATTTGGAATAGCAAGCGGGCTCATCTCAAAACGAGAAATCAGCTTTCTGGCTAGATAGTCTTTGTCCTTGACAAAAGAAAGTTGAGCCACAATCTGCTGGACGGTTTCTTCAAAGGTAGCACCATTTGCCAGTTCATGAAGTGAGAAATGTGTCAGAAGATGGCTACTTCCTTGTAAGTAAGCCTGCAAATCATAATGCCTGTTGATCATAATTTCTTCACGAACAGCCACTGTCCGATTTTCCTGAATCGACTGCAAGGTTTCCTGCAATTCTAGAATTTCCTTAGTATTGGGAAAGGTTGAAATCACATCAATAGCAAGCTGCGGAACAGGCTTTGTCGCGAGAACATAATCATACTGCGATAACTGCAACTGTGCTAGATTGGTCGTGCTTTGCACGTCAATCCATTCCACAAAAGGCGCAATACTTTTAATCTTTGAAACGAGAACGCTGGTTGTCAAGGGGCGTTCATCAGTCACCAAGAGCATCCGAATTGGATAAATATCTGGACTTCTACGCAAACTAGAAGCAAAATGAAGAGTGACCAGTTCATACTCGTATTCATTATGGATATAGCTAGGAAAAATATCCTGTATAACTAGGCTCACCACACGATGTAAGAAAGGATTTTTCTGGGTCGCTAGATAGGCGACATTAGTGGTAGAGCGATCTGGAAAGAGGACTGGTACCGCTAGACTGAGGCGAACATGGTGAAACAATAAGGGAAAGAGGACCTTGTCTTTGACAAAGTCAATCTTTGTAAAGCGTGACACGCTGTCCACCAATTGGGAAATACTGTAATAAAAGCCACTGTCAAAGCTCTCACTAAACAAGGGGACTTCCTGCCGTTTGATAATGACCTCGTCTAAGATAGAAGCAAAATAGATGATTTCCTGAATGCTGTAAAAGTGCTTACTGGTCTTGGCCAAGTCTGCAAAGACTTTCTGGGCAAAATCAAGAGCCACCTTAGATACGTTGACCTGCTGGGTCAAGGTGTCCTGATTGTCTGCTAGTCCTAGCAGGATGATTAGAAATTCCTTGAGCTTTGGATCCAAGTCCCCTAGTAAGCTTTGATAACGTTCAAAGACCTGACGAACCTGATACATCATCGTAGCCTCTAAGACCGGAAAAGCACCATAGCGATCTGACCAAAAGTCCTGAATCGAAATGGTATTGCTCAGTAGAATAGCCAGAAAGCGGCGCTTCTGACTGCTCGTCCCTTCTACCCGATAGCCACGCTGACGCGTCAACTGTAAGTCAAAGACCAGTAAACGGCGCTCAATTTCTGCAATATCTTGAATCACGGTCACATTTGAGACCAAAAATTGCTCCTGAAACTGCTCATTAGTCACCACTTCCTGACTGGTCAGGAGTTGATAGGCCATTAGGACTAGGCGCTCGCTTGGTGTATAGGTCGTATCTGCTTGATAATCAGTCAAGGCAGCAAGATTCCCCGACAAATAGTATTTCTTACCGTCCTTGATCAATTGAATTTCTTCTTTAGAAAGGCTCTCGGTCAAGTCCGACAAGGTCCGATACACCGTCCGTGACGACACTTGCAAGATATCTGCCATTTCCTTTAAGGAAAGCTTTCCTACCTGGAGGAAAGCTTTCATCAGTTGTTCTTCTCGTTTGGTTAGTAACATACTTTCATTATACTACAGTTGCTGTAGATTGTCTGTTGAGATGACAATTTTTTAATGGATTAAGCCAGCTGCTAGTTTGTCATATTCTGGTGTGGTCACAAGGCTGTCAACGACCAAAACTTGGGCATGAGGTGCTACTGCTTTTACCTGTGCTTGACTTGCAGGAGTTGTGACAATCAAACTAGTCTTGACATTGTGAGCTGACAAGTCTGCATACGGTAGGCTAACAATTGGAGTCGCAATTCCCTTATTCTTAAAGATTGTACTCAAAGTTGTTTGGCCCATTGTTGCTGAGCCTTGGGCATCTCCATAAGGAAAGACAACTTGTTCAACTACTTTCAAATCTGCTGTTGCCGTTTCAGCTGCTGCTTCTGCTGGAGCTGATGAAGGTGTAGCAATTTGATTGGTTAATTGAGCGATGATTTCATCGTATTTTGGTGAGGTAAGGAAATTATCAACCGCTACGTGAATCGCACGTGGAGTACGTTGTGCTGCACGATCTGCCAATTCTTCCTGTGTGATAATAAGTGTATGATCTGTATCTTGAAGATTGGCAATCGCCTTATTTGTCACTGGGATACTCAATCCTGCTTTTTTCACCTTGTCGCGAAGCAAGGACGCCCCCATAGCAGAGCTTCCCATACCTGCATCACAGGCAAAGATGATTTGATGAACATTATCTGTTGTTACATCGTTTGATACGGCTACTTGCGCTTGGCCTTTGGCAACCGCTTTTGCTGCTTTAGTGGCTGCTTGGGCTGATTCAAGAGAAGTTCCTTCTGACTTATCTGCTTTTAAGATGATAGAAGCTACTAGGAAGGAAGCCACTGCTCCCGCAAAGACACCGCCCCAAACAGCTAGAAGATTAGCAAAGTAGTTTCCTTCTTTTGGTACAAGACCAGTGATAGCAATGATTGATCCTGGTGAAGATGCTCCTACAAGACCTGCATTCAACAATTGGAAAGTGAAGGTACCAGATACACCACCTGCGATTGCAGCAAGGAAAAGAGCTGGTTTCATCATCACGTATGGGAAGTAGATTTCATGGATACCACCGAGGAAGTGAATGACCATTGCTCCCCATGAAGACGATTTTGCTGAACCTTTGCCGAACAAAGCGTAGGCAAACAAGATACCAAGACCAGGTCCAGGGTTTGCTTCCAAGAGGAAGAGAACTGATTTTCCAACTTTCAATACTTGCTCTGTTCCAAGCGGTGTAAAGATACCATGGTTAAGCGCATTGTTTAAGAACAAAACTTTAGCAGGCTCGATAATGATATTCGCTAATGGTAAGAGTTTCATATCAACAATCGTCTGAACTCCATCTCCAATAGCTGTTGTCATGCTGGATACGAATGGACCAACCACTTTAAAGCTGATGAGCATAAGGGCAAAGCCAATCAAGCCTGCCGAGAAGTTGTTGACCAACATTTCAAATCCAGGGCGAATCTTTTCTTGGAAAGCTTGGTCAAATTTCTTGATGACCCAAGCACCAAATGGACCAACCAGCATCGCACCGATAAACATTGGTACTTCTGAACCGGCAATGACCCCCATGGTCAAAATGGAACCGACCACACCACCACGTTGACCGTAAACATTGTAACCACCTGTGTAACCAATCAAGAGCGGCAACAAATATTTAATCATCGGACCAACGATCGTTGCAAAAGTTTCATTTGGCAACCAACCTGTCTCGATAAAAAGAGATGTCAAGACCCCCCATGCAATAAATGCCCCAATATTAGGCATAACCATATTTGATAAAGTCGTTCCTAGTTTTTGGATCCGAACTTTTAATGAAGAATTTTCCATCATTTCCTCCTAAATTTTTCTGATTTTATTATACACTCACCTCTGACAGAAAAAAACTCAAATCTTGTCACAAAAATT
Organism: Streptococcus respiraculi; assembly: GCF_003595525.1. Classification (NCBI taxonomy): domain Bacteria; kingdom Bacillati; phylum Bacillota; class Bacilli; order Lactobacillales; family Streptococcaceae; genus Streptococcus; species Streptococcus respiraculi. The sequence goes on along the minus strand of NZ_CP022680.1, from coordinate 1,339,033 downwards.
TTGACAAAGAGACAAAACAATAAAAGACAGGAACTATCCTGCCTTTCACACTTATTTTTTCTTAATCACATCTGTGGCGACATCTTCTCCGAACCATTTGTCAGAGATTTTTTGGAAGCTACCATCTGCATACAATTCTTTGAAGGCGGCGTTAATCTTATCTACCAAGGTCGTATCTACCTTACGAGCACCGACCGCAAAGGCTTCTTTCTCAAAACCAGCATCAATAATATTGTAATCCTTGATCAAACCTTCTTGCTGCAAGTAGTAATTCGCATAGACACGATCAATCAAGAGCCCGTCAATACGGTCATTTTTCAAGTCAATCAAGGCTTCATTAAAGGTTGCGTATTGGGTTGCTTCATTGTTTTTTACAAGATCTTTTAAGATAGCTGACTGTGCTTCAAAAGCTGCATAGCCAGACGATCCAGCTTGGGCTCCTAGCACCTTGTCTTTCATATCCGAACTTGCGTCAATCTTAGATGATTTCTTGGTGACCAAGACCTGGAGGTTTTCCATGTAATCATTTGAAAAGAGAACCTTTTCCCGACGCTCATCTGTTGCGGAATACCCATTCCAAATTAAATCAATGTTGCCATTGTTTAACTCTGTTTCTTTTAAGTCCCAGTCAATCGGCTGCCATTCAATGGTAATCCCATATTTGTCAAAGACTGCTGTCGCTAGGTCAATATCAAACCCTGTATACTGACCATTTTTTTCTTCAAATCCCATTGGGACAAACGTCTTGTCAAAGCCAATCGTGATTTTTTTGCTTTCTTCATAGCTAGACCAGCTGTCTTTTTTAGCTGCTGAATCGCTAGCCCCACACGCTGTAAGCGCAAGACCTGCTAACATACCGACTGTAGCGATTACAAGTGATTTCAATTTCATAATTCATTCCCCTTTTTACAGATAGACTCTAATGTTTGGGCTCAATCTTGATAATCTCATCAGCGATGTTTTCCGCAAACTGCATGTCATGGGTGACGACAATCTGCGTAATACCCGTTCTGCGATTTTCAAGAATGAGATTCTCCACTTCTTTACGTAACTCAGGGTCAAGTGCTGAGGTTGGTTCATCATAGCCAATCATCTCAGGGTCAATCATCATGGCACGCGCCAAGGCGACACGCTGCTTTTGCCCACCAGATAAGGAATACGGATAGGCATCCGCATGACCAGCTAGACCAAGAGTTTCAAGCAATTGACGGGCTTTGCTTTCAGCCTCACTACGAGAAGTATTCTGCGTTTTAATGGGCGACAAGACCAAGTTTTCCAACACCGATAAATGTGGGAATAACTGAAAATCTTGGAAAACAAAGCCCAACAAATGTCGTTTTCCCAACTCCTCTAAAGGCAGTTCTTCTCCATTATAAATCAACTGACCAGAGTCAATCGTCTCAAGTCCTGCTAACATCCGTAGCAGTGTCGTTTTTCCACCACCAGACTGACCAACGATGGCAAGGATTTTCCCCTCAGGAATCACGAGGTCATAGTTGGAAAAAATCTGTTTATGACCAAATCTTTTGGAAAGATTGCGTAATTCTAACATAAGACCTCCTATCTATAATAATCAAATTTTTTCTCAATCTTATTGGCAACAAGGGTCACCAGACCAATCATCACCAAGTACAAGGCACCTGCGATAAACATCGGCGCTAGACTAACATCGCGGTTGGCTGCTGTCCGACTAGCAAGAAGCAGGTCGTTGACCCCCAGCGCATAAATCAAGGACGTATCTTTGACCAAGGTCGTCACTTCATTGAAGACACTCGGTAAAACAATTTTCACCACTTGAGGCAAGACAATGTAGCGAATGGTCTGAACAGGCGTAAACTTCAAGACTTTTGCTGCCTCATACTGACCAGCAGGAATCGCTTCGATTCCTCCACGGAAGATTTCAGAGAAATAGGCCGCATAATTCAGCGTAAAGGTGATAATGACCGCAGGCATCCGATCAAAGGTAATTCCTACACTTGGTAAGACATAATAGACAAAAATCAACTGGAGCAACAAGGGCGTCCCCCGCATAATGAGTACATAAACATTCAAGAACCAGAGTAAAGGTTTGAATGGAATTTTCATCAAAAAGGCTACTAGCGCTCCTAATGGAAGAGACAGGAGCAAGACCCAGACAAAGACTTGTAAGGATACCAAAGCCCCATTTAATAAGCTCGGTAAAATCTCGATAATATATCCCATAATCTCCTCCAAAATAATAATTAAACCCTAGTATAACAGAAATTTCAGAAAATTAAAAGACCTTTTTCTGTATTTTTATAAGATAAAGTGAAAAAATATACCGTTGTCTGTTAAATCTGCTCAGCTAAAAAACCACTGCTACTGTGAAAATTTTTATACAGATTGCCTATTCATGCTTATCTTTATTCTTCTATCTTTTAATCATAAAATGAGTGTAACCAATCCATCCTACAAACAAAAATCCCCGTAGCTGGGCTACGAGGATTGGATTTTATTCAACCGTAACGGCTTTGGCCAGGTTACGTGGTTTATCAACGTCTAGTCCGCGTTGAAGAGAGGCGTAATAGGCAATCAATTGGGTTGGAATCACCATTGAAATGCTTGAGAGGAATGGATGAACCTTGTTGACCACGATGTCATCATCTTCTCGCTCCAAGCCTTCTTCAACAATGGTTAAGCTGTGTGCCCCACGGGAAACGACTTCTGCAATATTTCCACGAGTATGCGCCGCAACTTTCTCACTAGCTGAAATCAAGGCGATAACAGGTGTACCATCTTCAATCAAGGAGATGGTTCCGTGTTTCAACTCACCAGCCGCAAATCCTTCACATTGGATATATGAAATTTCTTTTAATTTGAGTGCAGCTTCAATCGTCACATAATAGTCATTGCCACGACCGATGTAAAAGGCATTACGAGTAGTTGCAAGCAGCTTTTCAACTTTTGCTGCAATCATGTCTTTTTCAGACAAGGTTGCTTCAATTGACTGGGCCACAATAGACAATTCATGCACCAAGTCAAAGTCAAGCGCTTCTTTCTTGCCATTTGCTTCTCCAACTGCTTTTGATAAGAAAGCAAGGGCCGCCACCTGAGCAGTGTAAGCCTTAGTAGAAGCTACCGCAATTTCAGGACCTGCATGAAGAAGCATGGTATAAGTCGCTTCACGTGATAGGGTAGAACCTGGGACGTTAGTAATGGTCAAACTTGGAATGCCCATTTCATTGGCCTTGACGAGAACCTGACGGCTGTCTGCTGTCTCACCAGACTGGGTCAAGAGGATAAAGAGCGGTTTCTTGCTCAAGAGTGGCATGTGGTAGCCCCACTCAGAAGCCACACCCAATTCAACTGGTGTATCTGTTAAAGCTTCAATCATGTTCTTAGACGCATAGCCTGCATTGTAAGATGTTCCTGCCGCAAGAATGTAGAGGCGGTCTGCTTCCTGAACAGCTTTGACAATGGCTGGCTCAACCGTCATCTGACCATCCGTATCAGAGTAAGCGCTAATCAACTTACGCATCACGGTTGGTTGCTCATCGATTTCTTTTAGCATGTAGAAAGGATAGGTCCCTTTACCGATGTCTGATAAGTCAAGTTCTGCTGTATAACTACCCCGCTCGATTGGAGTGCCATCATAGTCCATAACTTCGACACTGTCTTTGGTTACAACGACCAATTCTTTATCGTGAATTTCCATATATTCACTAGTTTCACGAATCATGGCCATAGCATCTGAACAGACCATGTTGTAGCCCTCTCCAAGACCAATCAATAGTGGGGACTTGTTTTTAGCAACATAAATCGTATCAGGATTTGCAGCGTCAATCAAGGCAAAGGCATACGAGCCTTGGATAATGTGAAGCGCTTTTTTGAATGCTTCAAGCACAGACATGTTGTCTTCTTCAACAAATTTACCAATCAAGTGCACTGCAATCTCTGTATCTGTCTGCCCCTTGAAATCATGATCTTGAAGATAGGTATTTTTCATTTCAAGATAATTTTCAATCACCCCATTGTGGACAAGAACAAATCGTCCTGTTTGTGAGGTATGAGGGTGAGCGTTATCTTCCGTTGGTTTTCCGTGAGTTGCCCAGCGGGTGTGACCGATTCCGATTGTCCCTTCTACGCTATCTCCGACCTTGGCTGACAAGTCAGCAATACGACCAACGGATTTGACTAAGTGTCCTGTTGCTCCACCTGTCACAAAAATTCCCGCTGAATCATACCCACGGTATTCCAATTTTTCAAGTCCTTGAATTAAAATATCAGTTGCATTTGCATTTCCAACAACACCAACGATTCCACACATACAAACTACCTTCCGTTTCTAGTAAGCTTTTTTTGAATACTTAACAAATTCCAACATTAATCCTTTTTGATATTTTCTTGGATAGTGCGGACGCAAGCAACTCTCTTCGAGATTTCGTTGCTATTTTTTGATCCTAAGGTCTCAAAAAATGTCGTTCCTACAAAAATATCAGATTTTGATTCACTTCGCTCCCCACTCTTTCAAACTCAGTATCAACCAATAGTCCTGTAGGCTATTGCTACCTGATTTTAGAGAGGAAAACAATGAAATGCTGTTTTTAATGTTGATTAAGTAAATTGGTATAGTCATATTCTTTGTTGATAAAACCAATAAAACTAGTATATATAAAAGATTTTCATTTGTCAAACACAAAATTGGTCTAGTCTAATGCTCTATAAAAATCAAATTCTACCTAGCGCTAGTTCCTATAAACCGCAGAGTAACGGAGGTTAGCTGAGGATTATTTTATAATCTTTCAGAACATAGACAAACCCCATTAAGGATAGAAAAATTTTTTATTTTTGAGGTTGACTACCATATAACAGAAACTCTTAGAAATGCCGATATAGGGGTATTGTTAAGAGTTGTTTATTTCTCAAATAAAAGAAAAAAGATTGACGAAAATTGTCCAAAATGGACTTTTTCTTCAATCTAGAGGATTATTTCACAATCCTTATTTCCAACCTTCAACAGTACGCCGGACTAATATTAGGTGAGGATTAGAACATCGTTATACTCAATGAAAATCAAAATTAGCCTTTAATGACTTTCTTAGATGGTTCGGGCATAAACTCCCTTTTTCTATCACTATTCATTCCAGTTACTGAGAAATCATCTTATTAAACTTACTTAGCTTGCTCTATTTTATAGCAAAAAATAAGTAGTGATAGATAAAATGGCTATTTTTGAAATTAAATGAGTATTGAGTCGCTTTGATGAACGCTAGCTCTATCTACTGCTCCTTACCTTGTCTTATTCCTTTCTCAATCCACTATCGTTTGTGAAGAAAAAAACTAACCCTACTTATGGGTTAGTCCGATATCGATAAATCCAAATTCACCGACTGGACTGACTCGGAAAGTCAGACGACCGATGACTTGTTTAGATGAAATCAAGCCAAGTGTGCGACTATCTTCGTGGTTGGTGCGAATGTCATTGAGAATCCAATAATTCTTTTTCTCAAGCCGAGGGACAATGACATCTTCTGTATAGTAGTCTTGATGATTGGCTGACTTACTGAGGTAAGTTTCCTCGACAATTTCATTGTTACGGTACAAAACATCGTCCATGTAGGTCACGCTATCACCCTCCTTGGCAATAATCCGACCGACATGTTCTGCTCCATCTACTTGATATAGGACAAAATCGCCGTATTCGAGTTCCCTTCCTTTTACTGCAATGATGACATCATCTTCTTTGAGGTACTGGTTAGCCATTTCCTTGGTGATGGTGACTGGTTCAAAGACCCAGATACGCAGTGCGATAAGCCCCAAGACCAACAAGCCAATAATAATAATGCGATGAATAAAATCCCTTTTTGCCATACTTCTCTCCATTTCTCTATTACTAGTATAGCATATTTTCTCAAAAATTACCTAGGACTTTCTCCCATGATTGCGGCATACACCCTATCTGCTATTAGCTGATTGCCTAGCGGGGTCAAATGCAGCCCGTCACTATAATACTCTAAGCACCCTTCTGTCAAGGGATAAAAATTGATCCACTCTAGTCCGCGTTCTTCAGCGATTCTAGGAATAATCTCCTGCAACTCGGTGCGTACAATGTCATTATTCAGTCCAAATCGGCTGGTCGGAACATACGGAGGGACCAAGAGATAGACATCTGGTTGACTGGGCATTTTCAGGTAACGATCGACCAGCTCGCCATATTCCTTGGTAAAACGCTCTTTATTCCAATAAGGACCCCTGCTATCATTACTTCCAATCATGATGATGACAATATCTGCCTCACTTTCAAGCGACAACTGGGCATTTTTTTCCTGTAAGTAGGGATAATCCGAGGTAGACTGCAAAGAACGGCCACTCAGACCAAAATTTGACACCTGATAATGATTCCCTAATTTTTCAGCCAAAATGCTGGGATAGGCGTCGCGTTCTCTGTCTTCTAACCCATAACCATAGGTCAAACTATCACCAACAGTCGCAACCTTGATCGCTCCATTTCCAATCGTTAGGACTTCTGGGTACATTACATCTGACATATCTTCTCCTTTTTTTCTATTCTATCATTTTCAAAAAAATAAAGAAACCCTCTTGTCTTTGTGCTATACTAGAGATATGAAACATAAAAGAATAATCATTATCGGTGGGGGAATCGTTGGCTCTACTGCTGCTTTTTACCTTACTCAACATCTTGATATACAGGTCACACTAATCGATGATGGAACAGGAAATGCAACACGGGCTGCTGCTGGTATCATCTGTCCGTGGCTCTCGCAGCGCCGCAACCAAATCTGGTATCGCCTAGTAGATAAGGGAGCAGCCTTTTATCTGGAATTGATGCAGGATTTAGAAAAAGCTGGGATGAAAGACCTTCCTTACAAACAGACAGGAACCTTGGTCTTTAAAAAGAAAGAGTCTCTGCTTAGCAAATTAGAAACTATGGCACAAGAAAGAAGAAAACAGTCTCCAATGATTGGGCAACTCGAAGTGCTAAAGGGGCAAGGTTTAAAAAACCGAGTCCCTCCTCTTGTAACAGACCAAGGCGCTGTCCTCACACATGGTGGTGGACGAGTGGACGGTGGGCAACTCTTAGACCAACTGCAAGAACTATTTCAACAACAGGGAGGGCAGTTTATCATAGGACAGGCTCAGCTCTTGCCTGATAAGCAGGTCCAGGTAGGCACAACTATTTATCCCTATGACGAGATTATCTTAGCAGCGGGTGCTTGGTTACCAAACCTCCTCACTCCTTTTGGCTACGAGGTCGATATTGCACCTCAAAAAGGGCAATTGCTAGCACTTGAGACAAAATTTGAGACGGATAACTGGCCTGGCTGTATGCTCCACGGGGAAATCGATATTCTCCCCTTTGAAGAAGGAAAATTAGTCATTGGAGCGACCCATGAGAATGATCAAGGCTATGATCTGTCGCTTGATTTGGACAAAATTCAGCAGATGAAAGAAGTTGGAACGTCTTTTATCCCTGATTTAGCCCAATACGATATCAGCCATACGCGCGTTGGTACTCGTGCCTATACCTCGGACTTTCTGCCTTTCTACGGACGACTATCAGACCAACCGTCGATTTTAGTAGCAAGCGGTCTTGGCTCTTCTGGCCTGACTTGTGGTCCTTTTATCGGCTGGCAACTAGCCCAGACCATCCTTGGACAAAAGACAGGGTTTGATGCCACCCCCTATTCCCCAGATGCTTATATCACCGTCAGATAAAGCGACTAATACCCAAAATCCCTCTTCCGAATGAATGGAAGAGGGATTTTAGAAGGTTAGAATGTGATACTATTCTACAATCAACATAGATTTAATGACCTTACGGTCTGCCATGTCTTGGTAGGCTTGGTTGACATCGTCTAGAGCATAGGTCTGCGTAAAGACACGTCCTGGGTTGATATCACCGTCAAGTACGGCTTTGAGCAAAACTTGCTTGTTATAGGTCGTTACAGAGGCTGAGCCACCTGCAACTGAGATATTTTGGGCAAAGGTTGAGCCGAGTGGACGGCTATTATAATGCGGTACACCCACAAAACCAACACGTCCGCCATTGTGAAGAACTCCTAAAGCTTGCTCGATTGCGGCTTCTGTTCCCACGCATTCAAGCGCAGCGTCTGCTCCACCGCCTAATAGTTCACGAACCTTGGCAATGCCTTCTTCACCGCGTTCTGCTACAACGGCTGTTGCACCTGATTCTAAAGCCATAGCCTGACGATCGGCATGGCGACTCATCAAGATAATCTGAGAAGCTCCCATCATTTTAGCCGCAATGACCGCACACTGACCAACCGCACCGTCACCGATGACCACGACCTTGTCTCCACGTTGGACATTTGCGACACGGGCTGCATGGTATCCTGTTGGCATAACATCTGCCAGAGTAAGCAGAGACTTGAGCATTCCTTCTGAATAGTCAGACGGCTGTCCTGGTACTTTCACCAAGGCCCAATTTCCATAGTGGAAACGCAGGTATTCGGACTGGAAACCACCGCCCCAGTTAGTCGGTGCTGGATGATTGTCACAGGTCCCGTCAAATCCTGCACGGCAGGCATCACAATGCCCACAACCATGCGTAAACGGCACGATGACAAAATCACCCGGCTTGACCGTGGTAATCTCGCTTCCAACCTCTTCAACAATTCCCAAGGCCTCGTGACCAGAGTTCATTGAATGTGCATCCTTGTCATCTCCGTGCGAATAAGACCAGAGATCTGACCCACAGACGCAGGCTCGAACGATCTTGATAATCACATCGTCCTTTTCTTGAATCTGAGGCTTGTCTACCTCACCGATAATCATCGAACCGGCTTTTTCAAAAATTGCTGTTTTCATCTTCTTTCCTCACTTTCTTTGCCAAAGTGTCTCTAGTATACCACTTGGAGTGCACTCCAAGTCAAGTCTGTTTTTCAGAATATTATTTCTTTATTTTTAACAATAGATAAGCCAGTACACAGGCAAATGCCATTAAGCAGCTACTGATATAAAAAGGTGTGATGAAGGTTTCAATCTGGAATTTTTCCAATAATTTTGTCAGTAAGACAGGTGTCAAGACAACCCCGATATTGCCTCCTGTAATAGCAAGACTGATCACAAAATGGACTTGTTCTTTCGGAAATTGCTTGGAAATATAATAAAAATTAAAGGACATAATGCCGACAAAACTCATTCCTACTAGGATACTAGCAAGGATAAAGAGTGGCAAATGGAAAGGAAGAGTGAAGAGGAAGTTGCCAAGCCCCATTGCAACGAGAACCGCAAATAAGGTCGCATCACCTAATTTCTTTACAATCGGTCCAAAGAAACAACCTGTAATAATCCCGCTGAATGCCAAAATCGTGAGCAACTGACTAGACAAAGTCGTTGAAAAGCCGTACTGGGTCACAAGGAGGCTTGGAATTTTAATAGTCGCACCGATATAGCTGATGCCGACTAGGAAAGTTAAGGCAACAACCAATCCCACCTGATAATTCCAGGTAAGGGCATCTTTGACTGCCACCTGATTCTCTTTTGACTCAGGGACATTGAGATAAAAGAGAATTAGGACAGGAAAAGCAAGCACATAAACTAAAAAGGTATAATTAACTCCAATCAACAAAGCATAGCCCGCCACAAAGGTAGTCAAGGCCTTTCCGATATTGAGAAAAGCCGTCCGCAAGCCAATCATCCGAGCCCGCACTTCGCCCTCGTAAAAATCGCTAATCAAACTGATAGACAGCGAATTATAAAGCCCAATTCCGACTCCTAGCAACAAACGACATAAAAAAATAAGAGGGAAGGAGGTTAAAAAGGTCGGTAAGGTACCAAAGAGACCAATCAATCCCAAACCCAACAAAACGGTCTTCTTCGTTCCTAACCAAGAAACCACCAAATTACTGAGCAAGACTGTGATGGTAATCATCACAGCAGGAACCGTCACCAAGCTCTCCACCGAAGCAAGTCCTAAACTTGCATTCTTAGCATGATAATAATCATAGAGCTTTGGAATCGCTGGTGCAATAGCCAGATGAGACATTAAAAAGATGGAAATCACCAAGAGTGAAAATCGCATCATAGCATTATTTTTCATGATTTCTCCTTTTGTTTTATCTAATTTAAGGTAAAAACTTGTATCATTATACACTGAAACAAGTCGAGAAACAAGTTTTTACCCCCTCTTTGATACACAAAAACCTTACTCAGTAAAAGAAACTGAGCAAGGTTTTTCATATTTAACATCCCTTATATTACAGGAAGAAAGATAGAATCAATCCTCCAATAATGCCACCAACTAATGCGGCCGCTAAATTCGGAATTGCTTTATTGAGTTTGCCTCCACGAGTCAGTGTTGAGAAAAATACCCCTACACCTGCTGCAAGCCCCATATCAATCCAAACAGAACCCGTTTGAGTAATCATTGGTTTTGGAATTCCGTGGTTCATTGCCCAAACCGTTCCAACGATAAAGGCTGCTGCAAGCCAGCCACCGATAGCTCCCCAGTGCTCAACCATTTTTCCCCAAATCATTTGAATGACAAAAGGGAATACAAATCCACCTACTATTGTAGCAATTGCTTGTTGAATCGTCATTTTGTGTCCTCCTCCCTATTTCTTCGCATCCTGTTCCATATCATCTAGGATTTTAGCAGCAACAATGCCTCCTAAAGCAGCACCAAGAGCTACTAATAATAGAGTAGGGACAGAGCCAGCAACTTCACCCCAACCGAGCAAAAAGCCGTCTCGACAAATACCACAAATGGCAATACCAAGCCCCATATCCACAAAAGCTGCATCATCATCTTGTTTAATCAATCCAACGTAGTGATTCATGAACCACATTGGACCAATGATAATAAATGCTGCAAAATAGCCACCTACAATACCATAAGCATTTGCAAAAGCTCCCCAAACACTCATTACAATCATACCAGCAATCATGTAACCTAGTGTTGATCGTAAAAATTTCATACTATCTCTCCTTTAAGTATCCTAACTTCTTCACAAAACATTCAAATAGTTTCCACGAAGATTCTGCACCAGGATCCCGATGTCCGATTGCACGTTCACCTAAGCGAAGCGCACGACCTTTTTTAGCAACAATATTGTCCGTGCTTTCTGCACCTTGTTTCATTAGTGTCAAAGCTTCTTGCATTACTGCTACAACATCTTCCGTTTCTTTATGCTGAGTTAAATACTCCATTGCTGGAAGCAAGGCATCAATCATAGTTTTATCACCAAGCTCTGCTTTCCCACGATTTTGTACTGCTGTCACCCCAGCACTATACATATCTACAAATTCTGCAAAGGTTACTTCCGACTTGTTCTGTGCGGCTGTTCCCATTTTAAGGAAAAAACTACCATACAATGGACCAGAGGCACCACCGACTTTTCCAAGGAGAGACATGCCCACTTTTTTAAATAAACTAGAAATAGTTTCAGAAGTTTTGTCAAAGTTCTCTAATTGTTTACTAACATCACGGAAACCAATACTCAAGTTAATACCATGATCTCCGTCTCCAATATTCGAATCTAATGAAGTGAGATAGTCACGTTCTATTTCAATCATCGCAGCCATTTCTTCGATGACAGATGTAAAATAGTTCATATCGAATTGTGTCATTCTTGTCACTCCTATGCTTTGTAGTAAGGTGTATCACATGGCAAATCGAGTAATTCTTTCAATTCTGCATCCACCCGAAGTAAGGTAATAGACATACCAACCATATCCATTGATGTAGCAAAATTTCCTACCAATGACTTATGAATCGTTATTTCATCAGTTGTTAATAACTCATTTAACTTGCGGTAGCAGATATATTGGTCCATAAGCGGTAGACCACCTAGTCCATTTACCAATACAGCTACTTCATCTCCAGCTGCCAAGTCTGTATGTTCTTTAATATAAGTATAGATTTCTTCTACAACTTCATCAGCTGAGCGCAATTTTTCACGACGGATACCTGGTTCACCATGCAAGCCCATACCGACTTCCATATCCCCGTCTTCCATATCAAAAATTTCTTTTCCAGTTACTGGTAAGGTAGCAGATGATAAGGCAACACCCATTGAGAAGGTATTTTCATTTGCACGTTCTGCTACAGCCTTTACTGCATCTAGGTCATAACCTTTAGCAGCTGCGGCTGCGGCTACTTTAAATACAAATAAGTCTCCAGCTACTCCACGACGATCCTCAAAGTTTTCAGATGAAATCAAGTCATCTTTGACAGTAACTGTTTCAACCCGAATGCCATCATCAGCTGCCAATTCCGCACCCATATCAAAATTCAAGACATCTCCTGCATAGTTACCATAGAGATAAAGACATCCTTTGCCACTATCCACTGCTTTGACAGCATTATAACATGGTTCTGGAGATGGTGAAGTGTTAACATTACCGACTACGGCAGCATCTGCAAAATCCTTTCCTACATAGCCTAGGAATAGTGGTTCGTGACCAGAACCGCCACCTATAATGATTCTTACGCGAGGTTCTTCACTTAGCTGTTGACTAACCACTACACGGTCATCGTGTTCTAATAATTTGACATAGGTAGGGTTCGCTGCTGCATAGCCTGCAAGCATTTCTTCTACTACATTGTAGCCGTCGTTAATGAGTCTTCTCATGAGATGTTCCTCCAAAAATTATTTATTTAAAGATATTTCTTCCAATATGTCCTTGGTACAAGCTCCAATAGAGGCTTGTACTGCTCCAATAAATGCACCTTCTATCAGCGGGGCATCAAATAATGTCACTTTCTGTCTATCTTCTTCTAAGTCCAGCATTTCTATGGCTGTTTCCGAACTTAAAATAGAGCTTCCAATGTCGGCAAAAATATAAATTTCTTCACATTCAGAGCAGGCAACTAGATGTTCATAAATCGTAATCGCATTAGTCCCTAAACGACCATCTCCTGTTCCACCTGCCGAAATAATTTGTACTGCTGAAGAGTCAATCATTTCCTCTAGCATTTCCTTTAATCCCTCTGAAATCTTTTCAGAATGGGATACCAAAATGATGGCTTTCACCTATTTTCCTCCATATCTTTTATCTGATAAACCAGTCGAATAATTTCTGCAAAATGATGAGGATTATGTCCAAATCTTCCAACAAAGACACCATCAACATTTGCATCCTTGACTAAACTTTTCGTATTTTCTTTACTAACAGAACCACCGTAAATAATTCTAACAGCATCCGCCACTTCTGCTCCACATTCACGAGTGAGAATAGCACGAATGATACGATGAGAGTCCCAAACATAATTATCGTCCGCTGCTTCAGCTTGACCAATCGCCCAAACTGGTTCATAAGCAATCACTAAACGCTTAAGATCACACTGACTGATACCTGATATAACTGTTACTAACTGCTGGGTAAAATATCCCTGCCTTACTTCTTCTGTAGAACGTTCAGGATCTCCGATACAAAGAACTGGAGTGACTCCTAATTCAAAAGCTAGTTGTATTTTCTGACGAATGAGCTCATCTGTTTCGCCAAAATACTTACGCCTTTCCGCATGACCTAGCTCAACATAGGAACCACCTATATCCACAAGCGATTCAATCGAAAATTCTCCTGTCATTGCACCGTTAGCAATCGGTGCAATATTCTGTGCACCATACTCTAGCTTAGTCCCTTTCAACATAGCAGCTGATTGGTGGAGAACTCCTAAACTCGGAAAATAAAACAAATCAATATCTACATCAGCTAATAAATCCAGTTCTTCTAAAAAAACATTCAGATATTCTTTCTCTAAGGTAGCTGTATTACGATAATTCTTTTGACTCAGCCCTACAATGGGTCGACGCACAACATTTCTGTCTTCTAGCATTTATTTTCCAACTCCATTACTTGAGCAATTTTTTCAGAAGAAGGACTTTCAACAAAATGCTGAGCTAAAAATGTCGTAACAAGTTCTGCTGCCAAAGCTGGACCAACCACCTTAGACCCGATTGTAATAATATGAGCGTTATTACTCAATTCAGCACGTTTTGCAGAATACACATCATGTACTTGTGCAGCACGAATCCCTCTTACTTTATTAGCTGCCATAGCCATTCCGATCCCTGTACCACATAGTAAAATTCCTTTTTGAACTTCACCTACTAAAATACCATGTGCTACCTTTTCAGCAATTCCTGGATAATCAATACTATCTTCAGAGTAACATCCGTAATCCTCTACTTCGAATCCATTATCAGCAAGTACCGTTTTAATAAATTCTTTTAATTCAAAAGCATTATTATCTGCTCCAATTCCAACTTTCATATAGCACACCTCTCTAAAATCTAAAAAATTGTACACCACAATGATACCGCTTTCTTTTGTTTTTGTCAACGTTTTTTATCTTTTGATAGACAAAAAGAAAGAAAAGCGAAAGAAAAACGAAAGTTTTTTGAAAATAAATATCGTTATTTTTTTCACATTACTTACTTTATATACACGAAAACCTCTAAGCAGACTTATCCTGCTTAGAGGTTTTCGTGTTTTATATATGCTTTTACTTGACATTTTCGTCTAATTTCGCTATGATAACCGCAAGCAAGCTCTAACGGGAGAATCATTATGTACCAGGAAGAACGACATAGAAAAATACTTGATATTTTATCTCAGAAAAAAAGTATCCGCGTTAAAGATTTAAGTGATGAGCTGGGAGTATCTCTTGTCACCATTCGAAACGATCTAACAATCCTTTCTCAGAAAAAACTCGTAGATAGAAGCCACGGAAAAGTGAGTGTCATTGATTCTCTCAATTTTCCGGCACACACTTCCTATAATTTTAGAAGTAAAAAAAATGATACCTTAAAAAAACAGATCGCCAAAAAAGCATTTGACCTGATTCAAACAAATGAGTGTATTCTGATTGATGCCAGCTCAACCGCCTATGAATTGAGTAAGCTCATTAGTCAGTCCTCTCTGAGACTAACCGTTTTAACAAACGGTATGATGACAGCTGAACTATTGAAGGATGTACCCAATGTGACAACCATTATCATAGGGGGGATTCTCAGAGGCCGCTCAAACGCAATTGAAAGCACCTTAGGAACAGAGATGCTTACTAAAATGAATATCAACAAGCTATTTATATCAGCCCATTCCTTTAATTTGACAGATGGTTTATCTGATTTCAATATTTATGAAGTTGAGTTGAAAAAGACAATGGTGAAACACTCAGAAAAAGTCATTGCCTTAATTGATTCCTCAAAATTAGAAAATACATCTGTTGCAACATTTCTAGGTACAGAGGCTATTGACACTTTTATTACAGACAATAATATTCCAGAGGATATTTTAGAAAAATATCAACAATATGGTTTACATATTATCTAAGAGAGCTAGAAAAGCCTTCGTGATTTCACGAGGCTTTTATTTTATACTTATTTTACAGTACGAACACGCATTGTATTAGTTGAACCTGCAACCCCAACTGGAAGCCCTGCAACAATGACAATGTCATCACCTGATTGAACAAGTCCAGCTTTGATTGCTTCACGTTCTGCCAATTCAAACATATCATCTGTAGAAGCTGGTTTGTCTGTCACAATTGGAATAACTCCCCAGTTAATCATCAATGATTTTTGAACTTCTTCTGTAAAGGTAACTGCCAAGATATCTGCATTTGGACGGTATTTCGAAATTGAACGTGCTGAGAATCCAGTTTCAGTAACCGTTACAACCAATTTAATATTCATTGAGTGACATGCGTCGCGAACAGCAGAGGCAATAACTTCTGTCTTGCTTGTACGTTCAAATGTTGAAGAATCCAAACGGCTGTATTCTTCCAATAGAGTTTGCGCATTTTTCGCAATCGTTGCCATAGTACGAACTGACTCAACTGGGTATTTACCGTTTGCTGACTCACCTGAAAGCATCGTTGCATCTGTACCGTCGATAACAGCATTGAAGACGTCTGATACTTCTGAACGAGTTGCACGTGGTTTTTCAGTCATGGTTTCAAGCATGTTTGTTGCAGTGATAACTGCTTTCCCAGCTGCATTTACTTTAGTGATAATCATTTTTTGGTAAACTGGAACCATTTCAAATGGTACTTCGATCCCCATGTCACCACGGGCAATCATGATACCGTCTGCTGCTTCGATGATTTCATCGATGTTATCGATACCTTGTTGGTTTTCGATTTTCGCAAACAATTTCACGTGCGCATTACCAGTTTCTTCACAGATTGCACGTACTTCGTTGACGTCTTTTGCAGTACGAACAAATGAAATCGCGATGAAGTTCAATCCTTGCTCAAGACCGAAACGAATATCTGCATTATCACGCTCAGCAAGTGCTGGGAAAGGAATTTTAGTGTAAGGAATGTTTACACCTTTTTGTTTTGCGATAACACCGTCATTTTCAACGGTTACTTCAAATTCACGTTTTTCATCGTCTTTCGCAAAGACACGAAGACCAAGTTTACCATCGTCGACAAGGATTTGTTTTCCAACTTCAACGTCGTCATAGATGTCAAGAGCACCTGCAACGTTTAAGGCAATCACTTCACGAGTTGATTTGATTCCCTGTTTTGTCGCAACACGAAGTGTTTCACCAGTTGTGTACTCATATTCTTTTGCGTCGCCTTCAAACAATTCTGTACGGATTTCAGGACCTTTTGTATCAAGCAAGAAACCAACTTTTTGACCAGCGATTTCTTCAGCACGACGTACTGTTGCCATACGGTCACCTTGCTCTTGGTGGTCACCATGTGAGAAGTTGAAACGAAATACGTTTGCGCCTTCTTTGATCAATTCAGCGATTTTCTGAGCCGATGCTTCAACATCAAGTTTTTCACCCCAGTAGCCGTCTTCACCGAATTTTTTACCACCACGGATTTCAACCGCAGGACCTAATGTAGCAACAAGTTTTACGCGTTTATTCATGATTTATTTTTTCTCCTTTTTTGCAACAAGTTTATATGAACTGTTTGAGATGATTAGTAACGAGACAAGCTACGAGCTAATCCAGCCAACTTCGCATCCCCTTTGTGCGGGTTGTTGACAATAATCTTACCGTCTTCACCAAGGCAGAAAAGAGCATTTTCTTCTTTCGTACCAAGGATTGGGTTAGCCACAAGTTCATCTTTATGAACACCAACTGCAAGTCCACCTTTGCCTTCTTTTAGAAGTTCAACAGCATATGCTCCCAAGCGTGACGCAAGAACACGGTCGCGAACGGTTGGACGACCACCACGCTGAATGTGACCAAGTTCGATGGCACGAAGGTCGCTTGTATCGCCAGCTTCTTTCAATTTTTTCGCAAATTCATGAGCAGACATCACACCTTCTGCAAGCATAACGATATTGTGGTTTTTCCCTTTTTCGTATCCTTTGCGGATGCTTGCAACTACGTCTTCAATCTTGAAGTCTTCTTCTGGTACGATAATTTCATCTGCACCGATTGCAATACCTGTCCAAAGAGCAATGTCACCTGCATGGCGACCCATTACTTCTACAACGAAGGTACGACGATGGCTCATCGCTGTATCACGGATTTTATCTACCGCATCCATAACGGTCATACATGCAGTATCAAAACCAATGGTAAAGTCTGTACCTGGAATATCATTGTCGATGGTACCTGGAATACCAATTGCTGGGAAACCATGCTCTGTCAAGCGCATCGCACCGTGGTAAGAACCATCACCACCGATAACAACAACACCTTCGATACCATGTTTTTTCAACTGCTCAATTCCTTTTAATTGGCCTTCTAATTGAGCAAACTCTGGGTAGCGGGCTGAATACAACATGGTACCACCAGTACCTAAAATCCCGCTAACACCTTCTTTTGTCAAAGGAAAAATATCTCCAGCCACCATACCGGCATAGCCGTAGTTAATCCCGAAGACTTCCATCCCTTCTGAAATTGCTTTCCGAACAACTGCACGAACGGCAGCATTCATACCAGGGGCGTCACCACCACTGGTCAAAACAGCAATACGTTTCATTTAACTAATGCTCCTTTTTTTCATTTTTAACTGTATCATTATACCACATTTACCCGCAGTATGCTTGACTTTTTACTATTTTTCACCGAAAAACCGTTTTCATTGAAAATTTCTGTAAACGACTTTGCAATTCGGCTGATTTTTCGACAAATATCCTCTCCAATTGCACCGTTTGATTGCAATCTTGATAGTGTACAATCACTGGGATAGTCCCTTGATATTCAGACAAAATTTGAGCAATTGTTTGGTCATTTTCTCCATTTTCAAGTAATATCCATAGCTTTTCAGAAGAAGCCTGCTCCAGTCTATCCAAGACCAGCTGCAATTGACCATCCCGCTCTTGGACCTTACCAACCAGATAGAAGATCTCTCCTTCTCTCAAAAGACTTTGATAATGCTGATAGCTTTCTGGAAAGAGGGTCACATCTAGTTTCTTCTTTGTATCGGTCACTTGGAGAAATGCCATTTGCTGACCTGTCTTTTTAGTACGGATCACCCGAACTGACTGAATTTGTCCTAGAATGGTCACCATATTTCCTGCCACTAGTTCCGCAAATGGGGTATACGGTTTTGTAGAAGATTTTGCTAAAAGAACCAAGGGATGTGGGCTAATGCCAACCCCGATAATCGCCTGCTCTAGGCTGAATTTCTCACTATCACTGTAATCTTCTGCCTCCGTCCAGCTGTAACTTTCTTCGGAAAAGAAGGTTCCAAACGTGTCTGCAAAGACAAAGAGATTGTCCAAATTCTCCAAAATCTTCTTACGATTTGGCTCAAAGATATCAAACAAACCGAGTTGAATGAGAGGTTTTAAGGTCTCCTGCTTCTTAAATTGAGCAGGCAAACGCAAGATAAAATCCTCCACACTCTTAAATGGCCGCTCCTCAATCATCCAAAAGGCCAATTCTTTTGGTAATCCCTTGATATTTTTCAAGCCCATGAAAATCTTTTTCTCGTCAAATTTATCATGGTAGGGGATACTGTTAATCGTAATAGGCGCTACTTGGAAATCAAATTGGAGAGCATCAGAAATATAGTCACTACTTGAATAATTTAGCATGATGTCAAAAAAGACATCTGGATAATGGGTTTTAAAGTAGGCTAGCTGAAAGGCAAGAGCTGAATAGGCATAGGCGTGACTGCGGTTGAAACCATAACCCGCAAATTTTGCCATCATCGTAAAAATCGCTCTAGCCTTCTCCTCATCATGCCCCTGTTCGAGTGCTCCTGAAAGGAAATCAGCTTCCATACTCTGCATTTCTGCCTTATTTTTCTTAGACATGGCACGACGTAATAAGTCGGCTTTCCCTAGTGTAAAACCTGAAAAGCGCTGGGCAATCTGCATAACCTGCTCCTGATAGAGCATGATGCCGTAAGTCGGACGTAGAATATCAGCAATCGACTCATCCAGTAAATCAACTGCTTCTTGACCATACTTACGTTTAACAAAATTCTCCGAATAATCACTCGCACCAGGACGGTTGAGACTGGTCGTTGCTACAATGTCCTCAAAACGGCTAGGCTGAACACGTTTTAAAAGATGAATGGCGCCGGGTTGCTCAAACTGGAAAATTCCCTTGGTCTGACCCTTGGCAAAGAGTTCCAAAGTTGCCTCGTCTTCCAAGTCAATCTCCGAAATGATAATCTTCTTGCCGTACTTTTCTTCAACTGCCGCCGCCATTTTCTGAACGAAGGTCAAATTGCGTAACCCGAGAAAGTCCATTTTCAAAAGACCATTTGCTTCTACTGCATGGGCATCATACTGAGTAATCAGCATGTCCTCACCAGCCTTTAAAGGAATGGTATCGGTCAACTCCTCATCGCTCATCACGACCCCTGCCGCATGAATAGAGGTCTGCCTTGGTTGCCCCTCAATCTGTAAAGCAATGGCATAGGCTTTCTGGTATTCGATTTTGCTATTGATAAGCTGGCGAAAAGAGGCATTGCGCTCATAGGCTGTACGAAGGGTATCGCGGAAGGAAATCTTCTTTGTAATCGCACTGACTTCGTATTCTGGCGTTCCATAGCGCTTTAAAACATCTCGCAGAGCTTGCTTAGCGCCAAAAGTCGAATAGGTCACGATTTGCGCTGCATGAAGCGTTCCATAACGCTCTCTCACATAGCGGATAAAATCCCCGCGGTGGATATCTGGAATATCAATATCAATATCGGGCATGCTATAGCGTTCGACATTTAAAAAGCGCTCAAAAAGTAAATCATGCTTGACAGGGTCAATCCCTGTAATATAAAGGGCATATGCAACGAGACTGCCAACCGCAGAACCACGTCCCATCCCCATATAATAGCCCTGACTGCGCCCAAATCGCAACAAATCCCAAACAATTAAGAAATAATCATCAAAGCCCATTTGGTGGATCACTGCTAGCTCCTGCTCCAAACGTTTCTGATAGGCCGGCCCTGTAAGACCTCGACGCTGCAATCCTTCTTCTGCCTTTTCACGTAGTTCTTCGACCGCTAAGCGCTCCCGGTTAAAACGAGGCAATTTCAAGTTTTTATCCAGTTGATAAGAAATGCCTGCCACCAAGCGATTCAATTCTTCCACTGCTTCTGGAAACTGCTTCTGAAAAATCGCAGCCAAACTTTCTGGACTGAGAAGTGCTTGGTTATGGACAATCTGCGATACTTGATTGAGTGGAACATTCTCCTGAATGGCATGAAGAACCTGCAAGACTTCGACTTGACTTTCTTCAAAATACCGCACTGTGTAGAGAGGAATCAAGGGACGGCTGGTCGTCAAGGCGGGAGTTGTTTCACATACCCCAATGTGAAAATCAATCCCTAAATCATAGTCCTCAATCCCGTCAAAATAGGGAATAATAACTGTAATCCCTGTCAAATACGGTCGAATGCCTTCAAATTCTCTTTGCCCTGTCATCTTAGCAGTGGAGATTTTCAAGAGATTTTGGTAGCCTGTTGTATTTTGGGCAACGAATTGAAACACCAAACTGTCATCAGGTGACACCAATAGCTCCATTTCACAGCCAATCACAGGTTGAATACCTGCCTTTTCACACGCCTCCATAAAGGAATAAGCCGCATACAGATTATCACGGTCCATGATACCCAAATGAGTATAGCCCAGCTCCTTAGCATGCGCTACATAGCGGTCAATGGTCATCATACTATCCATAAAGGTGTAGACGGTCTTTGTGTCCAACTGTACGAGCATATCTCCTCCTCTTTACTGTTTCCATGGTCATGTATTATACTATCTACTATTATACACCAAAAAAATCCCCCTTGCTACTATTGGCTTTGGAGCTGCGACACAGTACGATCTAGCAACAAAATTTTTATTTTTATCAAAAAATGAATCCTACCCCTTGCAATCTGTTTTGAAATATTGTATTATATATATAAGACAATTATACAAATAGACTAAGCCTATTTTATCATCTTATATAAAATGAAAGGAGCAATCATGACTTGGAAATTCGATAACAACTTCCCTATCTATATCCAAATTGCTAATACCATTAAGTTGCAAATTGTGACGCACCAACTCCAATCAGGAGATAAGCTTCCAACCGTCCGTGATTTAGCCGAAATTGCTGGGGTCAATCCCAATACCGTTCAACGTGCCTTGTCAGATCTTGAAAGCGAAGGATTTGTTTACTCAGTCCGCACAACAGGACGCTTTGTGACAGACAATCTTGACCTCATTCAAAAGACGCGGGTCAATCTGGCCAAAGACGAGTTAGAAAACTTTGTCACCAATATGCTAGACTTAGGATTTAAGCAGGACGAGCTCGTTCAGCAATTGGAACAGTACCTGAAAGGAGAATAGAGATGGAAAATAATTTTACCCTCGTTGAAATTCAACAAGTATCAAAAGCATACGGCGGTTTGGTGGCATTGAACAATATCAACCTCAAACTTTCAGCTGGAAAAATCATTGGCTTACTAGGACCAAATGGTTCTGGAAAAACAACCCTGATTAAATTGCTCAGTGGACTTCTTCAGCCAGAATATGGGCAAATCCTAATCAATGGTCGCAAGCCATCTCCCGAAACCAAGCAGATTGTATCCTACCTTCCAGATACGACCTACTTAGATGAGCACATGCGAATTACAGAAGCGATTGACTTATTTAAGGATTTCTATGCAGATTTTGATGAGGCACGCGCCCTTCACCTCCTCCAAGACCTCAATATTGAGCTCAACAGTCGTATTAAGCATTTATCAAAAGGAAACAAAGAAAAGGTTCAATTAATTTTGGTCATGAGCCGCCAAGCCCTTCTATATGTCCTTGATGAACCAATCGGCGGTGTCGATCCTGCTGCACGTGACTATATCTTACGGACGATTATCAATAACTATTCTCCAACCTCTTCTGTACTGATTTCAACCCATTTGATTTCAGATGTCGAACAAATTCTCGATGAAGTCATCTTCCTCCAGTACGGTAATGTGATTCGTCATAGCGATGTCGATGACCTACGAATTGAAAGCGGAGAATCAATCGATGAACTTTTCCGCCGTGAATTTAAGGCTTAGTATTAGTAAAGGAGATTCCTATGTTTGGAAAGTTATTAAAATATGAATTTAAAGCAGTTGGAAAATGGTATTTAGGACTGTACGCCGCAGCTGGATTACTCTCTGTTGTCCTCGGATTTTGGATTCAAAATATTGTTCACCGACCAGAAAGAACGATTAGTGACACAGAAATTGGTGCTTCTCTTGCTAATACCCTAGAGGGAATCCTATTTGGTGCTATTATTATCGGTTTTGCCGTCATCATTGCAGGACTCTTTCTATCAACCTTCTTTCTCATTATCAAACGCTTTAGAAAAAATGTTTACGGTCGCCAAGGCTACCTAACCATGACTCTTCCTGTCACCAATCACCAGATTATCCTGAGTAAATTGACTGCTGCCTTTATTTGGAGCACCTTATCTGGCATTGCTACTATCCTCTGTCTCTGGCTTATTTCATATATTTCATTTGGTGCGCTTCTCAATGAGTATATTCCTGAGATTGCTGCGGGATTCAACAAAGCTTATCACGAATTTACTGGCATGGATTTTGGGATTAGTTATGCAATTACGCTCATTGTCGGTACCATTCATTCTATCCTCTTAATTTACTTCGCGATTTCTCTTGGTCAATTATTTAAAGATCATCGTACATTGCTAGCCGTTGTCTTTTACTTTGGTATCAATTTTGTAGAAGGGCTTATTTCAGCTGTATTTGCCGTATCAACAGGAGTCCTAACAAATAGTACCACATTAGCCATTCACACAATCTTAGGTATCATTATTAGTATTATCCTTGCTATTGGTTACTACTTCGGTACCTACTATATCATGACGAAAAAATTGAATTTGCAATAATAATCAAAACTCTGAAATATACCATTTCAGAGTTTTTTCGTCTAGCTGAAGAGAATTATTCACTTCTCTTATTCTTTCTAAGAGCCATGACTCCTATGGTCATGACTTTCTGCCTAGTCTATCATCTGTAGTAGGCCATCTCCAACTGCTTCAACAGCTTCTCTTTTTCTGCTTCTGTCGTGAAACTAGCCCGAATGGCATTTTGATTAAAGTGATAAAAATCGTCCTTACTGGTCCCAAAATACTGGACAAACAAGCTATATTCCTTGGTCAGATTGGTAGCAGATACCATACGATTATCTGTGTTAATCGTAATATTAGCTCCCATATCATAGAGCGCTTGGTAGGGGAAATCAGCCAGCGTTTGTGCTGCCCCAGTCTGGAGATTGCTGGTCAGGCACATCTCAATCGTCGCTCCTTTTTCAACAAACTCTTTCATCACTTTACGGTCTTTCATAAGAGCTGTTGCGTGACCAATGCGGGGAATGCCGAGTTGAATAGCTTGTGCTACATTGGCTACGCAACCACATTCTCCAGCATGAAAGGTCATCGGCAAACCAAGTTTCTGTACTTCCTTAATTGCGTCAAGCATTTCTTCCGTCGGAAAATCAGCCTCATTTCCTGCAAAATCAAATCCCGCCAGCCCCTTTTGGGCAAGTCTTGCAACTTCCTTGAAAATAGCCTGCGTCTCCTCTTTCGGACTTTGCTTCAAGCCACAAACTAATGCCTTTGCGACAATGCCAAACGCTGCTTCTGCTTGCTTTATCCCTTCTAAAACAGCTTCTACTGTCTCTAGTGCCGTCAAACCTTGATCCATAGATAACTCAGGCGCAAAGCGAATTTCCATGTAAAGAACATTTTCTTTTGCTGCTTGTGCTGCAACATCATAAGCAGCAAGTCGAAGTGCCTCTTTAGTCTGTAATAAAGGCCGAATAAAGTCAAAGACAGTCAAATAGTCTAATAGACTTTCCGTCTGAGCAGGTGCTGTCACAAGATCCTGCAAGTCCTCATCACAGTCTGGTAAGGAAATCTGAGCCATCTCTGCCAATTGACGAATAGCACCGAGAGATAAGGAGCCATCCAAGTGGCAATGAAGTTCGGTCTTTGCTAATTTATGAAGCATTTTTTCCTGCATGTTCCACCTCTTCGTTCGTATATTGTTATCCATCATACCATATTTACACGATATTTCAATAAAAAATCGATAAAAACTGAATTTTTACAAAAAATAAATAAAACCCTAGCTGAACATACAAAAAAACTCCACGAGGGAGTCTGCTTTTTGACGGAAGACATGGGATTCGAACCCACGCACGCTGTTACACGCCTACCGCGTTTCCAACACGGCCTCTTAAGCCTCTTGAGTAATCTTCCATATCCTACATGGAGCCGGTGGGAGTCGAACCCACGTCCAAACACCTGCTAACTTATTCGTCTACAACCATAGGTTATGTCTTCATTTAACTTGGATAGGACACATAACTCAAGCCCTAGACAAGCGATTCAGTCAATCTCTTTTAGAACTTACTGACACAATTCTAACGTAGCTTGCTCATTTAAGACCAGACAGCAGACACAAGCAATCCACTACTAGTCACGCAGGCAGGTTATTAAGCTGCTAATGCGTAAGAATTTGTATTTTTTGCAGTTATATTTAACTGGCGTTTTACATCCGCTAGATGAGTTGCAGAACAAGCCTCATAATGCCTGTCGAATCCGTAACGACCCCTTCATTAGAGTACCATATCAGTATACCAAATTAGAAAAAAAATAGCAACAGATTTTAGTTTTCTATTTTCAGAATCGAGCTATTTTATGGTAAAATAAGCTTATGTATAAATTTTGGCAAAAAACCTTTCAGATACTCAGTATTATCACACTCATCGCAAGTGTCTTCCTCGTTTTCTGGCTCTATAAAATTGGAATTTTAAATGACCAAAATGTTCTAGCCGACACCATCAAGAGCCACGGGGCATTCGGTAGCTTGACCTATATTTTCATTCAAATCATTCAAGTGGTTTTTCCGATTATCCCAGGAGGAGTAACAACTGTTGTTGGCTTCCTTGTCTTCGGGCATTGGTGGGGATTTGTCGTTAATTATATCGGCATTTCAATCGGAAGTATCGTCCTCTTTTGGTTAGCGCGAAAATACGGCAAAGCCTTCTGCCTACTTTTTATGACTGAAGAAACTTTCTACAAGTACGAAAGCAAGATTGACAACAAGAGAAGCTATGAAATCTTCTTTATCCTCTGCATGCTATCTCCAGTCTCTCCTGCCGATATTGTGGTCATGATTACTGGCTTAACTAGCATGAGTTACCGCAAATTCACGACTATTATTCTTCTCTGTCGCCCCATTTCCATTGTTGCTTACAGCTTCTTCTGGATTTATGGTGGCCAGTGGTTGCAACACTTCATAAAATAAACAACTTCGTTAGAAACCATTCTAACGAAGTTTTGTTTTACTTAATTCCTAGAGCAATGCGCGCGTAGCGACTCATTTTTTGTACTGTCCAAGCTGGTGACCAAACGAGACGAACATCTACATCTGTCACTTCTGGCACGGTCGTCAGCACATCATAGATCTGATCAGTGATTAAATCAGCCAACGGGCACCCCATAGTAGTTAAGGTCATATCAATCTCTGTTTTCCCGTCCATGAACCGAATGTCATAAATCAAGCCAAGATTGATAATGTCAATTCCTAATTCAGGATCAATGACTTCTTCTAAGGCATGAAAAATCCGTTCCTGAATTTCTTTTACTTGTTCTTCTGTATAAGCCATTGATGGTATCTCCTATTGTTATATGATTTATATAGTCCTTCGTTTGTTCAAGCGAGCGTTAGAAAAGTCCCCCGGACGGGCCCCACTCACATATTTCTAGGTGGGCGCTGATACTGCCTATCCGTAGCCTGCTTGCCTATTTCTAGGCAGGCATTAAAACGGTTCACCGAACCGGCTCGCTTTCTAGTTTTCGAGCGAGCGTTAAAAACCTCCACTCGACTGGCTCGCTTTCTAGTTTTCGAGCGAGCGTTAAAAACCTCCACTCGACTGGCTCGCTTTCTAGTTTTCGAGCGAGCGTTAAAAACCTCCACTCGACTGGCTCGCTTTCTAGTTTTCGAGCGAGCGTTAAAAACCTCCACTGGAGGTTTTTAATCCTCAATAAAGTCGCGCAATGGTTTGCTTCTGCTTGGGTGGCGGAGTTTGCGGAGGGCTTTAGCTTCGATTTGGCGAATGCGTTCACGGGTAACGTTAAAGACTTTTCCGACATCTTCTAGGGTACGCATTTTCCCGTCATCAAGTCCGAAGCGCAAGCGAAGGACGTTTTCTTCACGATCTGTCAGTGTATCCAAGACTTCATCTAGTTGTTCACGGAGGACAACACGTGTGGTGTAGTCCACTGGATTTTCAATTACTTCATCTTCGATAAAATCACCAAGATGGCTATCGTCTTCTTCCCCGATTGGTGTTTCAAGAGAAACAGGTTCTTGCGCAATCTTCAAGATTTCACGAACCTTGTCTGGTGTCATGTCCATGCGTTCTGCGATTTGTTCTGGTGTTGGATCTTGTCCCAATTCTTGGAGCAAATTACGCTGTTCACGGACCAATTTATTGATTGTTTCAACCATGTGAACTGGAATCCGAATGGTGCGGGCCTGATCCGCAATAGCACGGGTAATGGCTTGGCGAATCCACCATGTTGCATAAGTTGAAAATTTGAAACCTTTTGAATAGTCAAACTTGTCAACGGCCTTCATCAAGCCCATGTTTCCTTCCTGAATCAAATCCAAGAACTGCATGCCACGGCCGACATAGCGTTTGGCAATGGAAACCACCAAACGGAGATTGGCTTCTGCAAGACGTTGCTTCGCCTCTGGGTCCCCAGCTTCTACCGCAAGGGCTAGCTCCTGCTCCTCTTCATTGGTCAAGAGGGGTACAACCCCAATTTCTTTCAAGTACATGCGCACAGGGTCATTGACTTTAGCAGAATTGCTACCGAGTAACTCTTCGTCTGTTAATTCAGGCTCTTCTTCTACTTGAAGGACACGCGCACTTGGATTTCCATCCTTGTCAACAATCGCAATCCCTGCATCCTGAATCCGTTGCAAGAGGTCATCAATCCCGTCTGCATCAAGGGTAAAGGGAATGACCAATTGATCGTTGATTGCATCATCTGTCGCAGTTCCCTCTTTTTTGTGGTTACGGATAAAGTCCGCAACTTGAACATCAAAAGTGGTTACTTCTTGTTTTTTATCTTTTTTTGCTGTCATAGTTACTCCATATTTCTTTTATGTGCAATGAGTTGTGCCAATTCATCCAGTGCTGCTTCGGTATTGCCAATGTGGACTTGTTCCCGAATGACACGTGATTTCTGCTGATTTTCTCGCTTTAGCTGTTCCTGTTGCCGTCGCCTTTCTAGCTCTTCTAGCTCGTTGTCACCTATCTCCTCTGGCAATTTTTCCTCCAGGACCTGATACCAAGCTCGCTGGACCTGCTCTGTCTGCTGGGCCAAGTCATAGGCTGTCACCTCCCCATACTCTTTTAAGAGACCGAACAAAACTTGCAATTCTGGTGTAAAGAAGAAAAAGTCCTCTTTCAATCGATAGTCATTCAAGATATAAGGGTGGGTCATCATGCGATTGAGCAGATGATTTTCCGTGCGAACCAGCCGTGATAAACGTATTTTTTGAGGCAATTCGGTGATTTGCTGTCTCCGTATATCGCCTCGACCTTGCGCCGTTTGACTGCGTTCTGCCCGCTCGTGTAAGCGCAAGTGATTGACCGCTGCTTCTACCTGACCATAGTCAAAATCAGGCAAGACATCCGCTACCTTATATATATACGAATTTTGCGCGGTAATGGACTTATTTTTAGCAATAATTGGTGCAATTTTTTCAACAAACTCAATCTGCATCTGCAAATTATCGGGATTTGCAGGCTTGAGATACTGAATCAAAAACTCCACATCGCTAATCCGACTGGCCGTCAAGACCTGGTGTAGCATTTCCTTTGAATGCTTGGCTAAAAATTCATCCGGATCCAAATTGTCTGGTAAGCTAACAATCTCAACTTGAAAGTCCTGCAATTCGTCAAGTGCTTTTGCCGTCGCTGCCTGCCCCGCCGCATCTCCGTCATAGGTCACAATCACCTTTTTACAGAATTTAGCTAAATGCTGGACATGTTCTCGGGTCAAGGCTGTGCCCATTGAGGCAACGGCATTATCAAGTCCAACCCGATGAGCCGCAATAACATCCATAAAACCCTCCATGAGATAGACCTCATGGCTTTTTTTGATCACTGCTTTCGCTTGATCTAGATGATACAGCTCATAGCTCTTATTAAAAATCGCAGTACTGCGACTATTCTTATACTTGGCTAGCTGTTTATTTTCAATATCGTGCTGTTGCCAAATACGACCAGAGAAGGCTACGATGCGACCATACTCATCTGTCAAAGGAAACATGATTCTGCCCTGAAAGGCATCGTATATGAGGTTATTATCTGCCGGGTTAAACAAGCCTGAAGCGAGCAAATCTTCCTCGTCAAACTTAGTAGACAAGTGCCTATAGAGATAATTTTGCTCCTGCGGAGCTAGTCCAATCTGAAAATGCTTGATGACCTCATCAGTCAAACCGCGATGATGCAGATACTTCCTCGCTTCTTCCCCCATTTTCGTGGTCATCAGAAGAGCATGGTAAAATTTCCCAGCTTCCATATGAATATCAAAGAGCACTTGATTCGGATGCACACGGCGTTCCTGAATCACTACTCTTTGCTGTTCTAACTGAATTCCAGCCTTTTCAGCCACTACCTGAACACTGTCTGTAAAGGAGATACCACGGTATTCCTCTATAAATTTAAACACATCACCCGACTTACCACAGCCAAAACAATGGAAAAACTGCTTGTCTTCGACCACGTTAAAGGAAGGTGTTTTTTCCCCATGAAAAGGACAGAGACCTAAAAAATTGCGCCCTGCCTTGGTCAGGGAAATGACTTCGCCAATGACATCGACAATATTGACTGCCTGTTTAATCTCATTGATTTTTTCTTTTGAAATCACGCGGTCACCTCCTTCCAGTGCAGGGTATCAGCTATTATAACATGTTCTATTTTATACTAAAAATGTAAAAATGTAAAATTTCCAAGCTAGAATACTTGTAAAAAAAGTCCTTTCAGCATATAATAGGGATTATTATTTTTTTATGAAAGGACATATTTAGGATATGTTAAAAGATTTAAAAGCCTTTTTACTTCGCGGTAATGTTGTTGACTTGGCAGTCGGTGTGATCATCGCTACTGCTTTCGGTGCTATCATCACTTCATTGGTTCAAGATGTAATTACCCCTCTTTTCTTGACACCTGCTTTGAAAGCTGCTGGTGCAGATAAGATTGCTGAACTTAGCTGGAATGGTGTTGCTTACGGTAACTTCCTGAGCGCTGTTATCAACTTTATCATTGTTGGTACTGTTCTCTTCTTCATCGTAAAAGGTATGGAAAAAGCACAAAGCCTTGCTAAAAAACAAGAAGCGGCTGAAGAAGCGGCTGCTGAAGAAGTTGCTGGACCAACTCAAGAAGAATTACTCGCTGAAATCCGCGATTTGTTGAAGAATAAATAATACTAAAAAAGACAGGTGGCCTGTCTTTTTTTCGCTCTCATGATTATTATTTATGATCTAATAAACGTTTATAGACCACAAATTCCGCAGGTGATAAAAACAACTCATCATAACCCAAGGCTTGACAAAGCTGAGTCGTGGTTGGTTGCGATAGGTAAGCCTGCTCTATGGTTTCCTTTTGAGAAAAGACTTCTTTGACAGATCCGTCTAGCAAGACTTGTCCTTTAGCAAAGACGATGGCGCGGTCAAAGGTTTCTGCGACAAAGTCCATATCGTGTAAAATAGAGATGACGACTTTGCCTTCTTTCTCTAATTCCTTCATCACTGCTTGAATTTTTTGTTTTCCTGCTGTATCTTGCGCAATCGTTGGCTCATCGAAAATCACAACCTGTGTATCCATGGCAATGATGGCTGCAATCGAAACCATTTTTCGGTCTGATAAGCCTAAATCATAGGGATTGACCTTCTCCTGCCCATCCAATCCTAACTTGGCCATAGCCTTCTTAGCAGCAGCCTCAGCCTCTGATCTTGACAGCCCCATTTGCAGAGGACCAAACATAATCTCATCTAGCACAGTATGTTTAAAAATTTGATCGTCAGGATTTTGGAAAATCAAGCCAATAGATTTTGCAATTTGTGCCACACTTTGCTGGCTCAAATCTTGTTGATTCAGAGAAATCGTTCCGCTTGTCGGTGTTAGCAAGCCTTTCAATAATTTCACAAAGGTAGTTTTCCCTGCTCCATTTTGACCGATAATGGCTGTCGAGCCTGTTTTGATGGTCAAGTTAATCCCTGTGAGAATCGGAGTATCTGGTTTATACGCAAAGTGTAAGTCTTTAATAGTCAGTTGATTCATAGTTTATTCCTCGCTCTTCGCTAATAAATACTGAGCTTCTTCAAGAGTCACTGGATAAAGATGGCTATCTGGCAAGGTAAGATTCAAGTCCTTGCAAATCTGCGTAAATGTCGGTGGCACAACGCCGTGTTCTTCTAAATCAGGACGTGAAAATATCTCTTGCGGTGTATCAAAAGCAACTAATTTTCCTGCATCTAATAACAGAACTCGGTCGCTATAGGCCGCGATTTTTTCAATTTTATGTTCGACCATGATCACGGTAATACCTTGTTTACTCAAGGTTTGAATAGCCTGAAACACTGCTTCACTTCCTTGAGGATCTAGCTGTGAAGTCGGCTCATCTAGGATAATTACCTCTGGTCGCATAGCGATAATACTTGCAATGGCCATCCGTTGCATCTGCCCACCTGACAAATCAAAGGGAGCTCGATTGCGGTATTCTGAAATTCCCAACAATTCCAAACTTTCTTCGATCCGTTCCTGCATTTCACCACGAGGAACACCAAAATTTTCTAGTCCAAAGGCAATTTCTTCATAGACTGTTGATTTTGAGCCCGTCACTTGATTGAAAGGATTCTGAAAGACGCTTCCCACTTTCTGGCATAAATCATCAACTTCTACCGTCTTAACTTCCGTCTGGTCAATCCATACCTTCCCGCCATAGGCGCCTCGATAAAAATTAGGCACCAAGCCTGTCAAGGCCTGACAAAACGTACTCTTTCCTGAACCATTTCGCCCAATAACTCCGATAAACTCTCCTGGTTGAATCTCACAGGAGATACCATCTAAGGCCAAGGTTTCCGTATGAGGATAGCGATATTTTAGATTTTCAATACGAATCGTAGCCATTATACTAACCTCCAAATCAATGCTGCAATCAACCCTGCTACACACATCAGTTGAATCGGACGATCATATACTGAACGAACTGGCGGGGTAATAAATGTTTTCTTTGCTTTTGAATTAAACCCGCGTACTTCTAAGGCAATCGCCCGCTCCTTGGTTTCAATAAATGAACTCATTATGACAGGTGATACTAAAGGCAAGAATGCCTTAATCCGAACTAATAGCGAGCCCTCGGTCTCCATTCCACGGCTTCTTTGCGCATCTGTAATCGTCGCCATGCGACTAGTCATCTGAGGGATGAGTTGGAAGAGGGAGATAAAGACATAGCCCATGCGTGGTGAAAAGCCTTTGCGTACAAGGTCTTCAATCATATCTGATGATTTTGTTGTGAGAATCAATACACAAAATGCAAGAATAATATTATAGATATTCAAAGCAATCCCTAGAGCAAATAAAAGCCCTTCTTGATAAAAAGTCACTGGTCCTAGCGTAAGAACAGGCGTTTCATTACCTTGTCGAAACAGTCCCTGAATAATTGCAACCGTCAAAATAACAAAGGACGATAGACTCACAATTGGAAATGTTCTAGAAATTACCTTGGAGTGAGCTAGTAAAAGAGCGCTTAAGACAATGGTGATTCCAAAACACCACCATTCATTAGCAAGGATTGGAATGACAATAGCTGCTAGTACATAGACAATCTTTGTGAGAGACGACAAGCGATTCAGAAACGAATGTTTTTCTTCGTATAAACTCATAGTTTTCATACTGTCTTCCTCCTAATCTAAACTCTCAATCACACTGTTGGTCTGGTAGAGTGATAAAAGACTCTTTGGCAAGCTCTTATAAAGACTCAATACAAGAATGAGGACGACTATTTTATCAGGAATGTCTACCACGACTTCATCCATAAAAGAAGCGAGCCAAACAGGATAGTTTTGAGATAGCATACCAGCATAAACTAAATCTCCCCAAAGATTTCCTGTTGTTCCACCCCAGAAAATCATGTTCAAAGGCGTGGAAACAAGGACCGCAGCAAGACCTGCGACAATCCCCGTTAGAAGAGCCCCGCTTAATTTTTTCATACTACCATAGTAGGCCATACAGCCAACCGTAATTCCTAGTGCAGCATTGGTGAGAGCATATACAGTAGCAATCGGATCAACCGTCAAGCCATAGATGACATTATTCATGATTCCTACAATAGCTCCTACTACTGGTCCAGCCAAACAAGCTGATAGACAGGTCCCAATTGAATCGAGCCAAAGCGGTAGTTTCAGTACCCCTGCAAAGAGTTTACCAATATAGTTAATCCCTACCCCAGCTGGAATCAACACGAGTGCGGCAGTATTAAACTTTAGCGACCACGGATTATTCTGTTTCCAATTCATCTCAAGACTCCTTCTTTTCATTTTCTAAAAGAACAATTGCTTCAAGAGCGGTCAGGATTTCATTTTTTTCTCCACTTGCTGCCAAATCATCCCCATTGACATAGCCATTGATGTCCTGACCCAGATCTCCCTCAAACAAGGCTACGGTATTTAAAATAGAACCTGTTTTGACTCCTCTGAGTGCACCGATTGTAAAGAGGGCTGCACTTTCCATATCTGCTCCCAGCACACCTTGTTTAGACCAATACGCATCAATTGCTTCTTCCCGGTCGGTGTAAAAGCTATCATGACTGCGACCAATACCAATATGATGCCTAATTCCTTGTGTCTCAGCAGCTCGTATCAAAGCAACTAAAACCTTGGTATCTGGAATTGCTGGGAAAGCTGTGTCAATGTAAGCTTTTGAAGTCCCTTCATCTCGAACAGCTCCATTTAAAATCAGCAGATCACCTAGTTCAATCGGCTCTTGTAAAGCTCCACAAGAGCCAATCCGAATCATGTGAGTCACTCCTATATTGTGTAACTCCTCCACCGCAATTCCCGTCGAGGGGCCTCCCATACCTGTAGACACAACAAGAACAGGAATTCCCTTATAAGTCCCGCGAACACTTTTATGCTCCCGATTAAAGGCGATTGAAACTGCATTGTCTAAAAACTCCGCGACTCGGTCAACCCGCATCGGATCTCCTG
The DNA here is from genome assembly GCF_003595525.1 of Streptococcus respiraculi. Classification (NCBI taxonomy): domain Bacteria; kingdom Bacillati; phylum Bacillota; class Bacilli; order Lactobacillales; family Streptococcaceae; genus Streptococcus; species Streptococcus respiraculi. Next base: position 1,305,369 of record NZ_CP022680.1, on the reverse strand, counting down.
GTAAAATCGCATATCGTGCTGCATGCTCTTTTCCACAACGAATATGAGGTTGCATAAATATTCCTCCTAACGTAATAAGGTTTCTAATTTTGAGCGATTGATAAGATGAATCTTCCCTTGTGAAAGATAGATGATGCCTTGTTCTCGCAATTCTTTCAAGACGCGATTAACACTCCGTTGAGTAACAGCCATTTTCTGGCTCATCTCTTCTGAATTCCAAATAATATCTCGCTGGTTGCGCAAGTCAAACTGTTCCAACAAATAATAGCAAATTCGCTGCTTTAGATTGTACAGATTATTGCGCTTCATCCGCTCACACATCTGATAAGAGCTTTCGCAAATCTTCTGGATAAAGAGACGATTAAAATTTTGATCTAACGACATCCAACGAAGTAAAAGAGAGCGTTCCAGCTCCAAGACCGTTACTTGTCCCCTCCCTTGAACATGGCTAATATAAGGTAGTTGCTGGAAAATCTCCATTTCTCCAATAAAGTTTCCCGTATGGTAGGTCGTCAAAAAGTATTTCTTGCCATACTCTGACTCCGAGTAAATATCCACTTCTCCTCGTACGATGATATAAAAATGGTGATGAATTTGTCCCTCAGCTAGTTCGAATTCTCCATCCCTATAACAGCGGACCCGAATCATCCGTAAAATTTCATAAGGACATTGTTTTAGCAATTGGAAAATAACAGGTTCCGTTTCTAAAATTGTCGCAATGGTTTGCAAATCAGACGTCATCTTCTAGCCTCTCCGCTACCGCTCTTTATTATAATGATAGCGCTTTCTTTTTGGTTTGTACAGGAAATTTGTCTTTGATTCCTCTTAATTATCACTCTTTTTTATCTCTTTCAAGGATTTACAAAGACATTTGTCCATTTGTTTTATTGTAGCGAACTTTCCTATAAAAATCCAGTCTTTCGCTACTGATAAAAAAGAAGCCAGATTTCTCCAACTCCTTTCAGTTTTCTTATTTCTCATACCCGTTCGGGTTCTTGGATTGCCAATTCCATGTGTCACGGCACATGTCTTCAATGGTTTTTTCGGTCTTCCAGTCGAGTTCAGCTAAAGCCTTGTCGCTATTTGCAAAGCAGGTAGCAATGTCGCCAGGACGACGGTCCACAATCTTGTATGGGATAGGAACACCATTGACTTTTTCAAAAGCCTGTACCAACTCCAGCACACTCGTTCCCTGACCTGATCCAAGGTTATAAGTATAAACACCTCTTGTATCTGCAATCTTCTCCAAGGCCTTGATATGACCGAGCGCCAAATCAACGACGTGGATATAATCACGGACACCTGTTCCGTCTACTGTGTCATAGTCATCACCAAATACGCTCAATTCAGGACGTTTCCCGACAGCTACCTGAGCAATAAAGGGCATCAGATTGTTTGGAATCCCCGCAGGGTCTTCCCCAATCAAGCCTGATTCGTGCGCTCCGATTGGATTGAAATAGCGAAGTAGAGCAATGCTCCATTCAGAGTCTGCTACTTCTACATCACGCAGGATTTGCTCCAACATAACCTTGGTATAACCGTAAGGGTTAGTCGCGCTGGTCGGCATCGTTTCACCGAGTGGAGAAGGATTGTTCAGACCATAGACCGTCGCACTTGAGCTAAAGACCACTTTTTTCACGCCAAACTCAGCCATAACTTCTACCAAGGCTAGGGTGCTCATGATGTTGTTTTCATAATACATGATAGGCTTGGCCACCGACTCACCAACTGCCTTGTAGCCTGCAAAGTGAATGGCAGAGTCAATCTCTTCTTTTTCAAATACAGCACGAAGGGCATCCTTATCTGCCACATCCAACTTATAGAAGGTAGGCCGCTTACCAGTTATTTCTTTGATACGATCTAAGACGAGTAAACTTGAATTGGACAAATTATCAACAATGACCACTTCTTTTCCTAGCTTCAACAATTCAACCACGGTATGGCTACCGATGTAGCCTGCACCACCTGTTACTAAAATACTCATGTTAACTCCTTTATATAAGTATGGATAGGACAAAAAAACAGCTTGACAGCTGTTTTTTACATGTTAGAATTTTTTACGCTTACGAGCTGCTTCTGATTTGCGTTTACGTTTTACAGATGGTTTTTCGTAGAATTCGCGTTTGCGTGTTTCTTGAAGAGTACCAGCTTTAGTAACCGCACGTTTGAAACGACGAAGAGCATCATCAAGTGATTCGTTCTTGCGTACAACTGTTTTTGACATTATTTTCACTCCCCTCAATTTCAAAATCCATATTATTATACCGCTATTGCCCTATTTTGTCAAGATATTTCTAGAAAAAGTTTCTCGGTACTTACCGAGATTTTCTTTTCGACTTGCATTTCACTAGCATCCCCAGACACAGCCCCTCGTATAAGGCGAAAAAGAGCAAGAAACAATGCAAGAAAAATTCCGCTGGTAAAATATAGATAACAGAATCTGTATTCGGATTAAATAGCCAGCTACTATCACCTGCAAAGAGGACTTGGTGAAAGAGGGTAAAAAAACTGTCAAACCCGATGATGACACCAAAGATACCGATCACAATCGGCAAAACAGCTGCTGTCAGAAAAACAGGGCGATATAAGCTACCATATCCTTTTTTCACAACGTTTTTCCAAAAAGATAGAAAGCCAGGCAGACTTACTAATACAACAGCCTGAGCAAGGTGGAAGAGCCACTTGACCTGCTGAAAATGGTGTAAGCCGTCTGCTGACGAGGGAAAATTGGGCATGGAGAGCGTCTGATCCCACGGTAAAGTCAGATAGCGCAGGAGGATATTGAAATTATAGCTGATGTCTGCGCTCTTCATGTAAACGACTTGTTCCAAGCCCAACCACTTGATTTCTAGAGGATAGAAAAGCCAAGCTAGGTAGATTGTCGCCACAACGGACACTGACAATAGAAAAAACAAACTGGCCACTACTGAAAATTTAGTTTTCATCGAAACTCCATTCATCTAGGCTATTCAGCACATGGGTCGGTGCTACTGGGAGTGTTGCCACCTCTTCAGGTTTGGTAAAACCTGTTAAGACAAGAAGCGTTGGAAAGTCATTGTCAATTCCTGCCCGGATATCTGTCAAATAATTATCCCCAACCATGAGGGTCTCGCTCTGCTTAGTTCCTAAAATCGCAAGGGCATTGTCCATGATAATGGCTTGGGGTTTGCCGATAATGGTTGGCTTGACCCGCGTTGCTGCTTCTAGCAAGGCAATCAAAGAGCCTGCTCCCGGCAAGAGTCCTCGTTCAGTCGGGATATTTAAATCAGGATTGGTCCCAATAAATACCGCACCTTTTTGAATCGCCAAAGTTGCAATGGTCAATTTTTCATAGGTTAAATCAGTATCAAGTCCGACCACGACATAAGCAGGATTATCTGTTTCTTTCACATAGCCTGCTTCAAGAATCGCTGATTTCAACCCCTCTTCTCCAATCACATAAGCCGTCTTTTCCTTTCCCAGCTGCTTCATATAATCAACAGTCGCAAGACTGGCAGTATAAATGGTCTCAAGTGGGGTATCGATGTTAAACTGCTCCTGCAACATGGTCTGAACGGTTTCTGGTCTGCGGGTAGTATTATTCGTCACAAAGAGATAGGGGAGTTTGCGTTCCTGAAGAGCATGAACAAAGCGCTCACCTGCTGGAATGCGGTCCTTTCCCTTGTAAATGGTCCCATCCAAATCAATTAAATATCCTTTATAACTCATCTTATCTCCTCACTCAAATCGTGCTTCCCAGTGCTCTGCCTGATGCGCTTCAAAGCAGAGAGTTATCTGTTCTGCTGTATTTTTCCCAACGGACAGATCAGGCAAATCCTCCAAGGCAAAATAGGCGCTCGCAACTGTCTCAGAATTGGCTTGAAATTCTCCACCGAGTGCTCGGCATAGGTAAAAGACCTTGGTCACATGGTGAGCAGACCTGCTAGGATTGCTCTTTGCTTTGTCCAAAATGGCCACCAGACGCACAACCTCGACATCAAGCCCAGCCTCTTCTCGCACTTCCTTAATCACATTTTCCATGGTCGAGCAATCGACATCACACCAGCCTCCAGGTAAAGACCACAAGCCATCATTTTCTTGAACCAAGAGGATTTTTTGGTCTTGGATAATAGCTGCGCGTGTATCGAGTTTGGGCGTTTGATAGCCTATTTCGTTACAAAACAATTCTTCTACTTGCTCTAGTGGTAAGCCCGACGGCTCCACCAGCATTTCTGCTGCTATCTGGCGAATTTCTTCAAATCGTTCTATATCATAGACATCCTTACCATAAGCAAGACCCGTCTGCGCCAAGGCCTGTAGGCGGACAGCCCACTTGAGCCAATTATTGTTTGCTGTCATCTTGACTTCTCCATTTAATCATTCCTTGGGCATTTAGCTGGCCTTTAGACCAGATTTCATGTTGCGTGCAACCTTCTTCCTGCACCACTTTTGTCGTCACTAAGGCCTCTGGCGCTACTTCCTTGATATACTTCAGTTGGAAATAAGTTGGTCGGTGAGTGATGAGAAATTCATGCGCCAAACTTTCGTACATCCATTCCAGATACTTGCTGTTGTTGACATGACCATTTAAATCAATATCAAAATACCGCACCTCTCTCTCTTGTTCAACAGCTTCTGCTAGCGTACCATATTTAGGAGCGCGCGCTACTTTTTTGACCCTTTCAGATTGATAAGGAGCAATCAATTCCTCTGGAACTGGACTGACCTTTCTGGTCTCAAAATCAATTAAGACAAAGTAGGCTAAAATCTTGATAAGTAAGCCTCCTGCTTCATCATAGATATGAAAGGTCCGATAGCAGAAAAATTTATTGTAAGAAATCGCTTCTGTCTCAATCGTAATCGTTTCCTGATAGCGTGGCAGGCGAGTGATATCCACTTCATAATCCGTCACTACCCAGACAAGGCCATACTGCTCAAAGATTTCCTTATCTCCACGCCCTAGAAGCTCTGATTGGCGACCAGACAAGGCTAAACAATACGCTAAAAATCCTGGAATTTTTAATTCTTGCTTGACATCTACCATGTCAAAGGGCAGAGTGAGTGTTTCCTGATAACGTAGTCCCATTATTCCTCTCCTATTATAAATCGTTCTGCAACTGTATCTCCGAGAAAAAGCCCTTTTTTAGTCATTCGGATAAAGCCATTTTCTTCCTGAAGGAGACCTTCGTTCTTCAAGTCTGCAACCACCTGACCATAGCGTTCTTTAAAGGATGTTGCAAATTTTTCCTCAAAACGAGCAATCGAAACGCCTGTTTTCTTCCGCAATCCCAAAAACATTTCTTCTTCCATTTGCTCTGCCTGCGATAGTCGCTCTTCGTGAAGCCTCGCATGCCCCTTTTCTCGAATGGACTTCAGATAATGCTGAATAGGGCCTCGATTGCGATAGCGCATACCAGCCAGATAACCAGAAGCCCCCGCTCCCAGACCAAAGTATTCTGCATTATCCCAATACATGAGATTATGCCTACTTTCAAAACCTGGCTTTGTGAAATTGGAAATCTCATAATGTTCAAAGCCATTTTTTTCCAATTCCTGCAAGATGTACTCGAACATATCTGACTCGACATCTTCATTGGGTAGGTGCAGATTTCCCCTGCGCTGGCGATTCATAAAGACCGTATGATTCTCCAAAATCAAACTATAGAGGCTCATGTGGGGAATATCCAGCGAAAGAGCCCGTGTTACATTATCTTTGACCTGCTCCATGGTCTGCCCAGGTAGGGCATAGATTAAATCAATCGAGATATTGTGGAAACCTGCAGCTTTTAAGGCGCTAATCGTCTCATAAATCTGGGATTGATTGTGGGAACGCCCGATTTTCTTGAGCATGCGGTCATCAAAAGTCTGTACACCCAGTGAAACCCGGTTGCACTTGGATTTTCGTAAAACAGCAATCTTATCTGCTGTCAAATCCCCAGGATTGGCCTCAATGGTAAATTCTTCTACTTGTGATAAGTCGAGTAAGTTCTCCAAATTGGTCAGTAAATAGTCCAATTGCTCAGCAGACAAGGCAGACGGTGTCCCACCGCCAATATAGAGGGTTTTTAAAGGAGGTATGTCATAGAACCGTATCTCCTCCATAAGAGCTGCTAAGTACTCATCAACAGGCTGATTTTTGATAAATACCTTTGAAAAATCACAATAGTAACAAATCTGAGTACAAAAGGGAATATGCACATAAGCTGAAGTCGGTCTTTTTGTCATGAAGCTATTATACCACACTCACCCCTTTTCGTCAGAAAGAGGGAATGAGATAGAGCTCGAGTGTGTAAAAATGAGGCCTTGTTATGAGCGGTTATGTTGCAATCAAAAAATCCGCCCTATCTATTGATAGCAGACGGATTTACTTAGATTAGATTTTCCACTCCCGACCTATTTTTTTGTGGTCTTTCTTGCTATTCTTTACTCAAAACCACTGATCTGAGTGGTCAGATCCATGATTTTTTCTAATCCAACGCTTTGATTTCCAGAATCATATCGCGGATTTGTGCTGCGAGTTCGAAGTCCAGGAGACCTGCCGCTTCCTGCATTTGACCTTCTAATTTCTTAATCATGTCTTTACGCTCTTGCTTGTTGAGACTTTCAATACCGAGCGTTTCTTCCTTATCTGGAAGAACTGCCTTGGTCACGCTAATCAAATCGCGGATTTCTTTTTTAATAGTCTGCGGGATAATGCCGTGTTTTTCGTTGTGTTCCATCTGAATCTGGCGACGGCGGGACGTCTCGTCCATGGCGCGCTGCATGGAGTCTGTAATCTTATCGGCATACATAATGACATGTCCTTCACTATTGCGGGCCGCCCGTCCAATGGTCTGAATAAGACCGCGTTCGTTCCGCAAAAAGCCTTCCTTATCCGCGTCAAGAATGGCAACCAAACTCACCTCTGGGACGTCGATTCCCTCGCGCAAGAGGTTGATTCCAATGAGGACATCAAAAACTCCCAAGCGTAAATCCCGAATAATCTCTGTCCGCTCCAAAGTCTTGATATCGCTATGCATGTATTTGACCTTAACGCCCATTTCTTTAAGGTAGTCGGTCAAGTCTTCTGCCATTTTCTTGGTCAATGTAGTTATGAAGGTCCGTTCACCTTTTTCCACCCGATTGTTAATCTCGCCAAGTAAATCATCCATTTGTCCCATGGTTGGGCGGACTTCGACTTCAGGGTCTAGGAGACCTGTCGGACGAATGATTTGCTCGACAATGGTATCCGTCTGTTCATTTTCATAATCACCTGGTGTCGCAGACACGTAGACAATTTGATGTACATGGCTTTCAAATTCCTCACGGCGAAGCGGACGGTTATCAAGCGCACTCGGCAAGCGGAAACCATAGTTAACCAGCATTTCCTTACGTGAACGGTCTCCGTTGTACATGCCCTTGATTTGCCCCATGGTCATGTGGCTTTCGTCAATCATAATCAGAAAATCATCTGGGAAGAAATCAAGCAGAGTGTAGGGAGGCTCGCCTTCGCTACGACCGTCCATGTGGCGGGAGTAATTTTCGACCCCGTTGGTGTAGCCCATTTCTCGTAGCATCTCAATATCATACTCTGTCCGCTGTTTGAGGCGTTGAGCTTCAAGGAGTTTACCTTCTTTTTCAAAGACTTCCAGCTGGTCAGCAAGTTCTGCTTGAATCTTGCTGATGGCTGTTTCCATGTAATCATCACTAGTCACAAAGTGCGTAGCAGGGAAAATCGCCAAGTGGTCCACTTCTCCCAAGACCTGACCTGTCAGAGCCTCGATTTCACGAATCCTATCGATCTCATCTCCGAAAAATTCCACCCGAAAGGCATGCTCATCACGACTGGCTGGGAAAATTTCTACCACATCACCACGAACACGAAAGCGCCCGCGTTGAAAATCAATATCGTTGCGTTCAAACTGAATATCGACTAAATCATTGAGGAGTTTATCTCGTGAGATTTCAAGTCCGGGACGCAGACTGACCACGCTATCCGCGTATTCTTTTGGCGAACCTAAACCATAGATACACGAGACAGAGGCTACAACAATCACATCGTTGCGCTCTAAAAGGGCTGATGTTGCCGAATGGCGAAGTTTATCAATTTCATCATTGACCGAACTATCCTTTTCGATATAGGTATCGCTTGAGGGCACATAGGCTTCTGGCTGGTAGTAGTCATAGTAAGACACGAAATACTCGACCGCATTTTCAGGGAAAAATTCCTTGAACTCGCCGTAAAGCTGCCCTGCTAGCGTCTTGTTATGGGCAATAACAAGGGTGGGTTTATTGACCCGAGCAATCACTTGGCTCATGGTATAGGTCTTTCCTGTTCCTGTTGCCCCCAGCAAAATCTGGGCTTTCTCGCCCCCCTCAATATTATCAACTAGGGTCTCAATCGCCTCTGGCTGATCTCCCGACGGCTGGTATTTGGACACTAGCTTAAATTTGTTTGTTGTTCTTCTATCAATCATAGGTTACCTCACCCTCCTATTTTATCATAAATCATGCCTGTTAGCTCTTTGGAGAAATGCCTATCAAAAAAGAGCTTCATAAGCTCTTTTCAGAACGTAGACAAACCCGAGATTTATTTAAACAAATTCAAAAGTTCTGCTAACTGAACATTTGATTTTCCGATTTTCGCGAGCGGAGCGAGCCTTATCAAATACTTTTTGCTGTGGTAAAATAGGGAGTGGGTTCAATCGTGATTTTGTCTAAATCGATCATCCTCGCTCTTTTGTTTCTAGGCTCAGGCTAAAATAATCCACTGGATTATTTTACTCCGCAGGAAGTCGCTACCGTCCGCACCACCTAAGAAAAGTATCTCAAAAAGACTTTTTCTTCAATCCGAAAAGAGCTTATGAAGCTCTTTTTTGATATAAGTGCCAAGCTAGGTAAGCACATCCTATCGCTAATATAACGGAAGCAATGATACTGCCCTCAGAGCCAAATTCTCCACCAGACAGATAGGTTGGAGCTGAGGTCGGGGCAAATCTCATCAAGGAATATGAAACGCTGATTCCGCTGACGTTAACACCATACACAGTCCCTTGGAAGCAATTCCAGGCAGCATGAATAGCCGATACTCCCCAGATATTGTCTGTTTTTAAGACGTAGAGACAGGCAAAGAGGCCAAACAAGGCAATATTCAGCAAAGAAATCAGGCTGATAGCATTATTCCCAATATGGAGAAGGGAAAAAAGTAGACTAGATACTGCAAGTCCAATTGGAAGCGTGGTTTTACGTACGACGCTTGGGAAAAGCCAACCACGAGTGGATAATTCTTCTGTGGCACTTTGAAGAAACCAGAAAGGAAAGATGAGAAGGAAATTGAAGACATTCAAGCCTGTAAAATAGGTCTCTGCCAATTCAATACTCCCTGTCAGCCATTGCAATAGTACAACTGCACTGATTAGTAAAATTCCAACTCCCAAGCCTTTCATCAACTCCTTAACGGCACCTTTTTTATACAATCCTAGGCCTGCAATTGGTCTTTTTTCTACAAATCGCACCCATACTAATACCATCACAAAAGGAACGGCAAAGCTCAGCAATTGTAAGAATACAGGGTCTAGAATATAAAATAGCATTTGAATCGCGTCAGTTGGTAGGAACGCTAGGAGGACATCCATAAGAAATCCCGCAACTATAAATCCGACGAGTAAGACAAATTGAACGATAAAGGGCAAGCAAAAGGCATAGAACCAATTTAACCTTTTATCAGGCAGTGTCTTTACAGCAGCAAACATCCGCTTTTTTTCCATACTTTTCTCCTTTTTAATTTGTTACTGCTATTGTATCGGTTTTTCAGCTACTATTCAAGTCTAAATAGGGAAAATACAGAGAACATACTGATGTTATATTTTCTAACATATACCTTTGCAAATCAAGGCTATTTATGGTATACTATCCATTATGTTTTAGAAACAAAGAGGGAAAACAGTTTGAAAATGATTTTTCACAGGATTTCTAATCATTATATTAAATGAAGGAGAATTGAAATGAAGAAAAAATGGTTTACATTGGCAGTTCTTCTGCCACTATTCTTCCTATTTTCACCGGTCAAAGCCGACGATACTGTCGATATTGTATTTGACTCCACTTATGCACCTTTTGAGTTTAAAGACTCCGACCAAGTCTACAAGGGACTTGATGTCGATATCATCAACGAAGTAGCCAAGCGCTCCAAATGGACTGTCAGCCAAAGTTTCCCTGGATTTGATGCAGCTGTCAATGCTGTTCAATCTGGTCAAGCTGATGCCCTCATGGCAGGAACAACGATTACGGATGCTCGTAAGAAAGTCTTTACGTTCTCAGACCCTTACTTCGATACTAAAATCGTGATTGCTTCAACGAAAAAAAATCCCGTATCTGAATATGGGCAGTTAAAAGGAAAAACAGTCGGTGTCAAAAATGGTACCGCTGCACAAAACTTCCTTGACCAACATAAGAGCGAATACGGCTACAGCATTAAGACCTTTGATACGGGTGATACCATGTATAATAGCTTATCTGCTGGCGCAGTTGATGCTGTGATGGACGATGAAGCTGTTATCCAATACGCCATTCAAAAAGGGCAAGACTTGGCAATCAACATGAAGGGTGAAGCGATTGGATCATTTGGTTTTTCTGTCAAAAAAGGGAGCCAATATGAATATCTGGTAGACGACTTTAACAAGGCACTTTCTGCCATGAAAAAAGATGGTACTTACGATGACATCGTGAAAAAGTGGCTCGGAAGCACTTCTGCTTCTGACAAAGCAAGCACATCAGAAGACTACGGCTCTCGCCTCAGCCTAACAGGAAAGCTTGGAGCGACTGCTACTCCAGTGAAGTCTTCTTACACCATCGTATCTGACTCATCATTTGCCCCATTTGAATACCAAGGCAAAGACGGAAAATACACAGGAATTGACATCGAGCTGATCAAGGCGATTGCCGAGCAGCAAGGATTCACAGTAACCATTCAAAATCCTGGTTTTGATGCTGCTCTCAATGCGGTACAGGCAGGACAAGCAGACGCTGTTATTGCAGGAATGACCATTACAGATGCCCGCAAGAAAATCTTTGATTTCTCAGACGCATACTACACCTCAAGCATTCGTCTTGCGGTCAAAAAAGGCAGTGGAATCTCTGGCTACGAAGATCTTTCAGGTAAAACAGTCGGCGCGAAAAACGGAACTTCTTCTTACAGTTATTTGGAAGAAAATGCTAGTAAGTACGGCTATAGCGTAAAAGCCTTTGATGAAGCATCTACCATGTACGATAGCTTAAATTCTGGTTCGATCGATGCCCTAATGGACGACGAGGCGGTGCTTCTTTATGCGATTCAACAAGGACGTGATTTTGAAACACCGGTCGAAGGAATCGCAACAGGCAGCCTTGGATTTGCTGTGAAAAAAGGTAGCAATCCAGAGTTAATCGAAATGTTTAACAACGGTCTTGCTGAATTGGTTCAATCAGGTAAATACGATGAAATCATGAACAAGTATTTCAATAATAACGAAAATACAGATAACGCTTCTACTTCAACGATTGATGAATCAACCATTTGGGGCTTGCTCAAAAACAACTACGGTCAACTTCTTTCAGGTCTTGGTATTACGATTGGATTGGCTCTTCTTTCCTTTGCCATTGCAATTATCATCGGAATTATCTTTGGAATGTTTGCAGTCAGCCCATTTAAGACACTTCGTGTCATCGCATCCATCTTTGTCGATGTAGTTCGTGGTATTCCTTTGATGATTGTCGCTGCTTTCATTTTCTGGGGCATTCCAAACTTGATTGAATCGATGACTGGTCAGCAATCACCAATCAACGACTTTGTCGCAGGTACGATTGCTCTATCCCTCAACTCTGGTGCTTATATCGCCGAAATTGTGCGCGGAGGGATTCAGGCTGTTCCAGTTGGACAAATGGAAGCTTCTCGCAGTTTGGGCATTTCCTACACCACAACCATGCGTAAGATTATCTTGCCACAAGCAGCTAAGCTGATGTTGCCAAACTTCATTAACCAATTTGTCATCACCTTGAAAGATACAACCATTATCTCAGCGATTGGTCTGGTCGAATTGTTCCAAGCTGGTAAAATCATTATCGCTCGGAACTATCAATCTTTCCGTATGTATGCAATCCTTGCCATTATCTACTTGATTGTCATTACACTCTTAACACGTCTTGCACGTAAACTTGAAAAAGGAGGCAACTAATGGCTCAATTAAAAATCAATGTCCATGATTTGCACAAATCTTATGGCGATAACGAAGTCTTAAAAGGCATTACTGCTAAATTTTATGAAGGAGACGTAGTCTGCATTATCGGGCCATCTGGTTCTGGTAAGTCCACTTTTTTGCGGACCATGAACCTACTTGAGACAATTACAAGCGGCCAGGTAACGGTGGATGGGTTTGATTTGACAGACCCTAAAACCGACCTTGATACCTTCCGCTCCAATGTCGGAATGGTATTCCAGCACTTCAATCTCTTCCCACATATGACCGTCTTAGACAATATCACCTTTGCACCGATTCAGCATAAATTGATGGACAAAGCAGAGGCTGAAACAGTCGGAATGGAATTACTTGAAAAAGTTGGTCTTGCTGACAAGCGTGACGCTATGCCTGATAGCCTTTCTGGTGGTCAAAAGCAACGTGTCGCAATCGCTCGTGCCCTTGCGATGAATCCTGATATTATGCTCTTTGATGAGCCGACTTCGGCCCTTGATCCTGAAATGGTCGGAGATGTACTAAACGTTATGAAAGACTTGGCCGAGCAAGGTATGACCATGCTGATTGTTACCCACGAAATGGGATTTGCTCGTAAGGTTGCCAACCGCGTTATCTTTACAGACGGCGGTGAGTTCCTTGAGGACGGCACGCCTGAGCAAATCTTTGACAACCCACAACACCCACGTTTGAAGGATTTCCTTGATAAGGTATTGAACGTATAGTTTACTAAAAACGCCTCTCTGTTGGTCAGAAAGGTGTTTTCTCTATTACAACATCAGGGACGAATGTCCTGATGTTTTTCGTTTTACTCCAAGTATGTTCAATGCCTTCAATGACATCTGCCAGCACTTCTTTTTCTCCTTCAAAGGCAATTTAGTGCACTTTATCTCCATATTTAAAGACCCAGCTAATCAGATATTGGCCTGATTTCATGATGATATTGACTTGAAAGGTATCTTGGTCTGAAACGGTTGTTTTAGCACCCCAAATCTTATCCACATTGGGATTTTTTATACGTAATATTTCAGATTACATGCTTTTGTGGGTGAGCGCTACGAGCTCATTCTGGCTTGTCCCAGTTATAATATTGGCAATTGTCTCAGCTGTCCATTCTTCACCCTCTCCAATATTAGCTTTTTCTTTCGTGAGAGCATTCATTGTGACAATATTGTAGCCTGTCCCATCGGTGTATTGGATTTCATCACCGCCATTTAAGTCCTTAAAGTGAATCCAACTTTTCGGAATATCAATGTAGCCATACTCATCTGAACCGAACCGTTTGCTTGCTGTCCGTTTTTGGCTCTTTTTTAGTAGCTATCGAGCTTCTGGTAGACTCCGAACGGGCTGCCGAAGCTCTGTTTGACTTGGCTGACTGTCTTTGGTCGAAGTTGAGTCCTTTTTTCAACAGGCAGTTACAGCAACTACAGCTAATAACGTAACTGCTACTACAACTAATTTCTTTTTCATCCTATTCTCCTCTTCAATTTCGGACTACTTTAACAGGATTTTCCTACAATTTTTAGACTTAGGAATCAACCACCCCACTGGACTCACTGCGCTTTCAGGTTTCTTAGCGCAGGATAAAATAACACACCGTGCTTACCTCACCTTCCTATTTCCAAGCTCGGGATAAACCACCCCACTGGACTCACTGCGCTTTCAGGTTTCTTAGCGCAGGATAAAATAGCACACCGTGCTTACCTCACCTTCCTATTTCCAAGCTCGGGATAAACCAGTCCTTTTGACTCACTGCGCTCTCTTGTTTCTTGGCGCGGGATAAAATAACACACCGTGCTTACCTCACCTTCCTATTTCCAAGCTCGGGATAAACCATCCCACTGGACTCACTGCGCTTTCAGGTTTCTTAGCGCAGGATAAAATAGCACACCGTGCTTACCTCACCTTCCTATTTCCAAGCTCGGGATAAACCACCCCACTGGACTCACTGCGCTTTCAGGTTTCTTAGCGCAGGATAAAATAGCACACCGTGCTTACCTCACCTTCCTATTTCCAAGCTCGGGATAAACCATCCCACTGGGGTGATTTATTATTCATCATCCATGCTCAAGACGCTTAGGAAGGCTTCTTGTGGGACTTCGACGCTTCCGATGGCTTTCATGCGTTTTTTACCGGCTTTTTGTTTTTCGAGGAGTTTGCGTTTTCGTGAGACGTCTCCTCCGTAACATTTAGCTAGGACGTTTTTGCGGAGCGCCTTGATGTCACTACGGGCTACGATTTTTTGTCCGATAGCGGCTTGGATTGGGACTTCGAATTGCTGACGTGGGATGATTTTCTTGAGCTTATCGACAATCAATTTTCCACGTTCATAGGCAAATTCTTTGTGGACGATAAAGCTGAGGGCATCAACCTTGTCGCCATTCAATAGAATGTCCATTTTCACTAATTTCGATGGGCGATATTCTGAAATTTCGTAGTCAAAACTTGCATAACCACGCGTTGAGGATTTCAATTTGTCAAAGAAATCAAAGACAATTTCGGCAAGCGGAATCTGATAAATCACATTGACCCGATTGTCATCAATATAATCCATGGTCACAAAATCGCCGCGCTTGCGCTGTGCCAATTCCATAACGGATCCGACATATTCCTGCGGTACCATGATTTGCGCCTTGACATAAGGTTCTTCAATGTTCTCAATCTTGGTTGGATCTGGAAATTCAGACGGGTTAGATACTTCAAGCATCTCACCATCAGTCATATTGACATGATAGACTACAGACGGGGCAGTCATAATTAGGTCAATATTAAATTCTCGCTCGATCCGCTCTTGAATGACATCCATGTGGAGCAAGCCTAAAAATCCGCAGCGGAAACCAAATCCGAGTGCTTGAGAAGTTTCTGGTTCAAATTGCAAGCTAGCATCGTTGAGCTGTAATTTTTCAAGTGCCTCACGCAGGTCATTGTACTTATTAGAATCAATCGGATAAATCCCTGCAAAGACCATTGGATTCATCTGCTTGTAGCCTTCAAGTGGGGCATCCGCTGGATTGGTTGCTAAAGTCACCGTATCTCCGACACGAGTGTCCGCAACGGTCTTGATAGAGGCTGCAATATAGCCAACATCACCGGTTGCTAGGTAATCCCGTCCAACGGCTTTCGGGGTGAAAATTCCGACCTCTGTCACATCAAAAGTCTTGCCGTTACTCATCATTTGAATGGTGTCACCAGGCTTGACTACACCGTCCATGACCCGCACTTGCAGGATAACCCCACGGTAGGCATCATAAACAGAATCAAAAATCAAGGCCTTGAGTGGCGCTGTCACATCTCCTGCTGGGGCAGGAACTTTTTCTACAATTTGCTCTAAAATCTCTTCAATTCCGATTCCAGCCTTAGCAGAAGTCGGCACCGCTTCACTCGCATCCAGACCAATCACATCTTCGATTTCTTGACGAACCCGTTCTGGATCTGCTGCTGGCAAGTCAATCTTGTTGATAATCGGTAGGATTTCCAAATCATTATCAAGGGCTAGATAGACATTCGCAAGCGTTTGAGCTTCGATTCCCTGCGCCGCATCAACGACCAAAATCGCACCTTCACAGGCAGCTAGCGACCGCGATACTTCATAGGTAAAATCGACGTGCCCCGGGGTGTCAATCAAGTGAAAAATGTAGGTTTCTCCGTCTTTTGCAGTATAGTTCAACTCAATGGCATTGAGCTTAATGGTAATACCACGCTCGCGCTCCAAATCCATGCTATCCAGCAACTGGGCCTGCATTTCACGGCTGGATACAGTCTCTGTCTTTTCCAAAATACGGTCTGCCAAGGTAGACTTCCCATGGTCAATATGGGCTATAATCGAGAAGTTGCGAATCTTCTCCTGACGTTTCTTTAAATCTTCTAAGTTCATATCTCATCCTTTAGGGTATATTCTATCTTATTATACCAAAAATTGGCGCGCTTGACCATCTAAGACTAGCGGGTTTTCAGAGAAGGTATCCCAGACAATTTAGCGACAATCTAGGCTAGTAAAGTAGCTTGATTTTTCCTGCCAAAAAGAGTATGCTAAAGCTAGAAATACAAGGAGGTCTGACCATGCGGAAACTATTTCTTCCAGGGGAATTTTTTCTGTTCACCTATCAATTGAACTGCTATTTCCATATTTCCCGCTTGCGCGACTATTTTCCTATCAATCAAGAGATTTTCTACTGGTTAAGAGGTGGCTTGGTCATCACATTTTTAGTAGCACTCCTAGGTTTCCTCTTCTACCCACGCTGGAAATGGTCAATCTGGCACCTTTTCTTCTGTTTACTTACAATCCATCTCCTCCTCTTTGGCTACTATGCGCTGATATTTGAAAAACTCAATCAGCTAGCCAATTCCGCAGAAGAACTGATGTATGTACGGAGTTATCAGACATCTAGTCTCTGGCTCTATCCAATGGCCATGATTTCTACGCTAATGAGCTATCGCCGAATGGTCAAAGAGGCGACAGACCCGCAAGAAGATTCCCTCTTTGGGATAAAGAATTTGAAAAAGTAAGAACCTATATTCACAGCTCAGCACCCCTAATAGGGAGCTTATCAATACAGGTTCTAAGTTGACAGCCCCCTATTTCTATGATAGGATAAAACCAACAATACTCGGAGGTAAGAGGAGAATGAACAACTAAGTCTATTTGTTAAAGTTGGGAAGGCGTAAAGGGGCAGTTTTACTGCATTCTTTTGCGTGCTACAATACTTTACCAGTAGGCTACAAGTTGTTTGTATCTCCTTTTTGTGTGGGCTTTTGGGCTGTTTTTATTCTAATCAAAACCAAAAATAATAGCTAGTTAAGTTCCATAGAAAATTCTTGATAGAAACAGTCCTACTGGAAAGTAGGGCTCTTTTTGTATGGAGGTTTTATGCTACAGATTACACACTTAACTATGACTCATGAAAAAGATTTGACTGCCTTGGTCTCTGATCTGTCTCTAGTGGTGAATAAGGGAGACAAGGTCGCATTGATTGGTGAAGAGGGCAATGGCAAATCCAGTCTTCTCAAATGGATGATGAATCCTGCATCGGTCAGTTCATACATCCAGTTTAGTGGACAAAGCCAGCGGGATTTTGGGCCATACAGCTATATCCCTCAACAGCTGCCACAGGAACTGGAAAGGCTATCTCTAAATGACTATTTTTTGGGGCCGAGTGATATCGAGCTGGACTATGCGGCTCTCTACCGCAATGCTAAGGAATTACAGTTTGACAGCGATCGTTTCGCAGATACGCAACTGCTTTCAGACCTGTCTGGTGGGGAAAAATTAAAAATCCAGTTCATCAAAGAATTAGCCAAAGAAACAGATATGCTCTTTCTCGATGAGCCGTCCAACGATTTGGACTTGTCCACTCTCAAGTGGCTGGAACACTTCATTTGCCACACACCAAAAACGGTCGTCTTTGTTTCCCATGATGAGGCTTTTTTGAGTCAAACTGCCACCAAAATCGTTCATTTGGAACGCATCAAAAAACGCCAAGTAGCACGGACAAGCGTTCAAACGCTAAATTACGCTAGCTACGCCCAAGAGCGAGAAGACCAGTTTCAGCGTCAGCTAAAGCAAGCACGCAACGAACGTTTGGAACATCAAAAGAAACTGGAGCGCCACCACCGCATTCACCAAAGTGTCGAACACACTGTCAGAAATACCCATGATGCGACCGCAGGACGACTGGCTGCCAAAAAGATGAAAGCTGTTCTTGCTCAAGAAAAACGCTATGAAAAAGAAGCAGCTACTATGGCAGAGATTCCGACTCAGGAAGATCACATTCACTTATATTTTAGCGAGATAGAGACCTTGCCCGCCCACAAACCCATTATCGAACTAGTTGACTATTCTCTTCAAGTAGGACAGACTATCTTAATTCCGAGTGTGGATTTCCGCTTTTATGCCCAAGAAAAAATCGGAATCATCGGAAACAATGGAGCTGGAAAATCGAGTCTCCTCAAACAAATCTATCGTATGTTAAAAAAACAGGCTAGTTATTCGATTGGCTATATGCCCCAAAATTATCCAGACCTGCTAGATATGAGCTTGTCTCCGCTCCAATTTTTGACGTCTTCTCCTGATAAAAAAGAGGAGGAACGGTTTCTCTCTCATCTAGCTAGTCTGCAATTTACTCGAGAAGAGGCTCGCCATCCCATTTCCTCTCTATCTGGTGGTCAACAGGCGAAGCTATTGCTACTAAAAATGGTCTTGGAGGCTAGTCCAGTCTTGTTACTCGATGAGCCAACGCGGAATTTTTCACCGGCTTCACAACCTCAAGTCAGACAGCTCTTTGCCGAGTTCCCTGGAGCAATCCTCACCATATCCCACAACCGAACCTTTCTCAAAGAAGTTTGTGATAAGATCTATCAACTAGATAAAAATGGTTTGACAGAGATCCGCAAGGACAACCTATAATTGGAATGCAAAAAGCTGGGAATTTCCCAGCTTTTAGTCCTGCTTTTCTTGTTTCAATTTTTCACGCTCTAAGCGAAATTTGCGATTTGGATTGAGTTTATTAAAGAGTTCCTCTAGCTTTTCAGCATTCCAAATATCTGCCGCTGAAACAAAATTTCCATCCTTATCCTTATAGGATATTGGTTTGTCACCCATAATAAAACCTCCATTTTTCAGCTTCCAATGAGTTCATAAATTTCATTTCCACACTCTATCACCACCATCGGTGACGACACCAAGTTCGTAAGCCTGATAGCCAGACCACTGTAAAAAAGCAATAGGACGTGAGACCACCCCTATCTGTCACGACGTTCAGAAAGTCATTCGATATTAATCTAGTAATGCCACTAACTACGTTAGTCTTATCTCCAACCTCCAAAGGTTCCCCAAACCTTTGGAGCTAGTAAGGGGGTTAGGCAAAGTCCCATAGGATTTGCTGTCTGCTCATTAGAGAGCAGCCATTCGTTACGACACGTAGTCCAACCAGTCGGTATTACGGACGAGTACAGATAAATACGATTGATCCGCAAGCGTTACGACGTGAGGAACGGCATTCGATATTAATGCCGTTCCGAGCTAGTAAGGGGATTAGGCAAAGTCCCATAAGATTTGCCATCCACTCATTAGATAGCATCCATTCGTTACGACACGTAGTCCAACCAGTCGATATTACTGGTTGGACAAAGTTAGTAAGGTTGGTAGGTAGACCACCATAGTGGCTACCGTAGCACATCAAGTCATTGACTTAGATGTGCTTCCAACATTAATCCACAAACTCAAACTCAAATGTGCCGATTCGGACAATATCGCCATCCTTAGCACCACGAGCACGGAGAGCTTCATCGACTCCCATACCACGCAATTGGCGAGCAAACTTCATGACAGACTCATCACGATCAAAGTTAGTCATTGTAAAGAGTCTTTCCAGTTTCTCACCAGATAGAATCCAGCTAGCATCGTCCGCACGGCTAATGTCAAATTCTGGTTCGTCTGGATTAAAGCCATAGTAGGCTTCTTCTGCTTCAAAGTCTGTTTCGTCATATAAAAGGAATTCTGGAGTCTTATCAAGCAATTCAGCCGTTGCTTCTAACAGATTTTCTAGACCTTGATGTGCTAGCCCAGAAATCGGAAAAATTTGAGGCAGTTCATCAAACTCATCATAGTTAGCTGCTAATTTTTGCTTGAATACCTTCAAGTTTTCTTCCGAATCTGGCATATCCATTTTGTTGGCTACGATAATCTGTGGACGTTCCATAAGGCGAAGATTATAGGTCTCAAGCTCGTGGTTGATGGCAAGATAATCTTCATATGGATCGCGTCCCTCACTAGCTGACATATCAAGAACGTGCAGGATGACTCGTGTGCGTTCGATATGGCGGAGGAACTGAGTTCCCAGTCCCACACCTTGGCTCGCTCCCTCAATCAAGCCCGGTAAATCAGCTACTGCAAAAGATTCACCTGATTTGGTACGGACCATGCCTAGATTTGGAACAATGGTTGTAAAATGGTAGGCACCAATTTTAGGTTTTGCTGCAGTAATCACGCTGAGTAAAGTAGATTTTCCAACAGACGGAAAACCGACCAAACCTACATCAGCTAAGACTTTTAATTCTAATTCAAGCTGGCGTTCTTCTCCTGGTTCACCATTTTCAGAGATTTCGGGCGCAGGATTTTTAGGTGTTGCAAAGCGAATATTGCCGCGACCACCTCGACCGCCATGAGCTACGATAAACTCTTGACCATGTTCTACCAAGTCTGTAATGACCTTGCCCGTTTCCGCATCTCGAACAGTCGTTCCCTGTGGTACGCGAACGAGTAGATCTTCTGCCCCACGACCATGCATCCCCTTGGTCATGCCTTTTTCACCAGAATCAGCCTTAAATTGGCGATTATAGCGGAAATCCATAAGGGTTCGCAATCCTTCGTCAACCACAAAAACAACGTTACCACCACGGCCGCCATCTCCGCCCCACGGGCCACCATTTGGGACATATTTTTCACGGCGAAAGGCTACCATACCATCTCCGCCCTTACCAGCCTTAACCTTAATCTTGGCTGTATCTAAAAACATACTCATTTTCTTACCTATTTCTTCCTCTTGCTGCTTCATAAAATAAGGGCTAAAGGATTGAGTCCTCCTAGCCCCGCAGATTACCTAATGGCACTAATTGCTGGTAAAATCAGTCCAGCTAGTGTTGCCAAAACCATCACTACTACGATGATCAGGGTGATTTTTTCAAATGTATTTTTCTTGTGTTTTTCCTCTCCAAATGCCATTATTGTCTCCTTTTACATATGAATATTCTATACATCTTTCCACTCATTTTATCATGAAAAGCTGATTATTTCAACGCTGATCTTGCTCATTTAGCTTTTCTTTTACCGCTTGGGCTACTTTATAAGGAACACCTGCTTCAGCAATCTCCTGCAAACTAGCTTCTTGAATTTTTGTCAAGGATTTAAAGTGTTTCAATAGAGTTTGTTTACGCTTTGGTCCAAGTCCTTCAATGTTATCCAGTTTGGATGAGAAGGAATTCTTTGACCGAACCTGCCTATGGAAGGTGATAGCAAAACGGTGTACCTCATCTTGAATCCGTTGCAAGAGGAAAAATTCCTGTGAATTCCGAGAAAGGGGAATAACCTGTAAAGGATTCCCAAAAAGCATCTCGTGTGTCTGGTGCTTATCATTTTTTTGCAACCCAGCAATCGGAATACTCAGACCAAGTTCTTGTTCAATGACTTCTTTTGCCACATTGACCTGACCTTGACCACCATCAATAATAATCAAATCTGGCGGTGTTAAGCCCTCTTTTTGGACACGACTATAACGGCGATAGAGCACTTCTCGCATGGAAGCATAATCGTCTGGTCCTTCGACCGTTTTGATTTTGTACTTACGGTATTCTTTTTTATTGGGAACACCATTTTCAAAAACGACCATGGCAGAAACTGGACTGGTTCCCATGATATTGGAATTATCAAATGCCTCGATACGAACAGGTGTCGGTATACCGAGCAACTGGCCAATGTTCTCAATTGCGCCTTGCGTTTTTTCCAGATTTTTTTCTAGGAGATTAAATTTCTGCTGCAAGCTGACACGCGCATTCTTAGTCGCAAGTTGGAGAAGCTGTTTCTTCTCTCCACGCTGAGGTTTGACAATCTTAGCAGCAACAAGACTTTTAACTGCTTCTTCATCAATATCCTGTGGAATCAGTACTTCTTTTGGAATTAAATGCTGTTGATTTCGATAGAATTGCCCCAGATAGGTCAAGAAATCCTCTTCAGCCTCATTGTAATACGGAAAGAGGTTAACATTGCGCTCAATCAGTTTTCCTTGACGGACAAAAAAGACCTGTACACACATCCAACCTTTTTCCACATAATAGCCAAACACATCTCTGTCCTGTAAATCCTTGGCCATGACCCGCTGCTTGGTGCGTAAAGTTGAAATAGACTGGAGAATATCACGGTATTCGGCAGCTTTTTCAAATTCCCAATTGTCTGCTGCAACCTGCATTTTTTCCTGAAGCTGGTGAACTATCTTGTCATCATGGCCTGTCAAAAATTGGCTGACTTCGGTTGCCATTTGGGCATAATCCTCTCGACTAGGCAGGTGCTCACCATGTGCCAAACATTGACCCAAGTGGTAATACAGACAGTATTTGTTTTCTGGCAACTTGCATTTTCGAAATGGATATAGGCGCTCAAGAAGCTTCAAGGTTTGATTAGCAGCTCCTACATCTGGATAAGGACCAAAATACTGCCCACCGTCCTTACGAACCTGACGGGTAATCATCAGTCTTGGATGTCGCTCATTACTAATCTTGATAAAGGGATAAGACTTATCGTCCTTGAGCATGATATTGTAACGTGGCTTGTTTTCCTGAATCAGATTGATTTCTAAGAGCAGGGCTTCGATATTGGACTCGGTTACGATAAACTCGAAATCCGCAATTTCTGATACCAAGGCCGTTGTCTTGGTATCATGGCTCCCACGAAAATAAGAGCGAACACGATTGCGCAGATTTTTCGCCTTACCAACGTAGATAATCTTACCGTATTGATTCTTATGTAGATAACACCCCGGGCTATCTGGAAGTAATTCTAGTTTGTGTCTTATCAAATCGTTCATTACTCTTATTGTAACAAAAAAAGCAGGACTAGCCTACTTTTTTTGTTGATTATCATCTCCGCTATTTTTCCCTAGGCCTCTAAAAACAAAAAAGGAGCATAAACTCCTTAATTTTCATATCCTCCACCCGGCACGCCGAAGTATTCTTCCAACGTTTGACCGGACTGGTAGATGTCGTCGGCTTCTTTGCCGATATAGCGGATGTGCCAGGATTCAGCCATGTAACCTGTGCTGTCCTCCTTGCCTGCTAAATAGCGGACGATGAAGCCGTACTCATGGGCATGTTCTGCCAGCCATTTGGTCGCACTAGGCTCTGTTAGAAGAGCCCCACTACTGTCTAAAATATCGTAGGCTAAGCCTGTTTGGTGCTCGCTGTAGCCTGCTCTTGCGGAATAACGATCTGCATTTTCCTTTCCGTCATTTGCGACATAGGATTGGTAGAGGTTCGCCTGGGTCTCGTAGGAGCGAAAACCGCTGTAGTTGGTCGTTGAGACATCGTAACCCAGTGAGTGCATCTTGGCTACAATCTCACGAAAGGCAGACACGGCTTCAGGATTTTCTCCCGGTGCATAGTCGCTTGAGAGGGGATGTTTTTTATTGACAATGATAACCTCGCCATATTTGCCCTGAACGCTATAATAAGTACCGTTGAAATCAGCCTTTTTCTCCTCTGAATTCGCTGGTGCTGGTGTTTCTTGTTGAGCTACCTCACTAGATGATGCGCTGCTCTCACTCAAGACTTGGGACGAAGAAGCAGTGCTTGTCTCGTCTGCGTGCTTCTCCTTTGCTTGACCACAAGCAACTAAGGCAAGTATCGAAAGACCAAATAAAACAGACCGTATTTTCATAAAAATACCCGCTTTCTCTCTATTTTTTAACTGAATGTTCATGCTCACCTGTAACAAACATGGTAAAGGTTGCTTTGACGATTTCTTCCTGCTTTTGATTGGTCACGGTCACATCGACCACCTTGGTGGTCCTGCCGTCATGAACACATCTACCATCAATGACAAGGGTATCTCCTAGTTTACCTGACTTGAGATAATTGATGCTGGATTGAAGCGTAACAGCGTCAGCCCCTGTCGAAATCGCAACCAAGCCACTAATCTGATCACAAAGGGTAAAGAGGTAGCCACCGTGGGCAAAGCCGTAGTAATTCAAGGACTTTTCCACTACTTCGGTCGTCACAACCACATGACCTTTTTCAGATGATACCATTTCAAAATTTTCAAAAACACGAATTTCATGTAGGGATTTATCTTCCATTTTTAACTCCTATGCTTTCTTTTCCTGCAATAAAGCTAGCAACTCTTGGTAATTTTTAACTTGATAGGTCGGCTGGGCATTGGTAAGATTATCTAGCACTTCTGGATTGTACCAGACGGTATCAATTCCTGCATTGTTGCCACCCTGAACATCTGCTGTCAAACTATCTCCAATCATCAAGGCTCTTTCTTTTGTAAAACCTGTAATCTGCTCTGCTATTTGTTTATAAAAGAGAGCCTCAGGCTTTTTGGTCCCCATTTGCTCAGAGATAAAAATTTTCTTGAAAAAGGGCTGAATCGGTGAATTTGCAAGCCGATTTTCCTGAATGTAGGTCACACCATTAGTCGCGCCGTACAGCTCATAGCCCAGCTCTTTCAGCTGCTGGAGCAACTCAACAGCTCCCTCAAAGGTCTGCCCCTGCTGACTGATATACTCTTGGTAAAGGAGTGCCATTTCTCGGCCATCTACCTCACGGCCAAAATGGGCAAAAGCACGCGCAAAGCGCGTATTGATAAGATCTGGTTTGCTGATTTTCCCCTGCTCCAGATCCTTCCACATAGCCTGATTCATCGGTTTATAATAGGCTTTAAAGGTCACCATATCTGTTACTTCCATAGCTTCTAAAAACTGGGTTAAGGCCACTTCCTCCCCTGCTGCAAAATCCAACAAGGTATGGTCAAGGTCAAATAGTAGAAATTTATAATACAATTTAGATATTTTCCTTTCTAGGGGTGTGCAAGAGATCCAAAGGGTGTGCATAATAGAACGAATTGATTAAGATATTAAAGTCTTATCGCATATATTTTTTAACTCTTTAATTTGCCATATCCGTTCTCTCTTAACGGTCTCTTGATCGTTTGGATAGACTATGTTACAACATTTTATAGCATAATCAGATGCGACCATTCCATGTTCTTTCATATGTGCAGATGCACAGGCTTGACCAACTACTCGCAAAGCTGTACGAATTATTTCACTTTCTTGGGCTTTTGCAAGCCTATGAATAGCAAATCCTGCTTGTCTGACATCATACATCTTTATATTGATGTCCTGTTGCCAGTTACGATTCATACTAAATCCATCTAATATAATTTGATTCGTTACGTAAGAAGGAGCATATTTCTCTAGTACACGTTGTGCAATCTTTAATGACCATTGAGCAATTTCTTTCTGTGATGAGTTATCGTATAAACTATCCAGTTTTTTTCGCAATTCTGACACATCTTCAATTTTTATTTTTACAACAGTAGCCAATTCTAATCCCCCCTTTTTATTTTATATTAGTTCAATTATACCACATTACACAAAGAAAATTACCTATTTTATAAATAGATAATCCGCCTTAGGTATACATACATCAGCCATTTTCTAGCTTTCATTTTTTCAAAAAATAAAGAGTGATGAGGAAATCAAATGATAATTTCCTGACCACTCTTGAAGGTAAAAATAGCTGATTTCTCTTTGGTAATAATGACTTGTTCAACCATGGTATTCCAAAGTTTTTCGTCAAAAGCTGTAAGAAGACATTGCTGATGAGTAAAGTGTCAATGACATCCTTGACCTTTACTGCTCGTTTTTGTTTATCCGCTTTCTCACCTTTTAGTCGTTCAAGTTCGGCTTTTTTCTCCTCATACTGACTAGCCAATTGATTATAGGTGATTTGGTAGCTTGTCTGGTCTTGAATCGTTCTAGTATTCTCAATAACTTCTATGATTTGATTGAACTTTTTAAAAATTCTACCATATCTTTCCAAGCAATCCTAGATTGTTTCTGATTAAATTCATTGAAACAATCATGTGTAAAACCATGCATGCAATCTAGATAAACTTTTTTTTTGACTTTAATCCCTGCATTCAATAGATTATTATAAAATTCTTCCTCTTCTTCAGCTAGTGCATCATATTCCGCAATAATAACAAACGTAGACGGAAATATCTCACCAGGAGCATTACAAGGGCTTGCTAACCAATCTGACGGATCTGCATCTGGTCCAAAGTACCAATTATAATACTGTTGCATTCGTGATACTGGTATTGCCTTGTTCGGATCAATCGTCTTTCGGAATTCTGGATTCTTATCCTGACGTAAGACAGCATAGTCAACAATCATGCATTTAAAATCAATTGATTCATCTTTTGAGGCTAGAATAGCTAGTGCTGCAGAAATATAACCACCGGCACTATGTCCCATCACTGATACTGAGTTGTAATCCAAATTGTACTTGAATGAGTTAGCCACAACTTGCTTCAGAAAACTAAAGCTGGATACAATTGGTAATGGATACTTATATTCTGGTGCGACAGGATAATCAACATTTATGACTGCCGCTCCAACTTCATCAGCAAGATACTGACAGTATTTCCCATCCTGCTCACAATAGCCTAATACCATTCCACCTCCATGAAAATTAAAGATAATGGGAAGAGTGGCTGCTCCAGTATAATTAGAAGGTCTGTAAATGTACCCATCTACATAACCAGCTTCTTTTGTAAAATATGAAATTTTTTCTGATTTGCCAGTCAGTCTCTCATGTTTTATCATATCAGCATATTTGATTTCCTTCTCCATTCGATATTCAAAAATTGTCAGATCTTCTTTCAACATATTAATCGAGTTCCTCTCTAATATAATCAAGCCAGTTGTAGACTAATGGAAGCCATAATCCAATGCGACTGTTAATCTCTGAGTCATTTTTAGCGTATAATTTATTACTAAGGGACAATCCATGTTGACCACCACTGAAGAGATGATATTCAGCGTCAATATCATATTTTTGTACTTCTGAAATAAAATCTGTCGTCAGTCTTGCAGATGTCACCTCATCACCAGTCGTATGCCAAGCAAAAATTGGCGAGGTGTCTGCGGAAATAAACCGTATAAGCTCAATTCCTTCCTTTTCACTAATCGTAGGATCTGTATGTCCATACAAACATAACTCCATCAATTTAGATTGGGCTCGTAATTCAACATTTGGATGCTCTAATAATGGACCTTCAAGCATTGGATAACCTAAAACACATCCTGCCAATTTTAATTCATTACCGTTAGGTATAAAAGTTAGTTTCTCGGTAAAATAGGGGTCGTTCCACCTCGTTGCGACAGTACCAACAATATGCGCTCCTGCTGAGAAACCTGTCGCAAAGATAACATCCGTATCGATGTTCCATTCATCTGCATTCTCATGAATCAAATGTATTGTTTCTAGTAACTGTAAAATTTGATGTGGATAATGGGCTCTCTCATCAATATTAGGACATTCACTACTTAGACTTTCTCTATCTTTTAAGAAAGTTGAATATCTCAGCACAAAGCAAGAATACCCCTGTGAAAGAAATTGAGAGGCGACTGCTTCTCCTTCTTTAATTGCTGAAATAAGGTAGGCACCTCCTGGGCAAATAATCATAGCTGGTCGCTTTTTGTGAACTTTATATGAAATATCCGAATCAAGTGAATACACTTCTACAAAAGCCGTTTTATTCGTATTTAAATATACCTTGTCATGAAGCATTACACTAACCTCTTACTGCTGGTTCTTCTTTATCAAATCCAAAGAAATAGGTCACAAGAGCAGCGACTACAAGTGCAATAATAGATGCTATTGTTCCATTAACAATGTTAGAGGTTGAGCGGCCTAGAAAAGAAAAGAGTGCTGTAACACTTGAAGACGGTACTAATGTTGCAGAGATTACCTTAGTAAGACCTCCATACAGTCCGCCAACAAAACCACCTGCCATTAAGCCATAAAAAGGTTTCTTATATTTAGTACAAATGCCATAAATAGTTGGTTCAGAAGTGCCAGCAATTAACGCAGTCAAAGCATAACCAGCAGCTAGTGATTTTTCATCTTTATCTTTCAAACGGAAGAAAGCACCTATACCAACACCCATTACTGAGAAACTTGCATAACACAATGCAGGGGCAGCAAATCCATCCCAGCCCTGAGTAGCAAAAATCTGGAAGAGTGTCACAATCAATACCATGTGCATACCAGTCATGACCAAAATTGGGTACAAAGCTGCAATAATCGCAATTCCAAGGAAACCTACAAGACCATCGAGAGCCAACAATCCTTGTACAACATAATTACCAATAAAAGCACCTGCTGGGGCAAGTAAGCAAAGAGAAATTGGCACCATTACAAGTAATGTGAAAGCTGGCGCAAATACACTACGAACAGATTGAGGAACATATGAATTAAAGAAACGTTCCACATACCCCATCGCCCAAACTGAAAGGATTGCCGGGAGGATAGTGCTTGAATAATGTGATAGGTACATTGGTATTCCAAATACATCAAATGGTTTACCCTCCGTAACAATACCAATTAGAGTTGGGTGAATAAGTACTGTACCCATCAAGATACCAAGAACAGGAGTAACATTAAACTTCTTAGCAGCTGTATAACCAACAATCACTGGAAAAAAATAAAATCCTGCATCACCAACAAAGGAAAGAATTGTATATGCATTACTATCAGTTGCTAGGACCTTTAACATATCTGGTCCTAAAATTGCGGCTACCATTTTAAAGAACGCACAAGCTACAATCGCTGGAATGACTGGTCCCATAGTTCCAGAGATTGCATCAAGGATTCCATTGCCAATAGATTTTAAAGTCATTTTTCTATCTAAATTTTCATCCACATAGTAATCATCTTTATTATGATTTTCTAATTTTAACTCTCTAAAAACTTCATCAAAAACTTTTTCAACATCTGTACCTATGATAACTTGAAATTGTTCTCCAACCTTCATTGCACCGAGAACACCAGAAATTGCTTTAACTTTTTCAATATCAATGCGATTATCATAAAAGTTAAATCTAAGTCGTGTAGCACAATGTAAGACGTGCTTAATATTGTTTTTTCCGCCAACTGCTTCAATAACCTGTTTAGCTAATTCATTATAATCTTTATTAGCCATAACTTTTCTCCTTTTTAAAATTGTTATCGTTTACATTTCCATAATAAACCTTTTTACTAAGAAAGTCAACAAGTTTACCGATTCTTTTTTTAAAAGACCCCTTTGATTTAGGAGTCCTATGTTGTACTATGTTGCTCTATTGATACAGGGACGAGGCTCTCTAACTCAGATTTACTTTTTTCTCCTTCAATTAATTCAACCAATTGAGAGATAGCTATTTGAGCAATTTGTTCTGTATTTTCTTTTATGAAAGAAAGTTTTGGAAAAGTATAATCACTTAAATTATCATTGCCATATCCTATAATTTTCAAATCAGAGGGTACGTTAATTCCTAAATCAGAAGCTACCTGTAAACATTTTGTAGACAAGGAATAAGATTCAGCGAATAAACCATCTGCTTCTGGGTTTTCAATGAACATTTGTGATATTACACCTGGTATATTTTTTTTCTTTTCATTTACACCCGTGAAATAATCCACCACCTTTAAACCAAGGTGGTTCGCTGTTTCCTTAAATCCCCTATAACGCTCATCTTTATGTTTACCTACTTGATAACCAGATATATATAATAGTCTTCTACAGCCTTTACCGAATAAATGTTTAGCAGCGAGGACACCAGCCATGTAATTATCTGACCTTACAACTGGAATTTTTTCACTTAATTGATGACCGATTGTTACTACAGGAAGGAAATCATCAATAACGACATCACTGGTAAAACTACCATAAATAATTCCATTTATTTTTCGTTCCTTCAAATGATTCAATAAAGCTTCTTCTTTTTCGCTATCAAATAGTGAGCTGCAAATCATCAAACTATAGCCATAACTGTATGCTGCAGCTTCAAGATAAGACGCTAAAATACTATAATAAGTAATATTCGAAAGAGGTAGTACTGCTGCAATAATCTTAAAGTCTAGCTCTTCAAATGCTTGTAATTCAGCAGGAAGTGTATAACCTAGTTCTTTGGCTGTCTGATGTACCTTTTGTATAGTATCTTTTGAAAAAGAACCTTTTTTATTTAAAATTCTAGAAACAGCTGCCTTTGAAATACCAACTTCATCAGCAATATCTTGAATTGTTGCCATAATGCCAACTCCTTGTTTACTATTGTTTACTTAAGTATACTATATTTCAAAAATTTAATAAAGGGGTTAGCTAGTTAAAAAGGTAGCCCAAAATTTGTGTGTCTATTAATAACTCAAGATAATTCTATTGTCAAGTTATTTTGAACTCTTTAACGATTTGAAACTATCTAAACGATTACCTATTACGTTACATTAGGTCTACATTGCTCATTATTTATTACTAAGCAAAATAGATAAAACAAGTTTAAAATTCATAAGAAAAACCCTTGAAACCAAGCGATTTCAAGGGTTTTAAACCATTCTATTGTATCAATTAACTTCTACTGATTTCAAATAGTAGAAATTTATAATACAATTTAGATATTTTCCTTTCTAGGGGGTGCACACTAAAACGATTCGATTCAAGTATCATTATACCACATTACACAAAGAAAATTTCCTATTTTATAAATAGCTGCCTCGCTCTAGGTATACATACATCAGCCACTTTCTAGCATACATTTCTTCAAAAAATAAAGAGTGATGAGAAAATCAAATGGTGATTTCCTGACCACTCTTGACTAGTGCTATTTAAAATAGTGATCCACTACTGTACCCATTTGTTGTTGTCCATAATAAACGGTTTTGCCAATCCTTCTCCAGTATAATCTGCATATTTTGTCAATAGATACTGGTAGCAATCTTCCTTTGTCTCGAATTTAATCGCTTGATATGGCTCCTCAAAGGATAGCTTTTCTACAAATAAGAAGCCCGCATCTGTTGGTACCAACACACCGACATGGCCAATAAAGAGTGCTTCTCCATCCAAGTTATCATGCAAAACGACAGAAAGCATTCTTGCCTTGTCGTCAAACTTGAATTGTGAAAGGAAGTTTTCCATTTTTTTCGCATGAATCTTTACATCCGTCGTTGATTCTGTCTTCACTCTTGAGAACAATCGATTAAAGGCTTCTTTATCTTCTGTGTCAAATAGCTTTCCGCTTTCAATCGCATCATTGTCTATAAACAGTAACGCATCATCTTTTTCAATTGGCGGAATGTCCATCTTGTTTTTCAACAGCACATAGCTATTGATCCGACAGTTGGTTCCCACAAAATCACTGTGCTTTGCGGTCCATAGGTTGCTGATCTTTTCAACGTCATACCCCGTTTTACTAAAAGGAGCAAAATCACCTTGTAAACCTGCAGCAGTAGCAATTTCGTTATACTCATTCACAAGCTTAAAGAAAGCGTCCACGCTGTCCTTATCCAAATGAGTCGATAACAAGGCCTGCACATCTTCGACACTAGTCTGACTAGCTAAGTTTGTATAGGTCGCTGTCCATTGTGGCATTTCTTGCTGCGAACTGTTTGCGGTTGTTTCTTTGGTAACTGGTGATTCTGCTGTTTTTTGTGCCTGCGAACAAGCACCCAGGCCTAAAAGCACTACTACACAAAAACCAAATGTTACTCCTTTGGAAACTTTTTTCATCTATTCTTCCCCTTTATCTATTTCTTTCTTATACTCTATCAAAATCTAACTAGCTTCCACAATTGAGAATTGTGGAAGGCTGGAAATAGAACGAGCGTAGCTCACCCCCTTGCAATTGAGAATTGTGGAAGGTTAGAAATAGAACGAGCGCAGCTTATGTCCTAAAAACCGCAAGGATAACGACGTCAGATTTTGATTTTTGACAAGTATTACTCTCCAACACGAAGGCTATTCTTATGACGAGTATAGGCCTATTGTATCAAATTTTGGTCGTATTTTCTACTCGAATGGATGCACTCGTCATTCTATCACTATTTATAGTGACTTGAATAAAGTTTAGGACATCGTTAAGCCATTTTGATGAACACCAGTTCTATTTGTAGCTCCCTGCCTTGTCCTATTCCTTCTTCAATCCACTATAAAAGCCCTTGAAACCAAGCGATTTCAAGAACTTTTAACCCATTTATTGTATTATTTTAATTTATAATGTTTGTAAAGAATGGGGATTTTCTTCTCACAACCGCTCCTTCAATTTCTCCACAAAGAGATAAGCAGCAGGGCAGGTCAGGGTATTTTTGATGGTCAAATGGTTGATTTGGTAGATTTTTTTGCGGTCTGTATGGGGAAATTCTCGACAGGCCTTGGGGCGAACATTGTAAATACTGCACAGGTTATCCTCCCCTAAAAATGGACAAGGCATGGTTTGAAAAACCTTGTCCCCATCCTCATCTACCTTGAGATAGAGGTCTTCAAAGACAGGTAGCTTCATCCGAAAATGCTTGGCGATACGGGTAATGTCCGCCTCCGTAAAGAGTGGCCCCAAACTCTTGCAACAGTTGGCACAGGCAGTGCAGTCAATCTCCTCAAAAACCTCTTGATGGATCTGTTGCACAATTTTATCTAGATCCTTGGGTGCTTTTTTCTTTAAACCAGCTAAAAATTTACGGTGCTCACCCTGCTTTTGTTGGGCTAATTGCTTGTAGTGCTCTATATCAATCTTTTTCTGATTCATGTCCCATCTCACTTCCTTTGATAGTTTATTATAGTGGATTAAGAACTGGCGTTCATCAAAGCAACGTAACGATGTCCTAACCTGTATTCAATTCACTATGTATCATGAAAGAGTCTTGACTCACACAAATCAAGACCCATTTTCTTACGGCAAATTGACAACCTCAATCTTGTCTCCTCCAAGTAAAATGAGGTATTTATCCACCTGTTCTACTTGATAGGCTTGCTTGAGGGCGTCTGCATACAGCTGCATTTGACCACGATAGCGCTCTACTAACTGGCTAGGCTGTTGATAGTGATCCGTCTTGTAATCAAAGAGGGCGATGCGGTCTGGGTAATGGATAAAGCCGTCAATAATCCCGCGTAGGACATAGTCTTCGTCAGCATTCACATCATGTCTCAAAACGGAAAAGGGCTGCTCCTTACGGACTAGCTCACTTTGCGCTAGAACTTCCTGACCAAGAGGGGTGTCAAAGAAAGCGACTACCTTGTTCACGTCAATTTTTTCCTTGACGACTTCTGTCGCATTCACTTGTGCGAGTGTCGTGTTTACTATATCAGCTGTAATCGGGCTTACAAGTGGTAGGCGTTGCATCAGCTCATGCGTGGCAGAACCGATTTGGGCACCCGTTGCCTTTTCTTTACCAATAAAATCAGGCAGGCTGAATTTCCGCTGAGGGACATAGCTCTCCATAATTTCAAGACCGTCATCTGCAAGCACTGGCTCGTAGAGTTTCTTAATCTGACTCGGTGTCCGAACGCTTGGCAAGTCAATTGCTGCTCGGTAATCTTGGTTGAGCTGTTCAACAGCTTCTAATTGTTCCAAGGCTGCTATAATATCTTCTGACTGGCGGTTTTCTTTCAGATGATCTGCCGGTAGATGCGACGGTAGGGTTAATCTGCCTATCTTTTCTGGAGTCAGGTCCACTGCTTCCACAAAGGTCTTTTTGAAATGCAAATCCTGTCCCTGAAAGGCTTCTTCAATCGCTAAAATCCAATCTTGAAAATTGGTCATGGATTCGCGTGTGGATTGGGCTAACACACCAAAACGTGATTTTCCGTCATACCTATTGGCTAATTTTTCCTTACTTCCTTTTCCGACCAGATAGAGCTTTTGCTCGGCTCGTGTCATAGCAACGTAGAGCAAGCGCATCTGTTCAGACAGGCTCAGGCGTTTCAATTCTTCCTGATTGAGCTGATAGGGCAAGGTATTCATCTGGACACGTACATGAGGCAGTGGAGTGTTAAACTTGTCTTTCATATCCGCAAGATACTGTGCTCCAATACCATTTTCTCTACTGAGAACAATCGGACTTTTGCTTTCTTGACGGCTAAAATCCTTGTCCATATTGAGCAGAAAAACATACTTAAATTCCAGTCCCTTGCTCTTATGAATGGTCATCAACTGGACCGCATTTTGCGGGAGGGCAACTTCTACATCTGCCAAATCATTGTCGCTTGCAAGGAGCTTGTCAATCATGGTGATAAAACGTGATAAGCCTTTAAACCCCGTCTTTTCAAACTGATTTGCCCGCAAACCAAGAGCGTAGAGATTCGCTTGGCGTTTTTCACCATTGGCCAAAGCCCCGACATAGTCATAGTAAAATTTCTCATTGAAAATCTTCCAAATCAGGTCATAAATCGAGTGGGTCTTGGCATAGTGGCGCCAGTTGACTAGATAAGTCTCGATATGCGCGAGCTTCTGCTTCAAGGTTTGCGAAATGAGCTCAGGGTGGCTACCTTGTCCGCTCAAAGCCTGTTGGAATTTCTGATAGAAATAAGCCGAATCAGCCTGCAAGGCAATCCGTGTCAGCTCATCTTCGGTCAAGCGAAACATGGGCGATTTCAAGAGGGCAATCAAGGGATAATCGTTGAGCGGATTGTTAACTGTCCGCAGAGTATCGAGCATAACCATGACTTCCAAGGACTTGAGGTAATGGGCCTCGCCACCATCAGATACAAGGGGAATGCCATGCTGCTCAAAACTGGTCAAAATGCGGTCATTGCGGGTCCGTGAGGAGACAAGCAAGGTTATATCTGAAAAGGCAACCTGCTCTTCATTGTGGAGACGGATGATTTCCTTCGCAACCAGCTCCACTTCTCCTGCACTGACTTCCCCTTGCTCTAGCTCGTCTGCCTCATCAATATCGGTATTGTAAATCAAATATTCCATTTGATGATGTGGCTGGTGGATTCTCTGTCTGTCACTTCCTGCGACCAGAGTATGGGTTTCGTCATAGGTGATTTGACCGACTTCCTTGTCCATGAGACGGGTAAAGATTGCATTAGTCGCATCTAACACCTCACACTGACTTCGGAAATTTTCCTTGAGGAGAATGAGTTTTCCTGCGCTTGGATCTGTCTGATAGAGGTCAAATTTTTCTTGGAAAATCTGAGGATCTGCCTGACGGAAACGATAAATGGACTGCTTGATATCGCCCACCATAAAGCGATTATGACCATTTGATAGCAGGTCCAGCATCCGTTCCTGAATATGGTTGTTGTCCTGGTACTCATCGACCATGACCTCATGATAGCGTGACTGGTAAAGCTCGCGAATCTCTGGAACATCTGCTAAAATCTGAATCGCAAAATGGCTAATATCCGTAAATTCATAGCTGTTTTCCTGCATCTTCCGCTGCAAATATTGGTCTGAAAAATCAAGGACAAAGTCCCGCAAAAGCGTCAGAAGAGGCATTATCTGCGGTTGGTAGGCAAGTACTGTTTCCAGATGTTTTAAATTGGTCAAGCGGGTCTGTAAATCTTTAAAGACTGGGTATTTTTCTCCTGCAACCGTCACTTCAGCACCAGAAGGCAAGATAGCTACCAACCCCGCCACTACTTCTGGCAACTCGTCCATTTCCCGGCGTCTGTCCTGCTCTGCAACCAATTCCCTAAGTTGGCTAATAATTGCCAAATGCTTGGTATAATTGGCCGTTGGCTTACCAGCCTTGGTCTCTTTTTTATAGTCAGGCAAGTCTGTCAACTCCTGCAAATCATTGGCAGAGCGCTCCATGCTGTCCAAAAGCCCTTCAAAGGTCGATATTGGAAGACTAGCAAGACTGGTAAACTGTCCATGTCCCTTCAAAAAGGTTTCGGTAAGCCATTTCTTGGGATCGCTCGTTGATTGACTAAAGGTGTGAATCTGATATATGACCTCGCAAAAGCCCTTCATGTCCTTGCGATTGCCAGAGAAATTGCGCACCAGCTGCTGAAAGACGACACTATCTTTCCCGGCCATATAGTCACTCACTAAGTCAGAAAAGACTTCCTGCTTGAGCAAATCTTGCTCATTTTTATCCT
Source organism: Streptococcus respiraculi (assembly GCF_003595525.1). Taxonomy (NCBI): domain Bacteria; kingdom Bacillati; phylum Bacillota; class Bacilli; order Lactobacillales; family Streptococcaceae; genus Streptococcus; species Streptococcus respiraculi. The sequence continues at coordinate 1,269,549 of NZ_CP022680.1, read as the reverse complement.
GTAAAATGCGAAAGGTCGGCGCAATTCCTAAGAGATAGCCGTAGGTCACCACCAACTGCTGGGTAAAGGCGTCCATCGTTCCAATAGCAGCATTGGGAAGAGCGGTCAACTGCGCAGATAAATGGCGTTTTAGCTCCTCATCTGAACTTTCCAAGATAGCCTTGGTCAACTGCCGTTCAATCCGCTCTTTCAACTCACCTGCCGCCTTGACCGTAAAGGTCGAGATAAACAGCTCATCGACACCAATTCCTCGTTTGATTTTGTCTAAAATCCGCTCCACCATGACAAAGGTTTTACCAGAACCAGCCGAAGCCGATACTAAAACGTTTTGCCCATTGGTATAAATGGCTTCGATTTGCTCTGGCGTTCGTTTTTGTGCCTTGTCTGATTGGGCTTCTTTGTCTTGTAACGCTGCAATCTCAGCAGGGCTTAAAAATGCCTCAAAAGTCATCGGCTACTCCTTTCTTCATTCTATCTAGCCACTCCTCTTTCGTACCACCTTTTAAAAGGGGGCGAGCTAATGTAAAATGGCGATCAGCTTCAAATCCCGTGATTGCCTTTAGTTGCTCACCTGCCACGGATCGTCCGTCCTCCGTATAGGGATTGACCGCAAACTGCCCTGCTACAATCTTCTCAGCTGCTTGCTGATACAAGGTCTCATTGTAGGCGAGCATGGTATCCAAGTCTTGCTGGGTAAAAAGCGAAGACTTGGTTTTAGCATATAATTGATTGAGGCGATTGCTCTCTTCTTCCAAGAACAATCCCTTATAAACAAGTGATTTATAGGCCTGAGCAAGCACTTGGTCTTCTGACTTGGTATCGGTCAACTTAACAATCGGATCTAACATGTGCAAGTACATGGCCCCAAAAATCTTCTCTGACTGGCTAAATTCTGGCAACTGCTGTACCGCTGCAATATAGGTCATCAATTGCGGACTCAATCCATTGTAAAATCTATCAATATGGAACTGGTTGCTGCTTGATTTGTAATCGACTACCCCAAACGCCTTGTCTGATGTCAGCTGATCTAAGCGGTCGATTTTTCCCACCACTTGCACAGGTCGGCTATTTTCTAAGGTCAAAAATGGCGCTTGTTCCCTCCCGAAGACGGCTTCATTTGCCACCACTTGGGTGACTGGCTCATCTTGTAAGACCAGAGAAGTTGCCCGCGCAATATCAAGCAAAACACTTTCTGAGAACTGACTTTCAGCATTAAATTGGTAAAGAGCTTCAAAGGACGGCTCCTTGCATGTTTCAAGCATGGCTTGGTGCAACTTTTCATCAAAGGATCGCTCGCTATGGTTGGTCGTCACCCGCTCAAAAATACGGTGCAAGAAATTCCCATGACTACGCGCATCAGGATGAATACTATCTCGCTCCCTCAATCGCAGCACATGCTTGATAAAGTACAAATATTCATTCTGGTAAAAGTCTGTCAAACTAGAAGCCGATAAGACAAGTGGCTCTCCTGCTGGATAGAGAACGTCAAGCGTATCCGCCGCAAGTGGCCTAGTCTCAACCTCCCCTGTAATCGCTGGAATAACAATTCTCTCTTGCTCTAATTTCTTACGTAGATAACGAATCGCCACCAGCCAGAAGGTTTCTTCTTCCTTGGTCCACTCTTCTTCAAATGGCAGGCGATTGACCTCAATCACACGGGCTAAGAGGCTCTTGTAATGCGCTAAATCATCCACCTGAAAACCTGTCGCTTTTCCTTTTTCTTCCTTTGGAATGCCGATGTTCTCTAAGAGTTGCAAATAAGGCGACATCCCGTCTTCTGCTTCGTTAGCCAGTTGCGGAGCAGAAAGAACGAGCTGTACTGTTCCTGCATTGAGGAGTGAAATCATGGCAAAATGATTTTTCTTGACGTGTTCACGACTGACCACATCAAACTTGGCAAACTGACCTGTCGTCTCATTAATCCGTACCCGTTCCGCATCCGTCAAGAGACTGGTATTCTTAACGAGCTTTGGAAAATTGGTCTGGGTCATGCCAATGGCAAAGACGTATTTGGCTGTATGGGGCTCAATCAGGTCATAGGACTTGACCCGTACCACATCAACAGTCGCAGGAACTGTCCGATACGTGCTTGCTAGCATGCCTGCCCGCAAAATCGCTAGAAAATCAGCGACCGTCAGCTTCTCATCGGCAAAAATCTGCTGCATATCCTCTAAGAGATGAACAAAGCGATTCCAGACCTGCTCATCTTTTTCCTGCTCCACTTCTCCAAATGGCGCAGACAGTCTCTCCATATTAGCAGGCAGGGCAATTGCCTCACAGAAGTTACGAAATTTGACGAGCAAGTTCTTACCTGATTGGGAACGAGTCTTTAAAAAGACGGTTAAGGGTTCCACGATTTTTTCACGAATCCGATTGAGTTCGCTGACATCATAACGATTGCCATTTTTTGCAGTAAATGCACGTTCAAACTGACTTTGCCCCTTGACATCTGCAAACAAGAGATACTGTTCAAAGAGGTCTAACCGTTCTTGAGACCATTCTTGATAGAGGCCCGATTTCAAGAGATTGAGCATGTCCTCCGTCCGAAAGCGATAGCGCTTTAAACGCTCCAGAGACTCAATCAAATGCACCAAAGGATGATGACTCATCTCCTCAGCCCTCCCGAGGTAGTAGGGAATATCGTATTGGTCAAAGAGTTTCCCAAGCTGCAAACGATAGCTCTCCACATCCCCCAGAAGCACGACTATATCCTTATACCGTACGCCTTTATGAAGGAGCTTGCGAATGCTGAGCGCCACCTGACGGACCTCTTCTTTCTGATTGGTTACATCCCAAAGCCTTACATGTTTTTTATCCTCATCTGTCACTTCTACCGTACGACCTGAAAAGTCATAACGTCCCTCGATAGTTCTTGATATCTTACCAAGAGCATCGAGCTCATCAGAACTAGCTAAATAGCTAGGCTTGGTCTGAAAAGTCTGGGCTAAATGGCGGAGAAATTCCACACCCGCCTGGTAGAGATTACCCTCAATATAAGTCGCCTGATAGGCTTTTTGGCTTGCGTAGGTTGCAATCACTAGTTCTGCTATCCGACCGTGCAAAGCAGCAATCAAGGCTTCTTCCTCAGCTGAAAAACGGGTGAAACCGTCCACAATCAGCACCACATCTGCTAATTCCTGATTGAGCTGTCCGGATTCAATGGCTCTGCGAAATTGGGCTATTTTGGTAGATAATTGAAAACCTTCTGTCATTATCAGATTCTCAAAAGCTGTCAATATCTTCACCAAATCTGCCTCTTTATCGGGCGAATCGAGTTCCATCAAGTCTGCAACGCTTACATTAGACCGCTGCATTTCCTTATACAAGTCCACTACTTGTTCAATAAAGGCAATATCCTGCTTGACCTTACCATAAACCCGAAACTCTGTGTCCTCTATTTGCGACAAAAGCCTGAACAAGAGCATGACAAGTCCCGTGTCATCAAGCGTTCTAGCCTGCTCCACCTGATTGAGAGTAAAATAGCGCGCCAGCTGCTCAAAACGTGTAACCATTAGGTCAAAGGAGCCTTTTTCCTCTAAACTAGCAAGGACGGCTCTCTCTTTTTCAAAGGATAGCGAATTGGGGGCAATATAAAAAACACGCTTGCCTTCCTGTGTATAATCCCTTGCTGTTTTAGCTAAAAAAGTGGTCAAAGGATAGCGAATATCTGCGTAGTATAGTTTCATGGGCTACCTGATTTCTCCTAATCTGTCAGTCTCTTTCTCTATTATACCAAAAGTCAAACAAAGATACCCTTTTACTTCATTAGTCGACATGCTAAAAAATGATAAACTGATGGTAGAAGACGATTACGTGACAAGTCAACTTACCAGAAAGGAGCCATTATGTCTATCTTACTCTATTTTCATCTGTTTTTGATGATTATTGTTGTCGCCTATATCCTATTTGGGATTATCTTTATCAAGCGAATCAATGCCTTAATTTTATCCAAAACAGTCAAAATAATTTTTCTCCTTGGCTACCTAGCCCTCCTAGGGTGCGTGCTCTACATCATTCTATCATTCCTCTTTCTAGGTTGTAATTACTAACCTAGACAAAACCGCCTAGAAAACATGATTTCTAGGCGATTTTTTATGCTTCAGTTTCTTTCTCAATTGGTGCTAGACTGGCTAAGACTTTTTTAAGGCCCAAGTCTGGGAAATTGATTTTCAATTCTTGACTTGCTCCGCTACCAGTCACTTCAAGGACAGTCCCTCGTCCCCATTTGCGGTGAACAGCAATGTCACCTACTGCCCAGTCTGTTTGCGCAGAGGAGCTGGATTTTCCAAACGGCAAATCATCTCCCAAACTACGAGGCTGAATCTGAGACTTGCGCGACTGAATGGCCTGTTGTAAACTCATGCCTTGACCAAATTTGCTCGTCTGACCATTGACATAGGAGGCCTTAAATGCAGTATTGGCAGGTCTTGCCAAGCCTTGGTAATTCAACAAATCACTCGAGATTTCTCTGATAAAGCGACTCGGCTGGTTGTAGCTACTGCGACCAAAGAGCAGACGTGAATTTGCATTTGTTAAATAAAGCTGCTTTTCTGCCCGCGTAATTCCCACATAGGCCAAACGGCGTTCTTCTTCTAATTCATCCTCATCTTCAGCAGCTCGACTGAGCGGGAAGACATTTTCTTCCATTCCAATCAAAAATACTACTGGAAATTCCAAGCCCTTTGCCGCATGTAGGGTCATCAAGGTCACTTCTGAACTCTCTCGGTCTCCATCATCCGTATCAGCAATCAAGGCCAAATCATTGAGGAAACGGCTCAAGGTATCAAGACCTGACTCACCCTCCACCTCCGATTCTTCATCAAAATGCTTGGTCACGGAGAGAAATTCCTGCAAGTTCTCTATTCGAGCATTGGCTTCTAAGGTCGCTTGTAGGGTAAGAACCTCCATGTAGCCTGTTTTTTGCAAAACAGCTTCTACCAGATCTGTAATCGACAGCTCATCTAACTGGTCTCGCAACTGATAGAGTAAGTGGGATAAGTCAAAGATAGCTTGCGCAGCCTTACCCTTAATACCTGACAACATAATCTGTTGACTTGCTTCTAGCAACGATAGCTCCTGCATTTGGGCAAAATCACGAAGTTTGTCCACCGTACCAGGTCCCACTCCACGTTTTGGCTCATTGACAATCCGCTCAAAGGACAGATTGTCCGCAGAATTTGCAATGACATTCAGATAGGCAATGACATCGCGAATCTCCTTACGACTGTAGAACTTGGTTCCACCGACCATGGTATAGGGAATATTGGCTTTTAAAAGAGCTTCTTCAATGGTACGAGATTGGGCATTGGTGCGGTACAAAACTGCAACATCCCGATACTTTCGGCCAGTTCGTACTACTTCATCTATCTGAGTAGCAACATAAAGCGCCTCATCCTGCTCATCACGTGCTCGGTAGTAGGTAATCTGCTCGCCTTCGTCATTTTGTGTCCAGAGATTTTTCGGACGACGGTTGCGATTGTTTTGGATCACCTCATTAGCCGCCTGCAAGACTGTCTTAGTAGAGCGATAATTTTCTTCTAATAAAACGACCTTACTCTCTGGATAATCTTTTTCAAAATCAAGGATATTTTGCATATCCGCCCCACGCCAGCCATAGATAGACTGATCTGCATCTCCTACAACACATATATTTTTAAAACGAGAAGCAAGGAGCTTGACCAATTGGTATTGGGCATGGTTGGTATCTTGATACTCATCGACATGGATATACTGGAATTTCTGCTGATAATAGGTTAGTACATCTGGATTTTGATCAAATAAACGTAGGGTCAGCATGATTAAATCATCAAAATCCACTGCCTCACTCATGCGTAATTCTTTTTGATAAGCCGTGTAACACTTGGCCACAATCTGCGTATAAAGATCACCTGCCTGACTTTCATAGGCTACTTCGTCAATCAAATCATTTTTGGCATTCGAAATTGTACCTAAAATGGAGCGTTCACTCCATTTTTTCGGATCTAAATTAAGATTCTTTAAAATCCGCTTCATCAAGGTCCGCTGCTCACCCGGGTCTACAATGGTAAAATTACGATTATAGCCAATGTGATCAGCATCCCGACGCAAAATCCGTACACACATCGAGTGGAAGGTTGCAATCAAGCAATCTTGGGTTGCAGGATTGAGTGCAAAAGCTCTCTCTTTCATCTCCCGAGCCGCCTTATTGGTAAAGGTAATCGCCAAAATGTTCCAAGGATTGACTAATTTTTCGTCAATCAAATAAGCAATCCGGTGGGTCAAGACCCGTGTCTTACCAGAACCAGCCCCTGCCATAATCAACAAAGGCCCTTCAGTCGCTTGAACTGCCTCTGATTGTCTGTCATTCATTCCATTTAGTAACGGATTCATCTTCTCTCCTTATCTCTTACCTTCATCAGAAACCAAGCAGGTACTGCCACATTGATTTCCCAAGACTTCCAATTTCTTTATTATATCAAAAATTAGACAAATGAAATAGTCAGAAAGTATTCTTTCTCACGCCGTACGCATGAAAACTTTCTTTTCGTCCTTTTGTGCCCTAACATCAATTTTGAAAAGATAGCTTTTTCAACGCTCTGATAATACTGTCCCTTTTCTTGTAGCTCTTTCAATAAGTTGACATCACTAAAATAAAGAGCAATATCGTCATAAAGTGTCTCCTGATTTCCTTTGACGGTTAAGCAGTAGTCTGCTTTCCCTTTAATAATAGTATCAACAATAGCAGTCTGTGTACCCATTGCACCTAAGGTAACAATGCTTTTACAGATATCAATGGTCCGAAATAATTGGGGAATGGCAACAATTTTATTACTTTTCTCATCAACCGCAACCTGACCTAAACTAAGATGATGACCCCCATCATAAGCCGTTACAATATGAATAGGCTTCTGATTTTTACCACGATTGCCTCGAATCGTTTTACCGTCCACTGAAATCAGTTTATGAACCGCATCTAAGCTTGTCAGTGATTGTTCAAATTTAACTTTAAGCTCTTTTAAACGGTCTGAATGAACAAGACTAATCACACGCTCCAAGGTATCATGAGGCGGACAACCTTCACTCAAATCAACGTAGGTCGCAAACAATGGTTCATTCATTTCAATAAAGTTTTCCATCTCCTTCCAGGTTTCAATACCTGCTAACTGACAAACGAAGACAAGAAATAGAATGGTTGATAAGGGATAGCGAATTTTCCAAGATTGTCGACTATCCAATTCACCTGCGCAATCATCAATAAATTGGCTAGACAGCTATTTCCGAATGCCAAAATCGTACTTGAACGTTTCCACATTGTGCAACATCTCAGCCGTGCTATGAACCGTGTCCGTACCCAAATTATGAATGCTTTTGACCGCAAATCACATGAATACAAGACGCTCAAACGCTACTGGAAACTGGTGCAGATAGCCGTAAACTCAGTGATAAACGGTTTTATCGCCCTACATTTCGGATGCATTTGACAAACAAGGAAGTAGTCGAACGTCTTTTGGGCTGCTCTGACGAACTTAGGAGGCATTATGACCTCTACCAGCTCTTGCTTTTCCATTTTCAAGAGAAACAAGCTGACTATTTTTTTGACTTAATTGAAGAACAGATAGAGGGTGTCAATCCATTCTTTCAAACTGTTTTCAGGACATTCATGAAAGACAGGGACAAGATTGAAAAGGCTTTGGTTTTACCCTATTCAAACGCCAAACTGGAGGCTACAAATAACATCATCAAAGTCATCAAGTGTAATGCCTTTGGATTTCGGGACTTTGAAAACTTCAAAAAGCGGATTCTGATTGCCATCAATATCAAAAAAGAGAAGACCAAGCTGGTCCTCTCTAGATGTTAGCTGACATCTACCCACTACAGTTGACAAAGAGCCATAAAAAGGTCCACCGGACCTTTTTCACACTCACCCCTCTTCGTCAAAAAGAGGGAATGAGAAAGGGAGTGAAACAGAAAGCAACTTCTGTTCTCATCCTCTTATAACATAGTACTCACTTATTGCGCTTCTAACATTTCTTGAGCGCAAGATAAAAAGGTCCACCGGACCTTTTTCACACTCACCCCTCTTCGTCAAAAAGAGGGAATGAGATAGAGAGTGAAACAGAAAGCAACTTCTGTTCTCATCCTCTTATAACATAGTACTTACTTATTGCGCTTCTAGCATTTCTTGAGCGCAAGATAAAAAGGTCCACATGGGAAAGGAAGTGAAACAGAAAGCAACTTCTGTTCTCATCCTCTTATAACATACCACTCATTTATTGCGCTTCTAGCATTTCTTGAGCGCAAGATAAAAAGGTCCACATGGGAAAGGGAGTGAAACAGAAAGCAACTCCTGTTCTTATCCTCCTCTTATAACATAGTACTTACTTATTGCGCTTCTAGCATTTCTTGAGCGCAAGATAAAAAGGTCCACCGGACCTTTTTTACACTCACTCCTTTTCGTCAGAAAGAGGGAATGAGAAAGGGAGTGAAACAGAAAGCAACTTCTGTTCTCATCCTCTTATAACATACCACTCATTTATTGCGCTTCTAGCATTTCTTGAGCGCAAGATAAAAAGGTCCACCGGACCTTTTTCACACTCACCCCTTTTCGTCAGAAAGAGGGAATGAGAAAGAGAGTGAAGCAGAAAGCAACTTCTATTCTTATCCTCTTATAACATACAACTCATTTATTGCGCTTCTAGCATTTCTTGAGCGCAAGATAAAAAGGTCCACCGGACCTTTTTATTCCTCCAAATGCCAGATGTCTTCGTTATACTGCTCAATTGTGCGGTCACTTGAGAAGAATCCAGCTTTTGCAATGTTAACAATAACTTTTTCTAACCAAGCGTCTCGGTCTTCGTAGTCTCTCAACATCCGTTCCTTGGTTTCAATGTATTCTTCTAAATCGAGGAGGGTCATAAAGTGGTCATTGTGCTTGAGATTGTCTTGCAATCTCCATAAGCGCTCGTCAATTCCTCCTGCTTGACGGATAACATCGCTGGTAATAAAGTCTACTAACGGACGAATGGCTTCCTTTTCATAGAAATGATGTGGGTGATAGGTACCATTTGCATAATGGTCAATGACCGTCTGACTATCTTGACCAAAGATGTAGATATTGTCATCGCCAACTAGCTCATGGATTTCCACATTTGCGCCGTCATCTGTACCAATTGTCAAGGCACCATTTAGCATAAATTTCATATTTCCTGTTCCAGATGCTTCTTTTGAAGCAAGTGAAATCTGCTCTGAAATATCTGCTGCCGGAATGATGAAACTTGCTTCGGTAACATTGTAGTTTTCAATCATGACCAATTGCAAGTGCGGGCTGACCTCAGGGTCATGCTGAATCACCTGAGACAAGACCAAAATCAAATGAATAATGTCTTGAGCAATGGTATAGGCTGGCGCTGCCTTTCCGCCGAAGAATACAGTCAATGGACGAGCTGGGATATTGCCTGCCTTGATGTCCAAATACTTATGAATGACGTACAAGACATTCATCTGTTGACGTTTGTATTCGTGCATCCGTTTAATTTGCACATCAAAGATTGCGTCTGGATTTACCTCAACCCCTTGTGTTTGGGCAATATGGCGTTGCAATTTCCGCTTGTTGTGGCGTTTGATATTTTCTAATTCCTGCTTAAAGGCTGCGTCATCCTTATAACCAAGCAAGTCTTCCAATCTCTCCGCACGACGGTGATAATCACGACCAATCAAGTCATCCAAATAGTGCGCTAAACGCGGGTTGGCATGCATGAGCCAGCGGCGGAAGGTGATGCCGTTGGTCTTATTGTTGAATTTATCAGGATACAACTCATAAAATGCCTTGAGCTCAGATGATTTTAAAATCTCCGTATGAAGCGCAGCCACTCCATTGATTGAATAGCCATAATGAATATCCATGTGGGCCATGTGGACGCGACCGTGTTCATCAATGATATTCACGGCTGGATTATCTTCAATGGCTTTTGCACGGCGGTCTAATTCTTCGATAAATGGTACCAAATGCGGTACAACCTTATTCAAGAAGTCAAGCGGCCATTTTTCCAAAGCTTCCGACAAAATCGTATGGTTGGTATAGGCGGTCATGCTCTTGACAATCTCTACTGCCTCATCAAAGGCAATACCGCGGAGTTCCAAAAGGCGAATCAATTCTGGGATAACTAAGGACGGGTGCGTATCATTGATTTGAACAACCGCATAATCTGCCAAATCATGCAAATTTGAACCTTTAGCAATTGCTTCATCAATCAAGAGTTGTGCAGCATTTGACACCATGAAGTACTGTTGGAAAATCCGCAAGATTTTTCCTTGGTCCGTTGAATCATCAGGATAAAGAAAGAGGGTTAAGTTGCGGAAAATGTCATCCATATCAAAATCGATTCCGTCATCGATGATATTGTCATCAACAGATGCTAAATCAAAGAGGCGCAAGCGATTTTTCCTCTCGGTCTTATAACCTGGCACATCAATGTCATAGAGTTTTGAGGTCAAGATAAAATGCGCAAATGGTACTTGGTAGGAAATCGGAGATTCTGTCAACCAAGAACGTGGGGTAATCCATTCATTTGGAAGAGCTGATTGCTGGTGGTATTGGAAGAGCTGACGGAAAAGCCCAAAGTGATAGTTGAGACCCACACCGTCTCCATTCAAACCAAGACTTGCAATCGAATCAAGGAAGCAGGCTGCAAGACGACCCAAGCCACCGTTTCCAAGAGACGGCTCCATTTCCACTTCTTCAATCGCAATCAAATCCTTGCCTGCTTCTGCTAGCTGGTGTTTGACCTCGTCATACAAGCCTAAGTTGATAAGGTTATTAGACAAGAGTTTTCCAATCAAAAACTCTGCTGAAATATAGTAAACTTTTTTCTTTTGGTCATTGGTGCACTTTGCTTCACTCCGTTGCTTTGTAAAGGCAAGAAGAGCATAATATAATTCCTGATCTGAGCAATCTTCAATACGCTTTGCATACATGGTTTGAACAAAATTTTGTAAATTGATCATTGTTTTTGTAAACTCCTACCGTTTTCATTTTTTATAGAAATAAATATGCAAGTTTTCCGCTTTTTTTGGAAACGCTTTCTATTATATTATACTATATTTTACCCAAAAAGGCAAGTCTTGAGCAAGAAAAAATTTACACCCCTAGAGATGTAAATTTTTCCGGAATAGCTTACTTAGAAATCAGTGTTTCAAGGCCAACTTTCATCATATCTGTGAAGGTTGTTTGACGTTCTTCTGCTGTTGTATCTTCATCTGGATTAACAAGGCTATCTGAAATGGTCATAATACCAAGAGCTTCTACACCATGTTGCGCAGCAAGATAGTAAAGCGCTGCTGCTTCCATTTCAACAGCATGAACACCCATTGTTCCCAATTTCACGTTTTGCTCAAAGAAATTTGAATAGAAAACATCGGTCGATAAGACAGAACCCACATGCGTGGTCATGCCTAATTCTTTAGCAATATGATAGGCCTTATCCAGTAGATTAAAACTAGCAATCTGTGGGAAGTCATACATTGGCCAATCATTGCGAATCATATTTGAATTGGTCGCTGCTGCCTGGGCCAAGACCAATTCACGGACATGAACATCAGGATTAAGGGATCCTGCGGTACCCACACGAATCAAGCGTTTCACACCGTAGTCCACAATCAACTCACGCGCATAGATAGAAATAGACGGCATTCCCATACCTGTTCCCATCACGCTCACACGTTCACCTTTGTAAGTCCCCGTGTAGCCATACATGCCTCGAATTTCGTTAAACAGCACCGCATCTTCTAAGAAATTTTCTGCGATGAATTTTGCCCGCAAGGGATCTCCAGGCAACAAAATCTTGTCCGCAATTTCGCCGACTTTTGCTCCAATATGAATAGACATTTCTTCTCCTCTTATAAACCTGCCAAGACTGCTTTGATGAAGCCTTTGAAATCTTCCTTAATACGTGTTGTCACTTCGACCACTTCTTCATGGTTGAGTGAGCTTTGGAACCCAGCTGCATAGTTAGTAATCGCTGAAATTCCTAAAACTTTCATCCCTGAATGCACCGCTACAATCACTTCTGGTACAGTTGACATACCGACCGCAGAAGCGCCCATTGTTTGGTAGGCACGGATTTCTGCTGGTGTTTCATAGGTTGGACCAGATACTCCTAGATAAACACCTTCTTCTACCTGAACACCAATCTTCTCTGCAATTTCTTTCGCTTTGGCACGGTAATCCTTGCTGTAAGCATCTGACATATCTGGGAAGCGTGGACCAAACTCATCTAAATTTTCACCAATGAGCGGATTGGTTCCAATCATGTTGATGTGGTCATTGATCATCATAAGGGTTCCTGGGCCATAGCCAATACCTCCTGCTGCGTTTGTCACAATGATACTATGGCAGCCAAGTGCCTTCATCACCCGAACTGGGAAAGTAACTACTTCCATTGGATTTCCTTCATAGAAGTGGAAACGTCCTTGAAGAGCCAACACTTTCTTACCAGCTAAGTCTCCATAGACTAATTTACCAGCGTGACCGACAACAGTCGATTTACCCCAATTTGGAATCTCTGCATAATCGATGACAATCGCATTTTCTACTTCATCAGCCAATTCGCCCAAGCCTGATCCCAAAATCAAGCCAAATTCTGGGGCTATAAGACCTTTTGCTTCCAAAAAGTTCTTTGTTTCTTGAATTTTTTCCATTAATGACATCTTTTTTCTTTCTCCTTAGTTTGATATTCTTTCTTCCACTTCCGAATCTTTGTTCGAAAGTTGGTAAAGGGTGCAACGGTATTAATATGAATCCATTTCCAAACAGGCCACTTGCTGGGCGTTGAACTAGCCCATTTTCTGATTTCTGGCTGAAACAACTCCTCATCGGTGTAGCGATTTACCTGCTCTAAGATAGCGCCCACTTCTTTTTCAAACTGCGTTATCAACTCTTGCAAAGAATAGTTTTCATACTCTCTATAAAATCGCTGATAGAGTCCGCTGAGCTGATTCCACTTAAAGTCTCCATGCGGTGTAATCACGTCAAGCCCTGCCTGCTCATCCTTTTCCCAGCCTTGCAGCAGTTTTAACCAGCCTAATTGATAGGCAATCATCTGAGCGGGACTGCGATCCACCCCGTCTAGCAGCAAATCCTTGTCCTTATCAGAAATCACCGAAAATTCTCCAATAAAGAGGGCTGCTTTTTTCTCTATTTCTGCTAGTAAGGCTACCTTAGATTCATATTCTTTCATCTTACACCAAGCGTTCTAGGAAGGTTTCTCCAATCTGGCTCTTTTCAACACCGAAGTTGTCCGCAATGGTCGCTGAGATGTCCGCAAAGTGCCCAACGGGGATATGGCCCGCACCTTTAAGTGATTTTCCAAATACAAGCAACGGCACATACTCACGGGTGTGGTCTGTTCCGACATAGGTCGGGTCATTTCCGTGGTCCGCTGTAATCATGAGCAGATCATCTTCACGAAGGTTTGCGATGATTTCTGGCAATCGTGCGTCAAATTCTTCCAAGCAATCGCGGTAGCCTGCTGTATCACGACGATGTCCGTAGACTGCGTCAAAGTCAACGAGGTTGGTAAATGACAGACCTTCTGTAAAGTCTTCATTTTGCAAGACCTTGATGAAATTATCCACACCGTGGTTGTTGGACTTATTATGACCCATATCGTGAGAAATTCCTGCACTATTAAAAATGTCGTTGATTTTTCCAACACCGTAGGTATCAATACCTGCTGCTTTCAAGTTGTCAAGCACGGTTGGAGCAAATGGAGAAACAGCATAGTCATGACGGTTGGCAGTCCGTGTGAAATTGCCCGGTGTTCCTACATAAGGACGCGCAATGATACGACCAAGTAAAGACGGACGCTCAAGAGTAATCGAACGTGCATATTCACAAATCTTGTAGAGTTCGTCAAGCGGAATAATATCCTCGTGGGCTGCAATTTGAAGAACAGGGTCGGCAGATGTGTAGACAATCAACTCACCTGTTTCCATTTGGCGTGGGCCAAAGTCATCGATGACTGCTGTTCCAGAATACGGTTTGTTGGCCTCACGAATGATTTTCCGTCCTGAAAATGCTTCGATTTTTTGAAGAAGCTCTTCTGGGAAACCATCCCAGAATGTATCAAATGGATCAGTGATATTGAGTCCCATGATTTCCCAGTGACCGGTCATGGTGTCCTTTCCACGTGATACTTCTTCTAATTTTGTCACATAACCTGTTGGATTTTCTTCAGCAGCAACAGTTTTAAGCGGTGTGTCACGCTCGATATTTCCAAGACCAATCTTAGCCATGTTTGGCACGGTCAAGCCCGCTGTTTCTGAGATATGTCCTAGGGTATCAGAGGTCGTATCTGGCTCACCTGCATTAAAAAATTGGTCTGCATCGGGCGCCGCACCAATTCCAACTGAATCTAACACAACAACGTGCATGCGTTTAAATTTTGCCATTTCTTTCTCCTTTAAATGAATGATTAATTCTATTATAACACAAAAACGCTTTCCTAGTCATTTCTAGGTAAAGCGTTTGGATTGCCCTAGTGCTTTTGGAGAAAACGTGGGCCGTCTGGATAGCCTACGATGACTTTGGAAACTAGTTGGATAAAGAGGCCGTGTTCGACAACCCCAACGGTATGGTCTAGTTCATTGGCTAGGGCAGCCGCATCGGCAATTTCTTTTAGGTCTAAGTCGATGATGTAGTTTTTCATATCGGTCACGAGTTTTTCGCCATCTTTCATACGGAAACTTGGGCGATAGCCTTTTTCTTCAAAAGCTCTAAATAAATTCTCAGCCCCATACTGCACCACTTCAACTGGTAATTTAAAAGCTCCCAAGGTATCAACAACTTTCGACTCATCCACAATCCAAATGCAGTCCTTGCTGTTGACCGCAACAATTTTTTCCATGAGAAGGGCAGCTCCACCACCTTTGATACCGTTGAAGACTCCGTCTACTTCATCAGCACCATCTACTGTAAGATCCACATAAGGCACTTCATCAATCGATTTTAGGGGAATGCCGAGTGATGCCGCATGCTCAGCTGTCGCATGGGAAGTAGTCACACCGACAATCGAAAGTCCCTCTTCTTGGACACGGCGCCCTAATTCTTGCACGAAATAATAAGCAGTTGAACCGGTTCCCAGACCAACAATCATCCCGTCCGTCACATATTCAGCAGCTTTCAAGCCGACCTGCTCTTTCAAATTTACCATGACCATACTCCTTTTAAAACGTTTTCCATTACAGTATACCATTTTACTATCCGTATTGGAAATGAAAATTGCATTTTGAAAAGTCAAAAAAACACCTCTGCTATCACTAGAAAGAGGTGTTGGATGGGCTTATTTATCCTTCAAGTTGACACTTGGGACAGTTGTTGCGGCATCAGATGTCGCTTGGAATAAATCTACTTTCTCATAGCCAAAGATTCCTGCGTAGATACTTGTTGGGAATCGTTTGATTTTCTTATTGTAGGCTGTCGCAATGGTATTGAAATCCTTACGGGCAACCAAGAGACGATTTTCTGTTCCTTCAAGCTCTGTAATCAAGTCAGAGACTTGTTGGTTGGAATTTAATTGCGGATAATTTTCGGTGAGGACGAGGAGTCGAGAAACCGCTGAATCGAGTTGGCTTTGCCCTTCCTTGTACTCGGCAGAACCTTGCTTGCTAGAGCCGATTTTAGCACGCGCATCCGCAATGGCTGTAAAGACTTCTGTCTCATGCTCCATTGCTCCTTTTACAGAAGAAACAACATTTGGAATCAAATCATAACGTCGTTGCAACTGTGTATCGACATTGGACTGGGCATTTTCAACCTCAGCATAGCTATCAACGAGACCATTGTATTGACCAATGGCTCCCATAGCGATAAAGACAATCGCTAGTACTGGAATGATAATATAGAGTAATTTTTTGTTCATTATTTTTCCTTTCTTTTTACGGTCTTTTCGTTTTCATTTAACATTCAATCGTGAGTCGCAGGCATAGGGTAGATTAGGCAAGACTCGTAGAGAAAAACGAAATGACGATACTACCAACCCGATGAGGCGCCGCCTCCACCGCCTCCACCACCAGACCAGCCACCACCGCCGAATCCAGATGATCCTGAGGAATGATCGCTAGAACTGCTAGAGCTGTTGAGCAACATCCAGAGCAGGGCATCACCACCGCCACGGCCGCCTCTGCCACCACGACCGCCTCTACCACCGCGGTCTAGTAAGATACCAATAATGACACATACGAGGATAATAAGCCCGAAGGAGATGCTATTATCACCGCCATGCTCTTCCTCAAATTCATCCAAGCGTGCCTTGGCTCGGTCCGTTCCGTAAAAGGTATCGCCAATGGCATCCACAATATAGTGGACACCGCCATTGTAATCCCCTTCTCGGAAAAAACTACGCGCGTCCTTTAAGATACGCCGTGCTTCGACATCTGTCAACACAGTTGCAGCATTATCTGAGGTCTCTATCCGAAACTTGCGATCTTCAAGTGCGATGACAAGAAGCACACCATTATTGGTACCTGAAAACCCGACCTGCCATTTGCGAAACACTTCATTCGCTAAGGATTCGATATCTCCTGAAAGGGAATCTGTCATATAGACCCCGACCTGAAGTTGCTCGGTCGTTGATTTCCAAGCACGATTCTCACTATCAATGGCTTGAATGGTGTCACTTGATAGGGAATGGGTCTCATCTAGCACCGTTGATTCTAGCGGTCTATCAGGGACTTGGGCATATACGGAGGGAGTAAGCAACAGGAACATCAGAGGGATTAGGAACAATCCGACAATCCAACGTAAACCTTTTTTCATAGGACGACCTCCTTTTGACTATTATAACATATTTCCCCTATTTATCTAGGATTTGAGCTACTTTTTCCTGCAATTTCGAGACTAATTCCGTCCGAAACCAAGGGTTTTTCGCCTGCCAGATATTGTTGCGGGGAGAGGGATGTACGAGCGGTAGATACTGCGGTAAATAGTCTTCATAGGCTTTGACTGTTTCGGTCAATGTGCGTTTTCGTCTGTCTCTCAAGTAATATTCTTGCGCATATTGACCAATCAAGAGTGTCAACTCAAGCTGGGGCATCATCGCAAACAGCTCTGAGTGCCATTTTTCTGCGAACCCCTTTCTCGGTGGCAAATCGCCTGATTTCCCCTTTCCTGGATAGTAAAAATCCATGGGCAAAATCGCTAGTTGGTTGGCATTATAAAAGGTTTCTTTATCTAGCCCTAGCCACGACCGCAAGTTATCGCCACTCGGATCTGCAAATAGTTGCTGGCGCTCCTCAGCTTTCAAACCTGGCGCTTGACCAACAATCAGTATCCTCGCTCCACTTCCAACTTGAAACAGGGGCTGAATCCCTCGTTCTGTATAGCCTTGATTCTCAACATCCTGCATAATGGCCGATCGTATTTCTTCGATGCTGGACATCTTGATACCTCTCTTATCTAAAAGGAACTGGACATTCGCCCAGCTCCTACCTACTATGTTTGAAACTGCTTATTTAACCAATTCGTAAATGGCTTCTGCGTAAATAGCTGCTGCACGCATCAGGTCTTCGACATCTGCAAATTCATTGGCTTGGTGCATGGTGTCTGTATAGCCTGGGAACATAGCGCCGTAAGCCACACCACGTTTCAAGAGACGGCCAAAGGTTCCACCACCGATGACTTGTTCATGGCCACGCAAACCTGTTTGGCGTTCGTAGACATCCAGCAAGGTCGCAACCAACGGATCTTCCATTGGGACATAGTGCGGTGTGTGACCATGTTCTGACAAGGTTACGTCAGCCACTGCCAAGTTCTTCAAGACGGCTTGAATAACTTCTGGGCTTGTGCCTTTTGGATAACGGAAGTTAAGCGCAATGGTATTGTCAGTAGCTGCTTCATCAAAACAGAAGACACCAGCGTTCATGGATAATGCGCCCATTTTCTCGTCTGTGTGCGCCACACCAAGTGCTTCACCCTTGTGGTCTTCAAACAAGATTTCTCCGGCAACAGCAAGATAGTCCTTAGCCGATCCTGCAAAATCAAACTGATTCAAGAAGCGAGCAAGATAAGTTGCCCCATTAACACCAGATTGTGGAGACGCTCCGTGAGCTGATTTTCCAATAATAGTTACTTTGTACTTATCATCTTCTTCATCGAGTTCAAAACGGACTTGATGTTCTGCGGCAAAGGCTACCAATTTGTCTGCTAGGTCTGGAAGAGCACCTGAGACAAGGGCTGTTGCAGATTCTGGCACCATATTTTCCCGCAAACCACCTGTAAAGCTATGCAGGCGTGCTGTGCCACTATTTTTCCCAGCGAAATGAAGATACTCAGTAATATTTCCTTTTTCACCATTGATAATCGGGAACTCAGCGTCTGGTGAGAAACCAAAATCAGGTTCTTTGACACCGCTATGCTCAAAGTAATAATCCATGTCTGCCCAGCCAGATTCCTCGTCTGTTCCTACGACAAAACGGACTTTCTTGGAAATCGGCAAGCCTAATTCCTTAATGATTTTGAGACCATAGTAGCAAGCCACAGTTGGTCCCTTATCATCGCTTGACCCACGTGCATAGAGTTTTCCGTCTTTAATGGTCGGCGTATAAGGATCTGTATTCCAGCCGCTTCCTGCAGGCACTACATCCATGTGGGCAAAAATACCAAGAACTTCATCACCATCACCGTACTCAAAATGCCCGGCATAGTTATCTACGTTCTTAGTTGGATAACCGTCACGCTCTGCAATCTCCAAGAACTTGTGCAAGGCCTTGACAGGGCCAGGTCCAAATGGATGTTCGGTATCTGCCAGGCTATCATCCCGCTCAGAGTTGATCTCGAGCAAGCTAAACAAATCAGCTAGCAAATCCTCACGGCGTTTTTCCACCTCTGCTTTAAAATCAATCGTCATGTTATGCTCCTTTTCAAGTATGAATTGATACTATTCTATCATAAAGTGAAAGAGATTTCATACATTTGACGAGAAAAAGACGGACATGCCAGAGGAAACATGCGAGACTTGAACTCTAGGGAAAAATTTTTCAATACAAAATACCAGAATTAGATCCGAGAGAAAGCAGGTGCAGTGAAAAATTGCCCTCTATGCTCTGAACTCTATAGAAAAAGGTTGGTGACCCAACCTTTTTCTATAACTCTATTACATCTCATTAAAATCCCAGACATCATCCACCCAGCCTTGGTAGAAATCAGGCTCGTGGCAGACCATGAGAATCGAGCCTTTATAGGCTTGAAGGGCACGCTTTAATTCGTCCTTAGCATCAACATCCAAGTGGTTGGTCGGCTCGTCTAAAATCAAGACATTGTTTTCACGATTCATCAAGAGACAGAAACGAACCTTAGCCTGCTCGCCTCCTGATAAGACCTGAATCTGGCTTTCAATATGCTTGGATGTCAGACCGCAACGAGCCAAGGCTGCACGGATTTCTGCCTGATTAAGGGCAGGAAAGGCGTCCCAGACTGCTTCGAGTGGCGTTTGACGGTTACCACTAGCTGCCTCTTGTTCAAAGTAACCAATTTCTAGATACTCCCCCTGCTCAACCTGACCACCTAAGGACGGAATCAAGCCTAATAAACTTTTTAGCAAGGTAGATTTTCCTATCCCATTCGCTCCGATAATGGCAATTTTCTTATTGCGTTCAAAGGTCAGATTGAGTGGTTTGCGATTAAGAATACGGTCATAGCCAATTTCCAAATCTTTGGTCTGAAAGATAAAGCGGCTCGGTGTTCTCGCCATTTTGAAATCAAAGGACGGTTTTGGTTTCTCAGCCTGTAGCTCAATAATCTCCATTTTATCAAGTTTTTTCTGGCGAGACATGGCCATATTACGAGTAGCAACACGGGCCTTATTACGGTTGACAAAGTCCTGAAGGTCGGCAATTTCTTTTTGTTGACGCTCATAGGCTGCTTCTAACTGGGCACGCTTCATGGCATGTACCTCTTGGAACTGGTAATAGTCACCTGAGTAGCGCGTTAATTGCTGGTTTTCCACATGATAGACAATGTTAATTACATCATTTAAGAAAGGAATATCATGGGAAATCAGAACAAAGGCATTTTCATAATTTTGCAAATAGCGTTTGAGCCAGTCAATATGCTCAGCATCCAAATAGTTAGTCGGCTCATCAAGCAGTAGAATATCCGGTTTTTCAAGCAAGAGCTTGGCTAATAAAATCTTAGTCCTTTGCCCACCAGATAACTCCGTAACATCGCTATCCATCCCAAAATCCATGACTCCTAAAGCACGAGCCACTTCATCAATCTTGGCATCCAAGGTATAAAAATCACGACTTTCCAAGCGATCTTGTAATTCCCCAACTTCTTCCATAAGGGCATCTATGTCAGCATTTTCATCTGCCATAGATAGGTAAATCTCATTGATGCGCTCTTCTGTCTTAAACAATTCATCAAAAGCGGTTCGCAAAACAGCACGTACAGATTGCCCTTTTTCGAGTTTAGCATGCTGGTCCAGATACCCTGCTGTAACATAGCGGGACCACTCAACTTTTCCCTCGTCTGGATGCAATTGACCTGTCACAATGGACATGAAGGTTGATTTCCCTTCTCCATTTGCTCCTACAAGTCCGATATGCTCCCCTTTTAAAAGGCGAAAGGAGACGTTTTCAAAAATGGCACGATCCCCAAAGCCATGACTTAAATTTTTTACTTCTAAAATACTCACGTTTTCTCCTCTTTTATCATCTATACATCAAAGGAAGTTTGAGACGGTGATTGGGTCCCAAACTTCCCTTTATGTTATTGTTCCATCACAAGCTGACAATTGCTTTAATCAATACCAATCTCTGCTCTCACCACATCAGCAATCGTATCGACATAGTAGTCCACTTCTGCATCGGTCGGCGCTTCTGCCATAACCCGTAAGAGGGGTTCTGTGCCACTTGGACGGACAAGAATCCGACCGTTACCAGCCATTTCATGCTCCATTTTTTCAATGATAGCTGCAATCGCTTCAACTTCCATCGCCTGATCTTTCATGCTATTTTCAACACGAATATTGACTAATTTTTGTGGATAAATGGTTACTTCACTAGCCAATTCAGACAGGGTTTTCCCAGTTTCTTTCATGATTTTGGTCAACTGAACAGCAGTCAACTGGCCATCGCCTGTCGTATTATAGTCCATAAGGATAACGTGACCAGATTGCTCACCGCCGACATTGTAGCCTGACTTGCGCATTTCTTCGACCACATAGCGGTCACCGACAGCTGTTACAGCTTTCGCAATCCTTTCTCGGTCCAAAGCCTTATGGAAACCGAGATTAGACATCACTGTTGTAACAATGGTATTTTGAGCCAGTAAACCATGGTCGGCTAGATATTTTCCAATGATGTACATAATACGGTCACCGTCCACCAAGTCACCCTTTTCGTCAACCGCAATCAGGCGATCGCTATCCCCATCAAAGGCAAGTCCAATCTGGCTTCCTGTTTCCCGAACCAATTCCTGCAAGGCTTCGGGGTGGGTCGATCCCACACCTTCATTGATATTTAAACCGTCTGGTTTTTCTGCCATAACAGCTAATTGAGCACTCAAATCTGCAAAGACCTGACGAGCAGAGGTACTGGCTGCACCATTTGCTGTATCAAGAGCTACCTTCATTCCCTCTAAATCAAATCCAGTAGAAACAAGAAATTCCTGGTATTTTCTAAGACCTTCTGGATAATCGACCACATCTCCTAGTCCTTGAGCAGACGGACGAGGTAGAGTATCTTCTTCCGCATCAAGGAGCGCTTCAATTTCTGCTTCTAATGCATCATCTAACTTAAAGCCGTCACCTGCAAAGAATTTTATGCCGTTATCTTGGGCGGGATTATGACTCGCTGAAATCATGACTCCTGCACTTGCTTTTTCAGTCCGCACCAAATAAGCCACACCTGGAGTTGCAATGACACCTAGCTTGTAGACATGAATCCCAGCAGACAAAAGACCGGCTACTAGGGCTGCTTCCAACATTTGTCCTGAGATACGCGTATCACGGCCAACGAACACCCTCGGTGTTTCGGTTTCATGTTGACTCAATACATAGCCACCAAACCGTCCTAGTTTAAAGGCCAATTCTGGTGTCAACTCAACATTTGCTTCTCCACGAACACCATCTGTTCCAAAATATTTTCCCATTGTTTCCTAACTCTCTTTCTTATTTTGTTTTTGTAATAGTAGCCTGTAAAGTCGCACCATCCTGCGATAAGACAACTGGTAGGACATTTCCTTGATTATCCACAGCTTGTAAGGTGGCTGTCCCACTATAGTTAGTGTCTAGATTACTAGCATCTGGCACAACCGCTTCGACATGGTCGATATGAGACATGGTATCCTCATCCGTTGTGACTTTCACCGATGACACATTAACCGTTACCTTTCCTAGACTGTAACCTTCGGCTAATTGATTATTGGTAATGACACCTTGAACACTGTAGCTCTTGCTCACTTTTTTCCCAATTTTAACTGTTACAGTGTTGGGAGCCAGTTTTGCCTTAACTCCTGTCGGTAAATTAGAGGCTACTAGTTCAATAGCATGCGTTCCACTGGCCAATCCATTCAAATCTGTTACCACTGAAAAGGTACGTGTCGATTCATCTGATTCACGTTGTAAAATGACACGATTTGAGGCTGTTAGTGAAACTGTCACCGTTGGTGAAAAACCTGAGATGAAATAATTCTCATTGTCGTATTTCATTTCAATTGGTACATTGGTAATCGTATGAGTATAGGTTTCTGATTCGGTGACCTTCTTGGTTGTATTGGCAGTTGTAATTGAATTTTTATAATTGGTCGTTGTTGCATAAAAGAAGAGCACTAGCGCAATCAAAACAGAAAGAAACAAATGTCCAACTTTTTTTAATTTATCGTGCATTATTTTTACCTCCTAAGCGTTCTAACCAACTTCTCTTTTTCACGTCATCAGGGGTAAAGATTGTCCGTAGCTCGCTTTCAAACTCGTCTAAACTAAGACCATGCTTGAACAGTCCATTATAGGCGACTGAGATGCTACCTGTCTCTTCTGAGACAATAAAGACAAAGGCATCCGAAACTTCTGCTAGACCGATTGCTGCCCGGTGTCTAGTCCCAAATTCTTTTGAAATCCCAGCACTCTCTGTCAGTGGTAAATAGGCACACGAAACAGCAATCTTATTTTCTTTTATAATCACAGCACCGTCATGAAGTGGGGTATTGGGAATGAAAATATTGATGAGTAATTCACTAGAAATATCTGCATCAAGAGGGATACCTGTTGCACAATATTCACGTAAGGTTTGGGTGCGCTCGACTGCAACTAAGGCTCCAATTTTCCGAGGAGCCATATAGGCTACTGACTTGATAAAAGCTTGAATAAGGGTTTCTTCTGAACTTAATTCTACTCTTGTAAACAGTTGGGTCGTCCGACCAAGTTTTTCCAAGCTCGTCCGAATCTCCGGTGCAAAAATCACCACACCTGCAATGACCCCATAGGTAATAACCTGATTCATCAACCAGGAAATGGTTTGAAGTCCTAGCAAGGTTGCCAAAATTTGGAAGAATAAAAAGAGAAAAACCCCGCGAACTAAGGTCATAATCTTAGTGCCTGCTAAGGCCTTACTAAAACGGTAAATGAGATAACTGACCAGTGTTATATCGACTAGGTGCATCAAAGCAGTCCAGGGACTAGCTGACAAACTAGACCAGTAATTGACATCAAATAATTGACTATAATTGAGCATCCACTTCACATACTTTCTATTTCTTGCTGTTCCTATTATACCATACTTGGACAAATTTTTTCATAAAACGGCCTTGTTGTTGGCTCAAAATAGCCTCTTTCTAGCCAAAATTAATTTTCCGAGTGGATTGATTTTCCTTCCTAGAAAAAGCGTCCATTTTATGATAGAATAAGCCTATGATGAAACTAAATACAGCTTTAGGGCTTCTTGCAGGAAAAACATCTCAAGCAATCCTTAGTAAATTAGGACGTGGGACTACTCTGCCAGGAAAAATTGCCCTTCAATTTGATAAACACATTTTAGATAGCCTTGCAAAAGACTATGAAATCGTCGTCATTACAGGGACCAATGGCAAAACCTTGACGACTGCCTTGACGGTCGGGATTTTGGAAGAGGCCTTTGGAGCAGTCACGACCAATACCAGTGGGGCCAATATGTTGACTGGGATTACCGCCACGTTCTTATCTGCTAAGAAAAATAAGAATGGGAAGAAAATTGCGGTACTTGAAATCGACGAAGCAAGCCTTGCCAAAGTAACCGAGTTTATTCAGCCAAGTTTGATTGTCTTTACCAATATCTTCCGCGATCAGATGGATCGCTACGGCGAGATTTATACAACCTACCAGATGATTGTTGACGGTGCTGCAAAAGCGCCTAAAGCAACTGTCCTTGCCAATGGTGACAGTCCGCTCTTTCATTCAACCAAGTTAATCAATCCAATAAAATACTACGGATTTGCGACAGACGAACACGAGCCACAACTCGCTCATTACAATACCGAGGGAATCCTTTGCCCGCATTGCCACCAGATTTTGCAATACAAGATGAACACCTATGCCAATCTAGGGAGCTACATTTGCCTGTCTTGCGGCTTTGCTCGTCCTGACTTGGACTACAAGCTCACCGACTTAAAAGAAATTACTCATGTTTCTTCAACCTTTGTCATTGACGAGCAGGAATACAAAATCAACATCGGTGGGCTATACAACATCTACAACGCCCTTGCTGCGGTCAGCGTAGCTGAATTTCTAGGTGTATCACCTGAAATCATCAAGACTGGATTTGACAAGAGCAAGGCCGTCTTTGGTCGTCAAGAAACCTTCAATTTAGGCGATAAGGACTGCACTCTGGTCTTGATTAAAAATCCAGTCGGTGCAACACAAGCACTTGAAATGATTCAACTAGCGCCTTACGAATTTAACCTCGCTGTTCTTCTCAATGCCAACTATGCAGACGGGATTGATACTAGCTGGATTTGGGATGCCGATTTTGAACGAATCAGCCTGATGCCGATTCCGCATGTATTTGCGGGTGGGGCACGTGCTTCTGAAATCGCACGTAGGTTACGGGTAGCTGGGGCAAATCCTCAAGACATGAGTCAGGACCAATCTATCGAAAAAATCTTGGACTTGATTGAAAAAGGCACGACCAAGCACACCTATATCCTTGCCACTTACACTGCTATGCTGGAACTTCGCGACATTCTCGCGCAGCGCCAAATCGTTGGAAGGGAGATGAAATAATATGGTCTATACATCACTTTCAAGTCCTGCTAAGGACTATGCCTATAAGCTCCATATTGCGCATCTCTATGGGGACTTGATGAACACTTATGGCGATAATGGTAACATCCTCATGCTCAAATACGTGGCTGAAAAGCTCGGAGCAGGCGTCCAAGTGGATATCGTATCGCTTGAGGATTCATTTGACAAGGATTTCTATGATATTGCCTTTTTCGGGGGTGGGCAGGACTTTGAACAGTCCATTCTTGCAAAAGACTTGCCGACAAAAAAAGAAGCTCTCTCAGCCTTTATTGAAAATGATGGTGTTATGCTTGCTATCTGCGGTGGCTTCCAATTACTGGGCCAGTACTATATCGAAGCGGGCGGCCGCAAGATTGAGGGGCTAGGCATTCTCGGACACTATACGCTCAATCAGATCAACAACCGCTTTATCGGTGATATTAAGATTCATAACGAAGAATTTAACGAGACCTACTATGGCTTTGAAAACCACCAGGGACGGACGTTCTTGGCGAACAATCAAAAACCGCTGGGCAAGACCATTTACGGACACGGCAACAATAACGAGGACGGCGGTGAGGGCATGCACTACAAAAATACCTTTGCTAGCTACTTCCACGGCCCAATCCTCTCGCGCAATGCCAATCTTGCCTACCGCCTTGTTACAACTGCACTGCGCAACAAATACGGGCAGAATACTGTTCTGCCTGCCTACGAAGAGGTTCTCGCCCTCGAAAGACCAGAAGAATATGGCGATGTAAAAAGCAAGGCCCGTTTTGAAGAAGAATAGGAGAAGGTTATGAAAACGAAACTGCACTATATTGTTGTGCTACTCTTGATTTTACTAATTGCAGGATTATCTCTTGCTAATATGGAAACTGTCAAGGTGAGTTACTTATTTGGCTATTTCAAACTACCTCTGATTATTCTCATTTTGGTTTCTGTCTTACTCGGAGCGATTGTTGCAAGCCTGATCGGTATGAGCAAACATTTCTCACTCAAAGGCGAACTCAAACAAGCCAAGAAAGAATTGGAAGGCCAAAAACAACGACTTGAAGAAAAAGTCGCACAGGTCCAGCTGGAGTTAGACCAGCAAAAACAGCTATTAGCTAATCAAACTACACAAGAAGAGCCAACAATCGAATAAGAACATCATCAAATCCCCCTATCGTTCATGATAGAGGGATTGTTTTAATTTCTACTCCACTACACCCTATAAAAATCAAAATCTGATTAACTTCCACAATTGAGAATTGTGAGAGGTTGGAGATAGGGCTAGTAAAACTGACCTGCGCGACACCGTAGGCGTAACGGGGATTAGATGTTAGCTGAGGATTATGTCATAATCCTTATTTCCAACCTTCAACAGTCCACAGGACTGATATTAGCTGAGGATTATACAATAATCCTTATTTCCAACCTTCAACAGTCCACAGGACTGATATTAGCTGAGGATTATGACATAATCCTTATTTCCAACCTTCAACAGTCCACAGGACTGATATTAGCTGAGGATTATGACATAATCCTTATTTCCAACCTTCAACAGTCCACAGGACTGATGGTAGCTGGGGATTATGTCATAATCCTTATTTCCAACCTTCAACAGTCCACAGGACTGATATTAGCCGAGGATTATGTCATAATCCTTATTTCCAACCTTCAACAGTCCACAGGACTGTTGAAGCAAGGCGAGTTAACGACATCAGAGTTTGATTTTGGACGAGTATTATTTTTTCACCATGGTTTTGCGAATATCAAGTGCTACTGCTACGACAATCACAATACCTTGGATAACGTTTGTCATGTCTGGGGTGACTCCCAGGTAAGTCAGACAAACTTTAAGCAGTTCAAAGACGAACACCCCAAGGAGAATACCTGGAACAGTTCCTTGACCTCCCGCAGTTGAAACACCACCAATGGTTGCTGAGGCAATGGCATCTAGTTCATACCCCATACCAGCCCCTGCTCCTGCCGAACCCGTTTTGGCAGATAGTAGGAAGCCTGCTAAGCCATACAAGAGACCGGCTAAGAGGAAAATCTTGATTTTGGACATGCCTACATTGACACCTGATACTTCTGCCGCATGTTCATTACCACCGATGGCATACATGTATTTTCCGTATCGTGTTTTATTGTATAAGACCCACATCGCAAGCCCAATGATGGCAGCGACAATCGTCACATATGGAAGAAAACCAAACAATTTCCCTTGGCCAAAGGCGACAAATTCATCTTTAAAGGTTCCAATCGGCTTACTTTGAGAATAAATCAAGACAAAACCATAGGTCATGATTTGCGTACCGAGTGTTGCTAAAAAGGGAGGTACATTCAAAAAGGATACAATGGCACCATTTATCAAGCCCAAAAGAGCTCCGACAAGCAAGGCTGCTAGCAAAGGAACAACAAGCGGTAAGTCTGGTAAATTGGGGAAAAACTTGCCAGCAAAATCTGGCTGCTGTACCAAGGTTGCGGTAATAATGGCTGTCAAGCCAACAATCCGCCCAGCGGATAAGTCGGTTCCTCGAATAATCAAACAGCCTGATACACCGAGCGCAATAATAAAGCGCACAGAGGTGTTGGCCATGATATTGGCTGCATTTCCTACTGTAAAGAAATTATCCTGGGTCATTCCAGTATATAAAATCATCACAGCAACAACAATATACATGGAGTTTTTCGTTAAAAAATCTCCTAGATTAAATGATTTGGCTGATGTTTGCCTCTCTACTTTAAACACTTTCTGTTCCTCCTTCGTGGGATCCCATAAATTTTGTGGCCAAGGTCATCACAGACTCTTGCGTAGCTGTATCTCGGTCTAAAAATCCTGCAACTCGCCCCTCACACATGACCATGATTCTATCTGAAACGCCCAGTAATTCAGACATTTCTGAGGTAATCATGATAATGGATTTGCCTTCTGCTGCTAAGTCATTGATAATCTGATAAATTTCATATTTAGCGCCTACGTCAATCCCACGCGTTGGTTCATCTAAAATCAAAATATCTGGATGGTTGGCAAGCCATCTTGCTAAAATCACCTTCTGCTGGTTCCCGCCAGACAGACTCTCAATCCTTGTTTTATTATCAGGGGTCTTGACCCGTAGACGATTCACATTCCCTTCTACTACGTGGTTGATTTTTTTCTCATCGAGTAAACCCATCCGACTGACATATTGTTTCAAGGCTGCGACGGATGCATTATCTGTAATGGATAAGACCCCAAAAATTCCATTGTAGCGCCGGTCTTCCGTCACAAGAGCAATCCGATTTTTAATGGCATCAGCTGGACGTTTAATGCTCACCTCTTGTCCTTTGATGAAAATCTTTCCTTCTTGTAGCACTCTCATACCATATAAGGCTTCCATCAACTCCGTTCGCTGAGCGCCAACCAAGCCACCAATACCTAACACTTCTCCTTTACGTAACCTAAAACTAGCATTTTTAAAGGAAAGAGGATTTGGCGATGTTAGGTTGCGTAACTCCAGCACCACTTCTTCCGAAATGCGGTTAGTCTTCTCTGGAAATAGACTAGTCAGTTCCCGACCAACCATGGCCTGGATAATCTTTGCGGTGGTCATTTCTTTGGCTGGCCAGGTTCCTACATACTGACCATCCCGCATGACGGTAATATCATCAGAGATACGCAAAATCTCATCCATTTTATGGGAAATATAGATAATCCCTATGTTTTTTGCTTTTAACTTTTCAATAATGTCAAATAATTTTTCCACTTCTGAGCTTGTGAGGGAAGAAGTTGGCTCATCCATAATCACCACTTTTGCATGGTGGGAAATAGCCTTTGCAATCTCAACAGACTGCATTTGAGACACGGTTAAATCATTGAGCAGGGTTGTAGGCTCAATAGAAAGACCGACTTCCTCCAACAAACTCTTGGTTTCTTCATTCATCTTGGCATGATTGACTAGGTTCAATGCCCCTAAAGGATAATTCCCCAAAAAGACATTTTCTGCAATCGTCATCATCCGAATGGGTTGTAATTCTTGATGAATCATCGAAATTCCTGCATTAATCGACTCTTTTGAATCCTTAAAATCAACCTCTTGCCCATTAAAGATAATGGAGCCCGCGTCCCGATGATAAATACCAAACAAGCACTTCATCAGAGTAGACTTGCCCGCACCATTTTCACCCATTAGAGCATGAACGGTCCCCGGTCTCAAGCGGAAGGTCACATTATCTAAGGCCTTTACCCCAGGAAAGGTTTTGGTGATATGCTTCATCTCCAAAATGTAATCACTCATTTTCCATTCGACCTACTTTCTTTTTAGCATCAAAAAATCTGTCCCACAATCCTTTCACCGTGGTGCCTTAGTCCGTGGGACAGAAGAAATCATTTTCCAAATTGGTTATCTATTATATTTTGCCTTATTTGTCACGTTTTGCGTAACGTTCTTTGGCTTCTTTTGTTGTTTCTGTTTTTGGTTTCGCTTCTTTTAGCTGAGAATCTTCTTTCTTAGTGACTTTCACATAGTCCACCCAGTAGTAAGACTCAACATCTTTACCATTCATTAAATCAACTGCAACATTGGCTGCTGTGTGAGATTGGTTAAAGTGGTCGTTCAATACTGTACCTGTCAATTCTCCCTTGGCAAGTAACTCCATCGCGTCTGGAATCGCATCGACGCCGACGACAAGGATATCTTTTCCGACGGTCCGTTTTGCGGCCTTAATAGCTGTAACTGCACCAACTGCCATACCGTCATTATTAGCAAATACGACTTCTAATTTATTGCCAAATTGCTCTAGTGCGGAAGCTGTTACTTCTTGACCTTTGGCTGTATCCCAGTTAGCAAGATATGGCTCAGCGAGCGCTTTGCGCTTAATGCCTGCATCATCAAGGGCTTTTACAGAATAGGCTGTCCGTTGTTGAGCATCGACATTGGCTGGATCTCCAAAGAGGGTAATATAATTGACCACACCATCACCATTCAAGTCTCCTTTAGAAGCTGTCGCTGCAATGATTTCTCCTTGAAAGGTACCAGATTGTGTCGCATCTGCTCCTACATAGGTGGTCTTTCCTGGCCAGATTTCAAGTTCAGAGACTTCTGGCTCACGGTTAATTAAGACAACAGGAATATTAGCGGATTTAGCAGAGTTAATAATGCTACCAGCTGCTGTTGGGTCAACGAGATTGGCTAAGATAACATCTTTACCTTGAGCGATAAAGTTATTGATTTGTTCTGTCTGGGTCGCTTGGTCTTGCTTGCCGTCTTGAATATCAAGGACATATTTATCGCCTGTTTTCTTACTCAACTCGCCAAAATAGTGTTCCAATTCTTCACGATACAAAGTCATGAAATTATCGTCAAACTTATAGATTGCAACACCGACATTATAGGTCTTGCCAGAGCTTGATCCGCCTCCACTCTTGTTCGCACCACAGGCAACTAATAGCACTGCCACAAAGGCAATCGCTACATATTTCAATAGTTTTTTCATCCTAAATGTTTCCTTTCTATAGGATATTAGACAACCTTTATTTTTCTGAAAGCGATTTCTTTATATATCAATAGTATATTTTCAATTTTATTTTGTCAACATATTTTTACTAAATTTTTATTATTTTTTACTTATTTTTACTAAAAAAGAGCACCCCCGCTACTAGCAGAGATGCTTCTTAAACAATCTATATCAGACTATTATCAAGGAAATCTTAGAGATTTAGCTGCTCAGAAAGCTCTTCCCACTCCTGCATCAGCTCCTCTTGCTGGTGCGACAACTGGTCAAGTTCTTTTTGGAGATCGGTCAATTCACCCACGTCATTGGTCTCAAGCATGGCTGCTTGAAGCTGAGCAGAGCGAGTTTCTAGCTGGTCAATCTCGCTTTCGATTTGCTCAATACGGCGAGCGATTTTTCGTTGCTCTTTTTGGTTTTCTTTCTGCGCTTGGTAGTCAATCGCACCACTAGAACTGGCTATGCTGACTGCTTCTGCTTGCTCTTTCGAACTTACTGAGTGCTTCTCTTTTTTCTCCAAATAATAATCATAATCACCCAGGTAGAGGGTGCTTCCTGTCTCGGACAATTCGAGGACCTTGGTCGCCACCCGATTGATAAAATAGCGGTCGTGGCTAACAAAAAGTAGGGTGCCGTCATACTGAATCAAAGCATTTTCCAAGACTTCCTTGCTATCAATGTCCAAGTGATTGGTCGGCTCGTCCAGAATCAGAAAATTATTGTTTTCCATAGACAATTTTGCAAGGAGAACCCGCGCTTTTTCCCCACCCGAGAGCATGGCAATCGATTTTTTGACATCATCACCTGAGAAAAGAAAGGCTCCTAGACGATTACGAATCTCCACTTCAGGAGTCGTTGGAAAGGCAGACCATAGCTCTTCTAACACCGAATTAGACGGGGTCAAGGCAGATTGGGTCTGGTCATAGTAGCCTACCTCAACATTGGCACCGAATTTTGCTTCCCCCTTGATAAAGGGAATGTGACCAATGATTGATTTTAAGAGGGTTGTTTTTCCGATACCGTTAGGCCCTACAATGGCAATCGCATCGAGTTTTCGCTGGTCAATGTGTATCGGCTCAGAGAGAATCTGGCCATCATAGCCCACCGCTGCTTGCTCAACTGTCAAAACAATGTTTCCAGATGTCTTGTCTGAATGAAAGGCCATGTTAGCAGATTTTTGACCTTGGGTCGGCTTATCCAAACGCTCCATTTTCTCCAGTTGCTTGCGCCTTGCTTGAGCCCGCTTGGTGGTGGACGCTCGAACGATATTCTTCTGGACAAAGTCTTCTAGTTTGGCAATTTCTTTTTGCTGCTTCTCATAATTTTGCCACTCAGTCAGCAACTTCTGCTCTTTTAACTCTACAAAGCTCGAATAGTTCCCCACATAACGGTCCAGAGAAGTCGCTGTCAAATCGAGCGTAATGGTCGCCACCTTATCCAAGAAATAACGGTCATGGCTGACAATAATCAGCGCACCCTTGTAATGCACCAAGTAGTTTTCCAGCCAGGCGATCGTTTCAATATCCAAGTGATTGGTCGGCTCGTCAAGGACTAGCAGTTCTGGCTTTTCAAGTA
This sequence comes from Streptococcus respiraculi, assembly GCF_003595525.1. NCBI lineage: Bacteria > Bacillati > Bacillota > Bacilli > Lactobacillales > Streptococcaceae > Streptococcus > Streptococcus respiraculi. Next base: position 1,237,267 of record NZ_CP022680.1, on the reverse strand, counting down.
GCATTTTCGCCAAAGCTAGACGGGTATTTTGTCCACCTGAGAGAGCCGAAATCTTCATCTGCCACATGGACTCGTCAAACTTGAAGCCGTTTAAAATAGCCCGAATATCTGCTTCGTAGGTAAAACCGCCTGCGAGACGAAATTCTTCTGAGAGACTGTCATAGGTCTGGATCAACTGGTCAAGGGCTTGCCCTGTCAATTCACCCATTTGTAATTCCATGTCCCGCAGGCGCTTTTCAGTCTGACGCAGTCCAGCAAACACCTGCAACATTTCATCATAAACTGTATTTTCTGATTCAAAACGGCTATTTTGCGCCAAATAAGACAGGGACAAATCTTTCTTGCGGTTGATTTCGCCACTGGTCGGTGCTTCTTCACCCACTAAAATTTTTAGCAAGGTTGACTTACCAGCACCATTTTTCCCGACAAGGGCAATCCGATCCCGCTCGTCCACCTGCAAATTGATATTTTCAAAGAGCACCTCCCCAGCAAAGGAGCGCTCAATCTTATTTCCTTGTAATATAATCATAATCTTATTGTATCACATCTTCTGTCTTATCCTTGATTAAGACAAGCGTTCTTCTAGCTGGAAGTCAATTGGTAACCAAGCTAAGAGCACCTCTAACTGCTTGTCCCAGTAGTACCACTCGTGCTTGCCAGGTGCTGTCTGATAGTCCACCTCATAGCCCAGTTTCTTAAAAGCTTGTGCTGCAAAGTTGTTGGCAGGATAGAGAAAATCCTGCTCACCACACCAGATATACATCCGCGTTTTTTTGTCGGCTGTTTTGGCAAGATTAATGAGAGAATGCGAATTTTCTGGACTTTCCCAGTCTTCAATCTCTCCAAAAGTCCCTGTCCAATAGGCAGGGCTGCCCAGACTTTCCTTTCTCGGATCAAAATCCTTGAAACTCAGCGCCCCTGATAAGCTAGCGACATGAGAAAAACGATTGGTTTCTAAGGCTAAGCGCATAGCACCGTAGCCACCCATAGACAGCCCTGCAATAAAGGTTTTTTCCCGCTTATCTGTCATATTAGGAAAGAAGCGTTTCAACACATCTGGCAATTCGACAGCAATCGCATCAAAATACGGATATCCGTACTGGGTATTGACATACCAGCCATTGTGGGTATCTGGCATCACGACGATAAGATTGGTCTTACGCACCAGGCGTTCCAAGGCGGACAATCGCAACCAAGTCGTATCACGCCCACCCATTCCGTGTAACAAATACAAGACAGGAATATCCGTATCATCAGGATTGTCCACCCGCCCCTTGTCTGGGTACAAGACCTGCACCGACAAGTCCAAGTCCATCACTGGGGAATAGTAGGTAATACTCATTAGGGCCATCGTTTTTCTCCTTTTCAATAGAAAAAGGTGCTGCCCTGTTCAAGCAGCTGCCACCTTTCTCTCTTTATTCTTGTATGCTATTTATAGTCTATCAGCCAGTCCATCATTCTTGTTTCCGATCTTCAACATTCCTACTGGACTGTCGAAGCAAGAAGCGTTTACAATATCATCAATAGAAACGGATACTCTATAAAAACAAAAGTCTGACTACCTTGCACAATTAAGAATTGTGAAAGGTAAGAAATAAAACAAGCGTAGCTCGCTCCTTGCAATTGAAGATTGTGAGAGTTTGGAAATAAGAAAAATAACTACTTTTCTCAACAGTTCAGCAAGGTGAGTTAACAACGTCAGAGTTTGATTTTTGACGAGTATCTATTTCACTTCCATGATAACAGGCAGAATCGCTGGTCGTCTCTTGGTTTGGTCAAAGAGGTATTTTGCCAGTTCATCGCGGACAGACGATTTGAGCTCTGTCCAGTCAAAACTATCCTTAGTAAAGTACTGCTCAACCGTTGTATTAACCAATTCAGAAGCTTCCCGTAAAATGTCGCGACTCTTCTTGACATAGACAAATCCACGCGTATTGACCTTGGCTTTTGAGATGATGCGTTTCTCACGACGGTTGACCGTAATTGCTACGATGAAAATACCATCTTCTGACAAAATCTTACGGTCACGCAAGACGATATTGCCTACATCACCAATCGCATTTCCGTCAATCATGACATCGCCCGCAGGGACAGAACCACTATGGACAAATTCGCCCTGCTCATAGCTCATAATATCGCCACGCTTAACAATGAAAATATTCTCTGGATAAAGGCCGATTTCAAGCGCTGCTCGTGCATGCGCGTCGAGTTGGCGGTATTCTCCCTGCACTGGGAACAAATACTTCGGACGCAAGATATTGAGCATCAATTGCAAATCACGCGCATTTCCGTGACCCGATACACGTAAATTCTTGGTGATGGATTTGACCACACCACCTGCTTGGTAGATCATATTTTCCACCCGCGCCACAACTGCTTCTTTTGAAATAGTTGGGGTTGTGACAATGTACACCAAGTCTCCGTCCTTGATCTCAACATAGCGGTGACGACCGACTGACATCTTGCGTAAGCCGTTCAAGGGCTCACCCATACGACCTGTTTCCAAGATAATCAACTCATTGTCATCAAACTTATTCATTTCTTTTGGCTTAATCAACAAGCGTTCGCTGACCAAGCGCAATTTTTTCAACTGAATAGCTGTGCGGACGATATTTTCCACATCGTGACCCGTTAAGACCACACGGCGACCCGTTGCTTCAGCAGCGTCAAAGATTTGCTGGATACGGACAATATTACTTGCAACGGCAGCCACAATGACACGCCCTTCCCAATCCGCAATGGTGTTGAAAATCTCTTCTGCTTCTTCGTGCATGCTCGCTACTTGAATGTTGCTGTCTGCGTTAGCAGAATCAGATAAGAGCGCAAGCACCCCTTCGTTTCCAATTTCTGCCAAGCGACCAAAATCAGTCTTGTAGAAGGGATCTGCCGCCTGGTCAAACTTGAAATCGCCTGTATAGACGATATTTCCTTCATCGGTCTTAATGACAACTCCTAAACTTTCAGGAATCGAGTGGGTCGTTTTAAAGAAAGATACGATAGATGTTCCAAAATCAATCTCTGTTTCGGCATTGATTACGTGGAAATCTTTAAATTTCTTAGTCGCATTGTAGTTTTTAACGACTAATTTAGCGAGTTCAATGGTCAAATGAGAGCCAAAGACAGGTACTCGTACATTTTCTAGTAGATAAGGCAAAGCCCCAATCGCATCGGCATGTCCGTGGGTTAAAAATACACCCGCTACCCGCTTCTTATTTTCCACTAAATACTCAAAGTTCGGTACGATTACATCGACACCAAGCTGTTCATTTTCTGGATATTTCAGTCCAGCATCCAAGACGAAAATCGTCTCATTGACTTCAGCGATGTAGAGATTTTTCCCATTCTCACGGACACCGCCCAAAGCCATAATTTTTATGTCAGTCATGATAACTCCTTTAATTGATGATAATTACTAACGGTCCTTGGAGTTCCAAGTCGAATTACAGTCTTGCAATTTCTTGCATATCCATACTATTATACCCTTTTTTCAGTATTTTTTCAAAATATAGCTCAAAAAATCCCCAGTCTCTCGTGTTACCTTACAATGGCAAATTTCAAGTTCAAGTTAGCCAGTCTGTAAAAATTCTCTAGGAGATTTGTAACCCAATATCTTCTTTGGATAGTTGTTAATCCAGTTTTCAATAAATGTGACTTGTTGTTGAGTCACATTTTTGCTTCTCTTAGGCAACCAACGCCGGATGAGTCTATTATGATTCTCATTAGTTCCCCTCTCCCAAGAGGAATAAGGGTGGGCATAGTAGATATGATCGGGGTCAAAAACTTCTGCTAAACGACTGAATTCAGTCCCGTTATCAGCTGTGATTGAGTTAATTTGATAATCTCTGAGGATCATTTTCAGAGCTTGATTGACTGAAGACGCGGACTTATCGGGAATAAGTCGGATGATTTGATAACGACTCTTTCTATCAGTTAGAGTCAACAGACACTCATTTTTTGCCCGTGTTTGAATAACTGTATCAATTTCAACATCACCAACATTCTCACGTTGATTAATGCTTTCTGGTCGTTCCTCAATCGATTTTCCAGCCGGCTTAAAGTTAGGACTCGCTTGTTTTTTCTTCGTTTTCTCTTTCCGAGGATAAAGCATGTCAGCCTTGGTCAACCCTAAGTGCCCACGATGAATCCAGTAGTAAATGGTGGAGACGGAGGCAGGTATCCCTTTTACTTTTACCATCATCTCAGGAGAGTATTTCTGTTTGATGTAGTGAAGAATTTTTTCTTTGAGTTCCTTGGTTAGGGAAGTTTGCTTCACAGAATGTTTGCGATTATTTTGATAGGTTTTTTGAGCGAAGTCAGCTGAGTAGATTATTTCAAATTTTCCTTTACGCACTTGTTGCCTAACCTGACCACGTTTGACTTCGTTGTGAATGGTTTGAGGAGCCTTCTCTAATCTTCTAGCGATTTCACGATTTGAGAACCCTTCTTGAAGCCAACGCTCAATCATTCTACGCTCAGCTAGTGTCAAATGTTTCCTTTTTGGTGTATAATAGTGTTGCATCTCAGAGTCTTTCTAATTGTTCTTGTGGTGATTACAATTATATCTCTCTGAGATGTTTTTTTATACCCTTGACTGGCTAACTTCATTGTAGAACTTTCGGTTACCTTACAATAGATGTGAGACCTGAGTACAAAAAAGAAGAAACCTGATATGATAAAAGTAACCACACTTCTCATAAAGGAATCTTCTCATGACTAGTATACCACAAAACCTTCGTTATTTGCCACACACGCTCGACACACGTTACCACGCGGTGAAAACGTATCGTGGTGGGGCTTCTGTCGCATTCATCTGCAGGCGGTATAAGGTCTCAAAAGCCTCTCTCATGCGCTGGAATAAGCGATTTGACGGAACCAAGGACTCTCTCAAAGATAAGTCCCACAGACCACACAAAACTCACCCCAAAGCTCATACTGAGCAAGAAATCAGGTGGATTAAAAACTGCATCCGCAGAAATCCAAATGCAACCCTCATCGAGATTTTCTACAAGCTAAGAGCCAACAAGGGATACGACAGACACCCTTGCTCTCTCTTTCGGCTCTTGAGAAAAATGGGATTCTTCAAGGCGGCTGAAACCAAGAAAGAGGCCTATGTTCCTAAACCCTATGATACACCCACGAAATTAGGAATCAAGTGGCAAATGGACGTGAAGTACGTCCCTAAGCACTGTTACACTGGCACGATGCCTGAAAAATTTTACCAGTACACTGTCATTGACGAAGCAAGCAGAGAGCGATTTATCTATCCCTTCAAGGAACAGTCCTCTTACTCCACTGTCCAGTTTGTCAAAATGGCCATTAAACACTTTCGCTACAAGCCACAAATTATTCAGACCGACAATGGATTTGAGTTTACTCACTTCAAGGAAACCAAGCAGATTCACCCCTTGGATGTGCTTTGTAAAGAGCTGGGCATGGTGCACAAGCTCATTCGACCGCGAACACCTAGACACAACGGCAAAGTGGAACGCAGCCACAGAAACGATAACAGACGCTTTTACCAACACTTGCGATTCTACTCCTACGATGACCTCATCAGGCAGATGAAACGATACCTCTACACCTCTAACAGACTCCCCATGCAGAGCCTAGGTTGGAAATCCCCTATTGAAACAAGAAAATTTCTCCAAGGAGCTAGCTCCTTGGAGATAGAATAGCATATCATGGTTTCTAAAAATTAAAGTTTGGTCTCACATCATTGACAAAGGTACATAGCTCAAAAAATCCCCAGTCTCTCGCCTAACTGGGGATAATCGTTTATTCAAACAAATGGTAGTAATCTTCCAAGGTCATAGCTTCTTTTTCAGCCTTGTTTAGATCTTTGATGATCTGTCCATCTTTCATGACAAGAAGACGATTACCGTACTTGAGGGCATCTTCCATTTGGTGGGTAATCATAAGAGCTGTCAGCTGATCCTTTGTGACAAAGCGGTCTGTCAATTCCATGAGAGCTACACTCGTCTTAGGGTCAAGAGCTGCTGTATGCTCGTCTAGGAGCAACAATTCTGGGCGTTTCAAGGTCGCCATCAAGAGGCTCAAGGCTTGGCGTTGCCCCCCTGAGAGAAATTCAATCGGCGTGTCCAAATGTTTTTCAAGTCCGTTGCCAATCTGGTCAATGGTCGTTTGAAATTCTTCCTTATAGCTGGCAAGCTTTCTAGGCACAAGTCCACGCCCTTCACCACGGAACTTGGCAATCAAGAGATTTTCTGCAACCGTCATCCGAGGGGCTGTTCCCATTTTAGGATCTTGAAAGACCCGTGCTAGGTACTTGGCCCGCTTTTCAGGTGAGAGGTTAGTCACATCTTCGCCCATGATGCGAATGGTCCCGCTCGTAAGGGACAAGGTCCCTGCAATCACGTTGAAAAGCGTTGATTTTCCTGCTCCATTTCCCCCTAAAATCGTGATAAAATCATGCTCATGAATGGTCAAAGAAACCTGATTTAAGATAATCTTTTCTTCATCAAAGCCATTATTGACCACTTTGGTGGCATTTTCTAATTCTACAATTGCTGTCATTTGCTAATGGTCACTCCTTTGAAGAATTTTGCTTTTAGGGTTGGAATCATGAGGCAGATTGCCAAGATTACAGCGCTATAAATGCGGAGATAGCTCGTGTTAAAGCCAAGCGCAATCACCGCCCAGATAAGAAATTGATAGGCAATCGCACCGACCACAATCGTCATCAGGCGTTCGGCCAAGGTCAGGCTCTTAAAGAGAACTTCTCCGATAATCAGACTGGCAAGACCAACAACGATAACCCCTATTCCACGTGAGACATCTGCGTAGCCTTCTTGTTGCGCAATCAGAGCCCCTGCTAAAGCGATCACCCCGTTTGATAAGACCAAGCCCATCAGCTCCATGCTGTCCGTATTGATACCAAAACTCCGTGCCATATCAGGATTGTCCCCTGTTGCGATATAGGCTTGTCCTAGCTTGGTGTCAAGGAAAAAGAGAAGGGCGACAATGACCAATACCACAAAAATCAGGCCTGCAACCAAGTCGTTAACCGCGTTGCTAAAGGGGAGATAATCCTGAATCTGCTTCGTTCCTAACAGTCCAAGATTGGCCCGTCCCATAATCATCAGCATAATGGAGTGACAAGAGGTCATAACCAAGATTCCTGAAAGAAGCGTTGGAATTTTCCCCTTTGTATAAAGGAGCCCCGTTGCTAAGCCTGCCACACAACCTGCAAGAACAGCTAAGAGGGTCGCAAGAAAGGGATTGATACCACTACTAATCAGAGTGACCGCTACCGCTCCTCCCAAAGGAAAGCTTCCTTCTGCTGTCATATCTGGAAAATTCAAAATACGGAAGGTCATGTAAATGCCAAGCCCCAAGATAGACCAGACGAGACCTTGTGATACTGTTGATACAATCATATTTTCTTCCTATTACTTGTAAGAAAAGAGCGATCCAATTGAGTCGATAGTACATCCTCACTCTCTTCTCTTTTTTGTGTTTACTCGACAATTTCACCAGCAGCTTTTTCGACATCGTTTGGAATGGTAATGCCTAATTCTGCTGCTACTTTTTTGTTAATGATTGGTGCACCTTGATCCACCACATCAACTGGTGTCTCAGCTGGTTTTGCACCTTTCAAAATCTTCGCTACCATTTTTCCTGTTGAAACTCCAAGACCGTGTTGGCTGACAACAACAGATGCCAAACCACCTTCTTTGACCATGGTGTCCGCACTTGGGAAGATTGGCACTTTTGCTTCTTTGTTGCTGGCAACTACTGTCTTAAAGGCTGAAGCAATCGCATTGTCTTGTGGAATCCAGATGGCATCGACCTTGCTGGTCATGACAGACATGGTTGCAGCAATTTCATTGCTAGACGGTACCGGATAAGCAAGTACAGTATAGCCTTCTTTTTCTGCTAACTCGGTGAATTTTTCCACATTCAGTTTTGAATTGTCTTCGTTGCTTGAATAGAGAACACCGATTGTTTTTGCATTTGGCGTAATTTTTTTAATCAAATCAAGTTGCTGAGCAATCGGCTCTGGGCAGGCAACTCCTGTTACATTGGCACCTGGCTCCTCAAGAGTTTTAACCAATTTCGCACCGACCGGATCTGTGATAGCTCCCATCACAACTGGCAAATCACTGGTTGCGTTGGCAAGACCTTGAGCTGCTGGTGTAGCGATTCCGACCAAGACTTGGTTGCCGTTTGAGACCAATTGCTTACTCATGGTTGCGATTTTCCCTTGGTCACCCTCAGCATTCATAAAATCAATCTTGATCTTATCGCCTTTGTACCCCTCTTCTGCAAGGCCGTCTTGAATCCCACGGTAAATCTCATCAAGCGCTTCATGGGTTACAAACTGAAGCACTCCAACCTTAACCGCTTCACCCTCGGTCTGGGTTTTCTTGTCATCCTTTTTGTTAGTGAGGAAAATTCCCCCAACAACAACGGCTACTAACGCTACAATCGTTAACAATAAATTCTTGTTTTTCATATCCAATCTCCCTTTGGTTCACAAACTATTTATATATGTTTAGGCTCTATTTACCCTTTTGATATTTAGATAGAAGATAAGGCTAGTGACACCAGTTTCCTCTAAGCTGACTATCCATCATTCTAAAAAGTCATTTTGACACATACTGCCAACGCCATCGCTTGTTCATGATATTATCCTCCTTATACAGCGCTATGTTATCCATAACACTATAGAAAAAGCCCCCGCATACAAAAACTGTATGCGAGGGCGTCAATGACACGGTGCCACCTCACTTATGGAGATTGTCTAGAATCTCTCCATATCTCAAGCTCCTCTATCAAGGAGTTGCACGGTAAGGGGTGCCAACCGAATTCTCATTGTTTTGAATTCAATATAAATCCTCAGCCCATTTCATAAACGTCCGCTGCTTGTTCGCAATACCCACAAGCTTCCTGAAAACTTCTCGTTTACTACTTCTTCTGATTAGTAAACATTATAGGGCTTCTTTTTTACTTTGTCAATAGTTTTTTGTAAATTTTCTAAAAAATGTTATAATTGGGAGGCGAACGAAAGTTCTAAAATGAAGTTAGCCACTCAAGGGTATAAAAAAACATCTCAGAGAGATATAATTGTAATCACCACAAGAACAATTAGAAAGACTCTGAGATGCAACACTATTATACACCAAAAAGGAAACATTTGACACTAGCTGAACGTAGAATGATTGAGCGTTGGCTTCAAGAAGGGCTCTCAAATCGTGAAATCGCTAGAAGATTAGAGAAGGCTCCTCAAACCATTCACAACGAAGTCAAACGTGGTCTGGTTAGGCAACAAGTGCGTAAAGGAAAATTTGAAATAATCTACTCAGCTGACTTCGCTCAAAAAAACTATCAAAATAATCGTAAACATTCTGTGAGGCAGACTTCCCTAACCAAGGAACTCAAAGAAAAGATTCTTCACTATATCAAGCAGAAATACTCTCCTGAGATGATGGTAAAAGCAAAAGGGATATCTGTCTCCGTCTCCACCATTTACTACTGGATTCATCATGGACACTTAGGATTGACCAAGGATGGCATGCTTTATCCTCGCAAGGAGAAAACGAAGAAAAAACAAGCGAGTCCCAACTTTAAGCCGGCTGGAAAATCGATTGAGGAACGGCCAGAAAGCATTAATCAACGTGAGAATGTTGGTGATGTTGAAATTGATACGGTTATTCAAACACGGGCAAAAAATGAGTGTCTGTTGACTCTAACTGATAGAAAGAGTCGTTATCAAATCATCCGACTCATTCCCGATAAGTCCGCGTCTTCAGTCAATCAAGCTCTGAAAATGATCCTCAGAGATTATCAAATTAACTCAATCACAGCTGATAACGGGACTGAATTCAGTCGTTTAGCAGAAGTTTTTGGCCCCGATCATATCTACTATGCCCACCCTTATTCCTCTTGGGAGCGTGGAACTAATGAGAATCATAATAGACTCATCAGGCGTTGGTTGCCTAAGGGAAGCAAAAAGGCGACGCAGCAACAAGTCGCATTTATTGAAAACTGGATTAACAACTATCCAAAGAAGATATTGGGTTACAAATCTCCTAGAGAATTTTTACAGACTGGCTAACTTGAACTTGAAATTTGCCAATTGGGAGGCGAAGTCGCTGTACAGCCTTTTTAGGATAGATAAAAGTGAATAGATATAAAAATAAGCGACTCTACAGGTACTAGAAACACGAGGAATAGACATGTCTTTTGACGGATTTTTTTTACATCACATGACAGCTGAATTGCAAGAGGCACTTGAGGGCGGTCGAATTCAGAAGATTAACCAACCTTTTGAGCAGGAAATCGTCCTCCATATCCGTAGCAATCGGACAAGCCACAAACTACTACTCTCTGCTCATCCAGTCTTTGGTCGCGCCCAGCTGACCCAGACTGAATTTACCAATCCTAAGGTTCCAAACACCTTTACTATGATTTTACGAAAATACTTGCAGGGCGCCATTATCGAGACTATCCGCCAGTGGGACAATGACCGTATTTTGGAATTTGTCGTATCGAACAAAGACGAGATTGGCGATCATATCAAGGTCAGTCTCATCATTGAAATCATGGGCAAACACAGTAATATTCTCCTCATTGATAAGGCCGAGGAGCGGATTATCGAAGCTATTAAGCACGTCGGCTTTTCACAAAATTCCTATCGGACCATTCTACCGGGGTCGAGCTATGTCCGCCCTCCTGAGACCAACAGCTTCAATCCCTTTACGATCGGTGATGAGAAATTATTTGAACTCTTGAGTACAGAAGAACTCGTCCCCAAGCGACTTCAAGTACTTTTTCAAGGCTTGGGTCGCGATACCGCAACGGAATTGGCAGAGCGTTTGACCACAGACAAACTCAAGACCTTCCGCAACTTTTTTGGACAAGCCTGTAAGCCGACGATAACGACGAAATCCTATTCCGCCGCATCGTTTGCAGACAGTCAGGAAACATTTTCCAGCCTTTCTCAGCTCCTTGACTACTACTATCAGGACAAGGCAGAAAGAGATCGGGTGGCTCAGCAAGCGCAGGAATTGATCAAACGGGTGGCGAGTGAATTAGAGAAAAATCGCAAGAAACTCCTCAAGCAGGAGCAGGAACTCCTTGACACCGAAGGTGCCGAACTCTTCCGTCAAAAAGGGGAATTACTGACGACCTATCTCCACCAAGTACCCAACGACCAGGCAAGTGTCACTTTAGACAATTACTATACCAGTGAGCCCTTGACCATTGCGCTAGATGTAGCCCTTACCCCTAGCCAAAATGCTCAGCGTTATTTTAAAAAATATCAAAAATTAAAGGAAGCAGTCAAGCACTTAAACAACCTGATTGAGGAAACCAAGGCAACAATTGACTACCTTGAAAGTGTGGATACCATGCTAGGACAGGCGAGTCTTTCTGAAATTGAAGAAATCAGAGAAGAACTGATTGAGACAGGGTATCTCAAGCGCCGTCATCGGGAAAAAATTGCTAAACGCCAAAAGCCAGAACGCTATCTGGCAACAGACGGAAAAACCATTATTCTCGTTGGAAAAAACAATCTCCAAAATGATGAATTGAGCTTTAAAATGGCAAAAAAAGGGGAATTATGGTTCCATGCCAAGGACATTCCAGGAAGCCATGTCATCATCACGGACAATCTGGACCCGAGTGACGAAGTCAAGACCGATGCCGCAGAATTAGCGGCCTACTTCTCCAAGGCCCGCTATTCCAATCTAGTACAGGTTGACATGATTGAAGCCAAGAAATTGCATAAACCAACTGGCGGAAAACCGGGCTTTGTCACCTACCGAGGGCAAAAAACACTCCGAGTGACACCAGATGAAACAAAGATTAAGTCCATGAAGCAATAAGGATCTGTATTCACAGCAAAAAAGAGGGGACTATGCGCGAAACGATTAAAAACTATGTCAATGTTTGTATTAAAAAGGACGACCAAGTCCTGCTCTTAGACCGTCAACATGATGATTTCAAGGGCTGGATTCAGCCTGGTGGCAAGGTGGAATTTCCCGAAAGCTTTTTTGAAGCAGCAGTCCGTGAGGTCAAGGAAGAGACAGGTCTGACTGTTCTCAACTTGCAACTCAAAGGGATTTCAGGATTTACCAATCCAATCGGAAATGAGCGCTATGTCTACTACGACTTTCTCTGCGAGGAGTTCGACGGCGAGGTTCTAAAAAGCTCACCCGAAGGTACACCAAAATGGTGGCAAATTGACCAACTCGATCAGCTTGACATGCAAGATGACATCCGTGAACGACTGCCCCTTTACTGGCGCAAAGGCTCATTTGAGCGCATCCACTACTGGGATGAAGAAAACCACTGCATCTCCCATACGAAAGAAATATTGTACGATTAGATGATAAAAGGAAAAAGTTTTTTGAGATACTTTTCTTAGGTGGTGCGGACGGTAGCGACTTCCTACGGAATTCCATACCTAAATGTTGAGCCTAAAGTCTCAACATTTCCGAGTAGCGTCAGGACCAGTCATGACGCTACTTTTACCACAGAGAAAAGTATCTGATGAGGCTCGCTCCGCTCGCGAAAATCGTAAAAATCAACTGTTCAGTTAGCAGAACTCTTGAATTTGTTTAAATAAATCTCGGTTTTTTCTACATTTTGAAAGAGGCTAGTTGCCTCTTTTTCTTTCATACTGCTGAATATCTGCCAAGACTTCCTGCCATATTTCTGGAGAAAAATAGAAGCGCAAATCTTCTTCGGTAGAGTCATTTTCTGGTAAGATACCACACCTATCTGATACTTCAAAGCCGAGACCACGAAGGACAGCAATGGTATAGTGGATTGCGAAAGAAATTGGACAAGACAAGGAGCTACAGATAAAACTGGCATTGGTATTCATCAAAGCGACTTAACGAGGTCTTAACCTTTATTCAATGCACTACATGTCAAAATGAGCTTAGAACAAAAGAGTTCCACGTTAGAAATTCAATCATTTCACATAGTCTTTTTTACTAAAATATATACAAAAAAACGAACAAAGAGAGAGTCTTAAGGTTTTAGCTCTTCCTTTATTCGTTTTTTACTTTTCTAATCAGACTTTTGTCCCAAGCTCGTAAAAACGATTACTCCGCCTTGTCAATATCTTCCCGTACTTCTTTGGCGTTGAATTTGGCAAAGAGGAATTGGCGGTCTTGAACAGGGAAGCGTTGGTCCAGTTGGTCAACGGCGCCCACTTCCACAAAGCCCTGGTCGATGACATAGTCCATGACATGCCCGCCAAAGCTGAAGTCATCTGAGATAAAATGCAGATGATAACCTGCGACACTGACCCCATGGAAAATCTCAGGTGTCCAGATTCCCACAATAGTGCCTGAGATATCTTCTGCGGTGTATTCTGGCTGATGCGTTGCGACTTCTGCAAACTTCATATCAGACGTCGATTTGGGAATCATCCGCACATGCATTTTGGAAAAATGACCACGGATTTTAATCGAGCGAAAGAGATTTTCTCCGTCGTAGTAGGATTCGATACGTGCCTGCAATTCCTTATCTGTCATTGCAAAACGCTGCTTGAAAATCACTTCTGCCTGATGAAAAATGACAGCTGCATAGGGAACTTTAACATCTGGTGATACCTCAACCACTTCTGGCTTGTCGCCTGAACCTTTGGCCTGATAGGCTTTCCCGTCTAGAACAATCAACTCTCCATCAATCGAGTCAAGCGTTCCAAGTCCTAAATCACCGTGTTCGAGCAATTCACCGACTGTCAACGAACCACCGTACAGACCAGCCATCAAGGCGCCTAGTGTATTATACTGAAATAATTTGTTTGCTTCCATTTATTACCCTTGATTATAAAATTCTTGCATGAGGAGATCATCTGGCACCAAGTGTAGGTACCGACCTGCCACATTCTTCGCTTCTTCTCGTCTTCCCAACTGCCGCAAGAGCTCAGTGTAATCTGCTAAAAACTCTGGATTTTCAGTCAAATCTTGCTGCAAATGTTCAAAGAGAGCAAGTGCTTCCTCCTCTCGTTCCAAGGCCTGATAGGCTTTTGCGATATTCCACACCGCTAGGACATGGTCCAACTCTTCCGAATAAAGAGCAATAGTCTCCTCATACCGTTCCTGTTCCAAGTAAAGGTTGGTCAAGCGCAGAACAACTTCATTTTCATCCTCCACATCAGGCTTCGCCTGTAGGAGATAGGCTTCTGCTGCCTTGACATCGTGGTCCTCGTAAGCATACTGAGAAGCCAGCAATAGCAGGGCTGGGTCATATTCATTTTTCGCAAGCCCCTTTGCCACCATTTCACGCGCTTTTGCCAACTTATGTTCCCCATGAAGAGCTTGAGCATAGGCATACTCATAGCCTTCAAATTCTGGATTCATGGTGTCTAATTGCTTGAAATAAAGGGCTGACTTCTGATAGTCTTCTCGGTCTAACAACAAGGTCGCAAGCTCAAAGACTGTCTGATCATCGTAAGCCAGTTCTACTGCTTTTTCTAAAAATTCAATGGCCACTTCAAACTTTCCAAGACTGGCATAGGCAAGCCCAATCCGTTGATAAGTGGACACGCCTGTCCACTCATAAATATCTCTATTATCCAACTGGGCATAGTATTGAATTGCTTCCTTGTACTCCTGCAACTCCATGTCTAGCTCGGCTAGACCAAACAAAATGACCGGATCATCAGACAATCGACTCGCTTCCAAGAGTTTTTCTCGTGCTACGTCCGCTAGCCCCTCTGACTGATACAAGTCCGCCTTGACTAGCAAGGCTTCTAGATAGGCTGGACTGTCTGGTTGAATCATCTCCAGATAGCCAAATGCTTCTTCTGTCAAACCGTCCTCGTTGGCAATTTGGGCGAGCTGAATGGCAAGCTCAGGATAGCTATCCTGCAAACGCAGGTAGATTTCCTTTGCTTGTGGAAGAAAACCAATGCTTTCTAAATACACTGCCAAGTCTAGCAAGACCTCATCGGAGTCCGTCTCCAAGGCGCGCTGAAAATATTTCATCGCTTTTTGCAGTTCTTGTTGCTCTAAGCATACCAACATTTTTTCACTATTCTTCATCGAGACCCTCAACTACTTCTTGTTCTGGCCCATACAAGCCACTGTATTCTTGATACCATTCAAAAATCGCTTTTAAAACCACCTTGATAGAAGCATAGATTGGAATTCCAAGCAAGACTCCCACTACGCCAAACATCTGCCCAGCTGTCAGGAGAACAAAGAGAATGGTAATTGGGTGGATATTCAAGGAACTACCGATAATCAACGGTGTCACAAACCGTCCTTCAATCGTCTGCTCCACCGCAAAGACAATGACGACCTTAATCAGCATAAACGGCCCTGCAATAGCTCCCAAGATTAGCGCTGGAATCATGGCAAGGAAAGACCCAAGATAGGGAATCAGATTCAAGAAACCAGCCACGATTCCCAACGTAATCGGATAGCTAAGCCCAATCACAGAAAACATAATCGAAAACATCAAGGCCACAATCGCTGCGACTGTTACCTGTCCACGAACATAATTAGAGAGTTGACTATTGACTTCTGTCAAGACATCACCGATAGAAGAACGCCATTTGGTTGGGAGATATTTGGTAATATGAGCTTTCAGGTATTGCCCGTCCCGCAAGAGGTAAAAGAGGATAAAGGGCATAATCAAGACCGCTACCACCACCTGCGAGGTCGCACTAATCAAGTTTTTAGCCCAATCGACTGCACTTGACGACAATTTTTGTGCAAAGGAGATAATATGGCTATTGACATTTTCTAATACTTCAAGGGCCGTCGGACGGAACTGCTCAAAGCGATCATCTTGTAGCAGAGTAGTCACTTGTAGCTCAATGTCCTGAATATAGGTCGGGAGATTGCGAGCAAAGCTAACGACTTGTTTTTGAATGCTAGGAATCGCAACTGCCAAGCCCCACACCAATAGAAAGACGATTATGACAAAAAGTATCCCAATAGCAACGGTTCGTGATACCTTGTATTTTTCCAGTATATCAACGATTGGATTAAGCAAATAATAGAGCAACCCTGTCAGTAGCATCGGCAGAAGAATAATCTCTAAAAAGCTTTTAATCGGACTAAAAATAAAACTAATTTTAGTCAAGACCAAGACGGTCAACAGAACTAAGAGCGTCACGAGAAAAAAAGTGACAGCTTGATTGTTGACAAACCATTTGAAAAACCAAGACGTGTAAAACTTCTGTTTCTTATCGTTCATAGTAAACCTCTTCTTGTATAGTCGTATAGTTGCTTCTATTATACCATGTATCCCTGATTTTCGGGTCATAGAAATCAGTGGAAAGGGACTTTATCCTCAAAATATGATATAATTTCCAAAAGAAAACAAAGTGAGGAAGAAATCATGACACTTTATTTTGGAACCTATACTCGAAGAGATTCAAAAGGTATCTATGCAGCGGACTTTGATTCAGCAACAGGTGAATTGACCAACCGTCGTTTGGTAGTAGCTGAACCAAATCCAACCTATCTTGCCTTTGCAAACGATCATGCTCTTTATTCTGTAGGAGCTAAGGACGGTCAGGGCGGACTAGCCGCTTTTTCGCAAAGCTTTGACCTCATTGATCACTCCGTCACAGAAGGTGCGCCACACTGCTACGTATCTGTTGATGAAGAACGTGGTCTTGTCTACGGTGCCAACTACCACAAGGGACAAGTCTTGGCCTACAAACGATTGGAAAATGGGGGACTGACACTCACAGACGTTCAGCAGCATAAAGGCTCAGGTCCTCATGAGAATCAGGCGAGCCCACACGTGCATTTCGCTGGTTTGACGCCTGATCAGCATCTTGTCACCTGCGATTTAGGGACGGATGAAGTCGTGACTTACAAGGTATCCGACCAAGGAAAGCTAGCACCGCTCGCCCGTTATCATGCAACACCAGGTGCTGGTCCTCGTCACATCATTTTCCACCCAACGGCTAAAATTGCCTACCTTATCTGCGAATTGAACTCAACCATTGAGGTACTCATCTACGACGGCTTAGGGGAATTTGAGCATATGCAGACCATTTCTACCCTGCCAGAAGACTACACAGACTTTAATGGCACCGCAGCCATCCGCCTGTCAAACGACGGGAAATTCCTCTACGGCTCAAACCGCGGTCATGATTCAATTGCAGTGTACAAGGTACTAGGAGACGCTAGCCTTGAGTTGGTCGAAATCGTACCGAGCCTTGGTAAAACCCCGCGCGACTTCATCCTTAGCCCTGACAATCGCTTCCTGATTGTAGCTCACCAAGACTCAGATAACATCAGCGTCTTTAGGCGCGATGCAGAAACAGGCAAACTGACTAGCCTTTCTTCAGACTTTATCGTCCCTGAAGCTGTCTGCGTCACATTTGACTAAAAAACTAAAAAAGCTTAAAACCTGTCGTTGGTTTTAAGCTTTTTTAGCTAGACTTGAGTTCAGGGAAGAGAGATTCAAGGAAAAATAGCAGACTGAGAACCTAGGAAACACAGTTTCAATGACAAACACAAAGACTAGAGCTTAGGGAAAGCAGACTCAGGGAAAAATACCAGAGTTAGAGCTGTCTAAGACCACATTCTCCCTAACATCTAAACGCAAAAGAGCAAGAATTGGCATGACTCGAAAGCCATGCCAAACCCTGCTCTTATTTTTCTTCATCTTCCCGTTTCCAATCAAAATGGGTCCCGTTGACGCTGTAAGCTTCAAAGCCACTGCGATTTAAAACCGCGGCCGCTTGGTTAGCATAGGTACAAAACAAGCCTCGACAGTATAAGATGATTGTCTTATCCTTATCCAGTTTTTCTAAATTATCCTCTAACACGGCATAGGGAATATTGAGCGCACCTTCTACATGATCAATTTCAAACTCGACCTCAGACCGCAAGTCAACTAGTTGGGCCTGGCGGGCAAAGACCTTATTTTTAGCTTCTGCCAAGTCAATGGTCTTTATCTGATTATCCGTCGCAATAAATCGCTGCTCAATAAACTCTAACATCGGTGACTGCTCTTCGCTAATCTGATGAATATCTCGTAACAAGCGCTCAACCATTTCTGATGAAACACTATACCAGACATATTTCCCTTCTTTTTGTAAAGTGACTAAACTAGCCTCTTTCAACACTTGCAAATGCCGAGAGGTATTCGCAATGGTCATATCCGTCATTCTAGCCAGCTGCTCTACGGATTTCGGACCATGGATAAGCCTATGTAAGATTTCTAATCGTTTTTCACTGGATAATGCTTTTCCAATGCGCACGTATTCCTTGAAAATCTGATCCATGTACTGTCTACTATCTACCAAAGTCCTTGACACTCCTCTTCCCCATTCATTCTTCAGTATTGATTATACCATATCTTTTTTTATCTGAATGAAAAAAGCTCTTCCTTCCGTGTAGAAGAAAGAGCAACTGTATCTTAGACATCAAATTTTTTCGCAGCCATATTTCCAAGAATACCACCGCTCACAAGGAAGATGAGGAAGACCCAGCCAGATAAAGAGAAATTTGCAATCGGTGTAAAGAGAGCACCGACATTACATCCATTTGCCAAACGCGTTCCAAATCCCATGAGGAATCCTCCGAGAATATAGAAGAAGGATTGCTTGCCTGTAATCCGTAGTTCAGATTTGCAGACCTTGGTGAAGGTTCCTGAAGTTAGCAAGAAGACGATTGTACCAAGCACAATTCCCAAGTTTTGAACACTGATAGGATGTTCTAAAAATGGAGTTGTAAAGGCTCCTTCTGGCATGAGGGTGAAGCTTGCAAGACTACTAGCATCTACACCAAACAATAGCAATACCTGTCCAAACCAGAGACCATAAGGGGTACTTGCACCCCAGCCAGCCTTGGTAATCCCCATTAGGAGAGTAAAGAGAATAGCAAGTACAACTGCTGCTGTCCGTAAAGACCACGCTTTTACAAATAGACGATCGTACCAATCTCCTGCAGTTACAGGTGCTTCAGTAGTTGCTTCTGCAACTTCCATATCTTGGATTTTTTCGCCAAAGTGACCAGAGTAGGTCCCCTCTTGTTTGCGACGAGCTTCATAACGATAGGCCATCCAAATCACGATAAGACACAAGACACCTGTCAATACGAGTGCACCTAGATAACCATCCAAGCCGTCAAACTTAAAGAGGTCAGGCAAGTAGACTCCACCGTAAAGTTTCTCACCAGTTTCACTTGTTACCCAAGATTTTTGAATCCAAGAAGCACTGTTTTGGATAGGGAATCCGATAAAGACACCCAAACAGAAGAAAATCAAGGTTAAGAGTCCTCTAGGAAGAGCTGTAACCAAATCGGTCAACACACCTGAAGCACAACAAGATGAGAACGTCATCCCAAATCCAAAGAGAATACCTCCTAGCAACAAGCC
Source organism: Streptococcus respiraculi (assembly GCF_003595525.1). Taxonomy (NCBI): domain Bacteria; kingdom Bacillati; phylum Bacillota; class Bacilli; order Lactobacillales; family Streptococcaceae; genus Streptococcus; species Streptococcus respiraculi. Next base: position 1,217,935 of record NZ_CP022680.1, on the reverse strand, counting down.
CCAGTTAATTGGATTGACCCATAAATCGTAAGTGGAAGCATCCACATTGAATAAGAAAGCTGCGCTGAGCAAACAGGTAATAAAGAACATCATCATCATCGTCCGCATAAGACGCGTAGAACCTGTTCGATAGGCACGATTAACACTTCCTGCAAAGCCCGTATAACCTCTACTTAAGGTATAACCTAGACCAGCACCAATCACTAAGCGGAAAAATAGCATGTCTGATGACAGATAATAGTGCCCAAAAAGCAAAATAGCAACAATCCCTACTATTCCCATAGTACGTTCGAGATTTTTCATTTTTATTCTCCTAAATTTTTTATTTCCGATTGCTAGTCACTCTAAAGTATAAAAAGCCTAGCAATATCCAACCAACTAAAATCCCCATCGAAATACCACCTAGTTGACTAGGAGAACCTGGTACTAGAAGTAATCCGATAAAGAAGAAACTAATAGCAACACCTAACTGGCTCAATCGTTTATCAACTGGACTTTTAGCCAGTTTAGCGCTGATAAAGCAAACATAGGCATAGGTGACTGCCGCCATGAGACTTGATAAATCGACAATATACAAGATGACCTCGCGCCCTAAAAATAAGAGCAAAGCTGCAATCAGCGATACAAACTTCAAGGCCTGCTCTGCTACTTGGTGTCGATTTTGTTGTGCATAGCGACTCGGCAGCAACTCATAAAGAGCAAGCGAGGACACCACCCGACTACTTGCAATTAGAAAGCCGTTAATTCCGCCCACAACCGCTGCAAACAAGGCGATACAAAGAGCTCCAAAGCCTAACCAGCCTGCATAGGTCAAGACTGCACTGCCACTTGCCCAGGCTAGGTGTTTGGCCTGAGTAGGTGAATAGGCCAGAGCCGTCATCAGATTTAACAAGTTATAAATCAAGACACCGACCATTGTCGCAAGCAGGGTCACCTTGGTCGCCGCCTTGATGGAAAAGCCTAAATCCGTCATCACCTGAGGGACAATATCAAAGCCAACAAATAAGAAGGGGATAATGGCGACCACTCTGATAATCGCTGCCCAATCAAGCTGATAATGTGCGACATAAGACGCGTAGAACTGCTGCTTATTTCCATGGAAAAACATCCATATACTCAAGATAACAACCGTTGCAACCAAACAGAGAATCAAGATTTTTTGAAAGGTCATCGACAGGACTAAACCGCGCTTGTTAATCCAGTAAAAGAAATAGATAATGCCCATCCCTATGCCAATCTCTGATAGGTAAACAGGATAGCCTGCAATCGTGTAGAGATAGCCATAGGAAACAGTCCCCAAGATTTCTCTAAGCACCAAGACAACGGCTGTTGCATTTAAGGAAATCAGCGTTAGGTAACAAAAGCTGAGTGCCCAACCAACGACAAATCCGTGTTTCTTTCCGAGATGAACCAGCGTATAGGAGAATTCTCCTCCTTGTTCCTGATGGTGAAACATCATCGTATGGTAGCCGACTTGAATGGCATAGATTAAGATACCTCCAACCACAAAACCAATGGCAGTATTGATTACTCCTGCTTCTGGTAAAAATTTATTGCCCGGCAGGTAGAAGGACCCCCAACCAATCACAGCTCCAATCACGAGGGCAATCACGTCTAATTTCGATAATCCCTTTGACATAGCTAATCAAAATTGTAGCCTGTGACAATCGGCTTACGCCCTGTCGTCTGATCTTTAAAGTACTCATAATAGCTGAGCATTAAGAAAGAGCCTTGGATATTGATGATATTATCATATCCATATCCTTTTAGAGCGCAGATGGCATAGTAGCTATTCCAAGAAGTCCGACAATGAATGTAGACTGGTCTGTCTTTTGGAATTTCATCCAGACGCTCACGAATTTCATCGAGCGGAATATTAACTGCACCCTTGACATGAGCAGCGTCAAAGGCCTCTTTCCCACGAACATCGAGGATAAATTCGCCCTGTTCAACCAAACTGCGAACGCTTGTAACAGGTACTTGCTCATAGACACCGTGTAAGTAGTTCAAGCCAACGATTCCTGCAAAATTCACGACATCTTTCGCTGTAGAAAAGGCTGGCGCATAACACAATTCCAAGTCTTTCAAATCTTCTAGATAGCCACCCATGCTGATGACAGTCGCAATGACATTGATATTCTTAACTGGATTCCCCTTACTAATAGCTTGGGCACCTAGAACCTTACCAGTTGGGTATTCATAAACGAGTTTAAAGTGCATGGGCGAAGCTTCTGGCATTAAGCCAACACGATCATTTGGAATCACGAGAGCAACCCGATAATCAATTCCTTGGGTTTGACAAGTCTTTTCATTGAGACCAGTAGCTGCAGCGTTTAGACCAAAAACTCGGATACAAGAAGAACCAATCACTCCACGATTTGGTTGTGGTTGACCAGCTAGGGAATCTGCTAGATTACGTGCTTGCTTTTGGGCAGGTCCCGCTAACGGCAGGCGCATTTTCTTGCCTGTCTGACGATTGGTCACTTCAATTGCATCTCCAATCGCATAGACATCTGGTAAATTGGTCTGGTAGGTCGCATCAACCGCAATCGCTCCTGTTTCACCCAGCTGAATACCAGAGGCAACAGCAAAATCAACATCTGGTGTGACACCAATTGCCATGATTACTGCTTGAGCAGATAGGGTATTACCACTAGAGAGACGTACGCTATCTGCTGTAATCTCCTCTACCGCGTCTTCCAAAATAAGGTTGACGTCATTATCTAGAAGTTCTTTGTGCAACATCTGCACCATGTCCTCATCAAAAGGTGTCATAATTTGCGCACTTGCTTCGACTAAGTGAACAGTTTTACCGGCCTTTTTCAAGCATTCGGCAACTTCTACACCGATAAAGCCACCCCCAACAACAACGACCTCTGCTGCATCGGCTACTGTCAAATGCTGGTCAATCGCTCGAACATCAGACACATTTTTCAAGCTAAAGACATGGGAGCTGTCAATTCCTTTGATAGAGCGTGGCAAGATTGCTTTTGCTCCGGGTGATAGAATCAGGGCATCATAGCTGTCTTCAAACTCCTCACCAGTTTCCAGATTTTTCACTACGACCTTGTGCTCATCTGAAAGAATCTTCACCACCTCATGACGAACCTTGACGTCTAGGTTATAAGTCTGTTTTAGACTAGCTGGATTATAGAAAATCAAATCTTCAATGTCCGCTACTTCTCCACTGAAGTAGTTGGGCAAGCAACAATTTGAAAAGGAAACGTCATATCCTTTATCGTAGATTTGAATAGGCACCTGTTCATCGAGTCGGCGCAGTCTAGCCGCAACAGAAGCTCCTCCTGCGACACCACCGACGACAATATATTTTTTCGTCATTTTCATCCTCCTGAGTTTGTGATATTTTTTTCAAACTTATTTTAACATTCAATTGAATGTTTGTCAACGTTTTCAAATAAATATATCATCATCTTTTTTATCTCCCTCCTAAATAGCTACGCAACAGGCACAATTTGAGGAGCAATTACTAAAAACAGTGCGGAGATAATGCGAGACAAAAAGACCTTGCCAGTTCTTTCTGACAAGGTCTTTCAGCTTACAAGGCCTCCTTCATTACCTCTATTAAGTCATTTACCGTATAAGTTCTCAAGAAATAATTAGGGGGCTTCCCAAGGAGAAATCTCACCTCTCTAAATAGTGTCAATAATAGAGAATCTTGATTCTTTTCTTAGGTTCTTCGTATGTGCGATATATATATTCTCATCCCATCATAACCATAGCTTGGGGCAATTGATGACTGCTCGCATTCCATTTCCCTCATATTTTATAATGATAACTTGCAGAATATATCTTCTTCAGCGAAAAAAATCCTATCTGACAGACAATCAGATAGGGTTTATATATGCGAATGTGAAGTAGCATTTAGTGTTTACAATCCGCTGAGTTGCTTCGAAAAATGAGCCGCCTATAGATACCTCACTCTTCAGGCTTCTCTTTCCGCTTCCGATTTGGAAGCCCTAATAGGGTAGCAAAGAGGAGCATAAGCCCTGCTGTTGGTAGAGTGGAGGTACTACCTGTATTAGGCAACCTTTTATGTTGGCTTCCCTGAGCACCCTGACTAGCTTTTACTTCTCCCATATCTGAGCTACTCGAGCTATTAGGTGCTGTTAAGTTGTCCATAGAGTCAGTAGAGAGGTTAACATGTGGAACTTCCTTAGATTTTGTGAGCCCCAAATCATGCGACATATTTAATCCATCCTCTGCTAATGGAGGTATTTCTTGCGACTGGGTGTCTGTATCAGCAAACTGGTTGGTATCCGACTTCCCGTCAGATGTCCCCGCTTGAGAAGATTGGATGGATTGTGATGGTGCAGGAGAATTTGGTAAGCTGTCTCCAAATGAATTATCTTTCCCGCCTTTAGTCTCTGATGGTTCAACAACTTCTGCTGGTTTGTCTTCACCTGATTCGGTCGAGTTTGCTGAATTAGGTTGAGCTGGAGCGGCGTCTGGTTCTAGAGTTCTTGGTTCTTTTTCAGCTACCTCAGAAGAATTTGAATCTTCGGTCGCAGGGTCTGTTTTATCTTCTGTGTTAGTCGAACTGCCTTCCTCGGTCGGAGTTATCGGATTGGTTGACTCAACAGGCTTCTCACCTTCTGACTCGGTTGATAGTTCTGAGTCTGACTCTGCTGGTGCAGACTTGTCCTCATCAACTTCTGACTCTGTAGTTTCAGATTCTGGAGCTTCTGTAACTGTATCTGGTACTGATATTTCGGGCTCTTTGTCAGCTACCTCAGAAGAATTTGGCTCATCAGTTGCAGAGTCAGGTTTGTCCTCTGTGTTAGTCGAATTATTTTCCTCGGTCGGAGTTGCTGGTTCAGGTGATTCATCTGGTACTTCTCCCTCTGGCTCTGTTGGTCGTTCTGAGTCTGACTCTGTTGTAACAGGCTTGTCCTCATCGACTTCTGGTTCTGAGGTTTCAGGAGCTTTGTCAGAGCTTTCAGTCGGGCTAACCTCAACAGGTGTATCTGATTCTGGTGATTCATCGGTGTTGGTATTAGCTTGACCAGTTTCAGAATTTGATGGTTCAGTAGAGGTTGTTTCTTCAATTGGGGTGACTGGCTTGCTGCTGTCTGAGTCAGTTACTGGAGAATCATTCTCTTTATCAGAAGTATCAGCTGGTTTGTCTTCACCTGATTCGGTCGAGTTTGCTGAATTAGGTTGAGCTGGAGCGGCGTCTGGTTCTAGAGTTCCTGGTTCTTTTTCAGCTACCTCAGAAGAATTTGAATCTTCGGTCGCAGAGTCAGGTTTATCTTCTGTGTCAGTAGAGTGTTCCTCCACGTTTGGAGTTGCTGGCTCAGGTGAGTCAACTGGAGTCTCTTCCGGCTCAGTTGGCAATTCCGAATCAGGCTCTGCAAGAGCAGGCTTGTTCTCATCGACTTTGGGCTCTGAAATTTCAGACCCTGTTTTATCCGAATCGGGTTCTCGTGTCTCGGTTTCTTTGTCAGATGGGTCGATAGAATATGGTTGCTCAGCTGGACTTGCTGGCTCCTCAGTTGCAGAGTCAGGTTTATCTTCTGTGTCAGTAGAGTGTTCCTCCTCAGTCGGAGTTGCCGAATTAGGTGAGTCAACTGGAGTCTCTTCCGGTTCAGTCGGTAGTTCTGAACCTGGCTCTGCTGGTGCAGGCTTGTTCTCATCGACTTCTGGCTCTGAAATTTCAGACTCTGTTTTATCCGAATCGGGTTCTTTGTCAGATGGTTCGAGAGTATCTGGTTGCTCAGCTGGACTTGCTGGTTCCTCAGTTGCAGAGTCAGGTTTATCTTCTGTGTCAGTCGAATGCTCCTCCTCAGTCGGAGTTGCCGAATTAGGTGAGTCAACTGAAGTCTCTTTAGTCTCAGTTGGCAATTCCGAATCAGGCTCTGCTGGTTTGTCTTCCACTGATTCAGTCAGGATTTCTGAATCAAGATTAGTTGCGCTAGGATCAGTTGAAATAGGTTGAGCTGGAGTAACTTCGGGTTCTGATGCTTCAGACTCTGTTTTATCCGAATCGGGTTCTGATATCTCGGTTTCTTTGTCAGATGGTTCGGGAGAATCTGGTTGCTCAGCTGGACTTGCTGGCTCATCAGTTGCAGAGTCAGGTTTATCTTCTGTGTCAGTGGAATGTTCCTCCTCAGTCGGAGTTGCCGAATTAGTTGAGTCAACTGGAGTCTCTTCCGGCTCAGTCGGTAGTTCTGAACCTGGCTCTGCTGGTGCAGGCTTGTTCTCATCGACTTCTGGCTCTGAAATTTCAGACTCTGTTTTATCCGAATCGGGTTCTGGTGTCTCGTTTTCTTTGTCAGAAGATTCCTCTGACTTGGCTTCATCAGTATCTGACGGTTCAGCTATACTTGAATCAGCTTGTTCAGTTTCAGAATTTAATGACTCAGTCTCGGTAGGCTCTTCGCTTGGTGTGTCTGGGGCGCTGTTGTCTGAGTCAGTTACTGGAGAATCATTCTTCTTGTCAGAAGCATCAGCTGGTGTTCCCGAGTTTGACTCTGCTGGTGCAGGCTTGTTCTCATCAACTTCGGGTTCTGAAGTTTCAGACTCTGTTTTATCCGAATCGGGTTCTGGTGTCTCGGTTTCTTTGTCAGATGGGTCGGGAGTATCTGGTTGCTCAGCTGGAATTGCTGGCTCCTCAGTTGCAGAGTCAGGTTTATCTTCTGTGTCAGTGGAATGTTCCTCCTCAGTCGGAGTTGCCGAATTAGGTGAGTCAACTGGAGTCTCTTCCGGCTCAGTCGGTAGTTCTGAATCTGGCTCTGCTGGTGCAGGCTTGTTCTCATCGACTTTGGGCTCTGAAATTTCAGACCCTGTTTTATCCGAATCGGGTTCTCGTGTCTCGGTTTCTTTGTCAGATGGTTCGGGAGTATCTGGTTGCTCAGCTGGACTTGCTGGCTCCTCAGTTGCAGAGTCAGGTTTATCTTCTGTGTCAGTAGAATGTTCCTCCTCAGTCGGCGTTAACGAATCAGGTGAGTCAACTGGAATCTCCACAGTCTCAGTTGGCAATTCCGAATCAGGCTCTGCAAGGGCAGGGCTATCCGTATCAGGTGCTGGATTCGTTGCTTTAGGATTATCAAGTAATGCTGGAGTGTCAGAGGTGCCTCCTTCTGGGGTATCGGGTTGATTTTCAGTAGCGGGACTTGAATCCGCTGGATTTGTCTGAGCTGGCTCTGTACTATCTTCTGGGGCTTCAACTGGCTTGGTAGGTCCAACGAAGGTAATCGGTACCTCAATGAAATCCTTCGACCGATCTGGATACTCTACAATCAGCGTCGCAGTCCTACTTCCTGCGGTGCTAGAATCTGGCAAGGTAGTCAAATCCCAGTAGAGATAGGTGTCGGACTGTGGCAGCTCCTGCCGATTTGTTATCATCTCTTCTGAATTTGGCAGACTTGCTGGTAGCGATGAACCAACTGGCAGAACAATCGACTCCTCCTTAGCAGTCGGTTGATAGCGTGTCGAATCATCCTCTTTTGAAGTAAATTTCAAATGATAAAGCCACTCGTCTTGATAGCCAGTACCTGCCAAACTGCCCTTTTTCCCATTCACAAATCCTGGAAACTCTCTTGAAATCCGATCCTCGAAATAACTTCTGGAACCGTGCCCCTCCTGCGTACGACCGACATTGATAGAATGTTTAAAATTACCAGTCCAAGATGTGACATTATCATTAGAAACAACATAATGCGTGACCTTTCCAACCTCTGTGAGTTTATCTCCTCTTTTTGCAACGTTGTTTAGCCCATTAAAGATATTCCCTGAAATCTTCGGTGCATTAAAGGTGTAACCTTTCCGAATCCAGGAATAACCCTTGTCATGAGCTTCAACCATACCACGCTGGACTAAATAACCTCCTAAAGAATGACCTGTGAGGTAGAGATTGTCCACCATTTTTTCATCATTTAATTTCTTGAGCAAATTACTGATGGACTGTGCCTGACTAGGATTGAGTCCAAAGGCAATCTTTGCATCGTCTCTCACATCCTCAGCCCCTGCAGTTCCTCTAATGGCAAGGACTTGGAGTTTCTCATCGTCTAAGTAGTCTCCTGGAACTTCCCCATACTTTTCCCTATGGAATCGGTTCTCAAATAATACCGCATCAAAACCATTAGCCTCATGATAGGTCTCTTTCACAGCCCAAAATGGAGCTAGTTCTTTATGCATGATCTCATACTCTTTACGCCCTTGATAGCGATCAATCGTGTAAAGAGTCGGATCAAGAACGTGACGAATATAGGCATCGTCTCGGTAGACCAATTCCATAAATAGGACTGCTTCACGATCCGTAATGTCTTCCCATTTTCGTGGATTTGTCTGGCGCTGTTTTGCCTCGTCACCATCCAACCATCCATCGCCATCCGTATCTGCTAACTTGGGATGGCTATGATAGCCATAATATTTCTTACCCTCTACCTCGTAGACATAGAGTTCTTCTTTGTTGGTCAAGCCATCCTGATCGTCATCTTGGTCTGGATCAAGAGGTGGCTGCTGGTACAAGGTCCGATCTACGATATTGCCCTCCAGCGTGATTTCTCCTCTCGCAATTTTGAAGGCATCCTCACTTGTTAAAGGCGAGACACTTCCAGTAGAGGCGGTCAGATTCCCATTATGATTTCCAACCTCATCAGCCCGTGCTTCAACGCCTGCAAAGCAAAGGAGACTTCCCACCGCAATACTAGCTGCTCCAAAGTACAATTTCCGAATGGAAAATGTCTGTTGCAGCGCATACCAATTAAAACGCTTCTTCGAATGATTCATCGTTATTCCTCCGTATCATTTTTATTTCTCTATTTTTTAGACTTGAAAAAGGGGAGTAAGAAAAAATCGTTAAACAACATCCCGATTATCCTCACTCCCTATCACCAACTGCTACTGGATTACAGATTCTATCATATACTGCAAGTACTGTCTTCCAGCTTGGCTTTTTTATATTTTTCTGAATGCCGCCAATAACGTCTGCTACAAAGGGCGCTGCAAAACCTTGTTCTACGATCTAAGACTCCTGCAACGGTCACAACCTTATTTCCGCATTTCCGGCAATGGAAAGTTCTGCTCTCATAAAAGGAGCTAATTTTCTGTTTTTCCATCATTGTGCTACTCTTTCCTCTCTTGATTTATCAAGGCCAACAAGCCAGTTGTACGAGCCTGACTACTGACTACCTAGTTATCTATTTGAAACGTATCTAGCAGATACATAGGACAACATTAGGTAATCACTTGATTACTCTACTATTATATAATCATTTGATTACCTAGTCAACTACTTTAATGTTGATAAAGAAATTTTTTACAAGAAAACACAAACAAACAAAAACTAGATTATCGTGCCAAACTCTCTCCCACAAAGTGTCAGATTGTAACAAAAAAAGCCTTGTCGAGGCTTTTTTATATATCCATTCTTATTTTCAAGTGATTCACTCTCTATTATAGAGCCCTTTTTCGATACTTGATGCTATCAGTTCTTGAACTAATTCCCACAACTCACTTGATTCCTGCTCTATAAACCTTTTCTTTTCCATCACTATTTTTGAAGAAAGATTATCAGGATTAAAACCTTTTCCAGAGACAGTTAGATGATTGATTAGGGGAACCAACGCATCAATCACTCTAGCATACCTGGCTTCCGCACTATCTCCTGTTTCAAATTCAGCCCATAATTCCTTCAACATACTGGATTGGTTCCTAGGAAGTACACTAAGTGATTGATGGATAGACTCTGATTCTTTTTCATGTGCAGTAGACTTTTTGACTTCATCAAAAACCCACGTATCTCCAGCATAAATCTCACCCAAATCATGTAGTAACAACATTGATAATACTTTTTCCATATTTAGTTTGTGAGGATAATGCTCCTGTAAAATGATAGACGTTAGGGCAACTTGCCATGAGTGCTCCGCACTGTTTTCAAATCGGCCATCCAACGTTCTATTGAATCTTGATATCGTCTTTAATTTTTCAATCTCCTCAATAAATTCAACCTGTTTTTTTAAACGCTCCATCACTTCCCCCTATCTCCTATTCAGCAAAATAGTTCACTTTCATCCTTTTATATTTTTAGCGAACAGTTTACCATACAAAAAGTTAGATGTAAATAAAAAAGATATTTTTCGTCCTTTATATTCGGAAAAAATCAAAGATAGACACTCTAAATCCCATATCAAAGCTGGAGAGTTCGTCTGATCAGACCATGTATCATCTTCTTCAATGGTCAGCTGCACAAATCCTGACTGACTATCATAGGTAAAAGAACCCACTAGAAAATCATGGAAGTGTCCTTCTTTTTCCAATTAATCAATCAAGTTTTTTGATTCAGTTATATAACGGCTCCGTCTTGTCCACATTTCACACTCCACTAAAAATACTAATTTCAAGAAAAATCTTGTCCAGTCAATTCTGAGACAGATTCACAGAATTTTTCCCACTCATCCGGAAAATAATTATCGCCTGATTTGACAACTTTTTTCCCATCAACAACATAGGAGACTTCCCACCAAGTACCATCAATTATATCTAAATAATTGGGATATTCTAAATCCCAGTCGAACAAATGACATCTTTTTAGTTTTTTCAAAAAGCGATTCATTTTCCAAGCGCTTACTCGTAAAGTGGTTTTATCAGTTTCCCATTTCACAATATTTGAATACCTTACCTCATTATTTTGAACATCCATAGACGCATAGACAGAGGGGTCTTGAAAACCTCCAACTCTCGCTTCAAGATAAGTGATATTTTCTTCCGTAACTAACCGTTCCTCTTTTTTATCGATAGATTTATAAAATCGTGGTAAATTCAAATCATCTGGAAAAGGTATCCAAAAAGCCTTACGATTTTGTAAATAATACCAAGCAATATGATCTTCATCAGATAAACTATCATCCAATTCATAATGCTTCTCGATCCAGATAAAGAAATCATCCATCAAAAGCTCAATTGCTTCTTTTACACCATGATTCCAATAAAATTTCGAAATATAGCTGCAATTTTCTTCAACAGCATACCATTCAATTGTTGAATCAATAGCGATTGCCTGATTAATTGCAGCGATGGGATATTCTCTCTTAGTTGCAAATTTTACAATATACTTTCCGTCACTTATCTCCCTGTAAGAAAACCCATATCCATAATAAATGTATTCCCCATATTTTTCTTGATATTCTACAAGATTACTGACCCTCATAAGCCTATTAAAACTGATATAGGGTGGATCAAGACACTTGTCTTCATATGTAGGATAATAATCAATGAAATATTGCTCAAGAAAGTCTCTTGAACAAATCACCTGCTGATAAATATAATTGTCCATGTATCTGAAAACCCTCGAATCATTTTTCCTACTCCCATTATAGCATGGTAACCGCTATTTTGATTCATGCACCTTCAGTATTATAAACAATTGAACATTTCTTCCTGAGGCGTAGAGAAAGATAGATAAACGACTTTCATCTATCATCAAATCTAGCGTATGCAAAAAGCCTTTATATTACAGCTTCGGATTTTTAATCTATTCCAGCATTTTAATATGTCATTCTATTATAAATATGTAAATATCTTTATCTGTCCAACTATCGTTTTCCAATATAAATTGTTCTCTGGTACATTCAAATTTGAATCCTAACTTTATTAGGAGGTTCTTGGATGCCTTATTATCCTTACTTACATGTGCTTCAATCCTATGGTATTGTAATTTCTTTATGTTTTGTAATAACCCCTGGAGAGCTTCATACGCATATCCTCTCCTCCAATACTGGTTATGAATAAAATAACCTATTTCCCCCCACTGGAAATTTCCTCTTTCCAGAGTAACAATATCTATCATACCTATATGATTATTCAGCTTATCAAAAACACCATAAATATATTGATAATCTTCCTGCCGCATTTGTCTATGTTTATTCACTAAGTTTTCATACCATTGTTCATCACACATCGACATATCCAATTTACCGTCATCAAAGGAGCTCATTGAGGTATGTCTATTGTTAAATCCTTCTAGCCATGAATGATAATCGTTCACGTCTAGTGGCCTAATGATCAATCTGCTTGTTTCAATATATTTTAAGTAATCCATTGATTGCTCTCCTAGCTTATTCTATCTTTTCTAATACTATTTATTCTACCACAAAACTCAAAAAAAGCTGTAACCACGATAGTTTCTCACTGTCGTTACAGCCTTTCTTCTACTCTATAAGTCTACCTCAATCCCTTTCCTCATGAGTATTAATCTCCAACTCTGTCCAGAAAAATTGATTCAGTAGATTCCAATCAACTTTGGGTATACTAGCTTGATTTTGTAGGTAGGTATCAATTTCTTGGATAGATTTTACAAGATAGGCATGGAGGTCAGAAATAGGAGCTATTTCTGCTGCTTCCGAACTCGCCCTTTTGATAGCCAATAATTTTTCTACTGAAGATTCTAACTCCGCTGGTAAACAAGCTTTCACCAAGTCATCAAATAAAACTGGCGGTGCAGTGTGGAAGGTCTCCACCCATTTGCAGGCTAAAATGGGACGTAAGGCATAAAAATATTTCTTGGGTCTCACTAAATCACCACTCAGATATTTTGCCAGTTGTCCTTTGGCTGTTGATACATAATGATACATCATTCTCTCTTCAGAAAAGCAATTCTCTAGTAATGGTGCCAGTTTTTCCACAAAATCCGATTTAACATAAACAATAGGAGAGTGTAGCCATTCAAAAAGAGTTGGATTGGATTTAGCCAAAAGTTTTAAAGCCTTGTCCAAATCCCAGCCATTCACATCCCAAGTATCATCAATTGGTAGCTCAATCACATCTCTATCGGGTGTCAGCTTGAGGTAATCTTTCGCCTTACGCTTATAAATAAATCGGACATCAAAATCACTGTCAGGAGACTCAAAGCCCCAAGCTCGGCTTCCAGACTCCACCGCCCAGAGCACCTCTATACCATATTCTTTTTCAATCTCCCGTAATTTTTGCGGAACTAACGTCATCATTTCTTCTTGTGTTTGCATATATCCTCCTATCATTTAAGGAAATCAACGTAAGGTTTGAGAGCTGATAATATTTAAAGTCCAATTGCTCGCCGCTTATCTTTCTAGTGCTAATTTTTAAATATTGTTCTCTATTTTTCTCGGTGATATTCTATCAGATTACTGATAAAATTCAACATTTCACTCCATGAAAATACAACTTATCTTCTATAATATCGTCAATTAAATCGTATTTTACCAAATAGCTAAATCTACTTAGAAAATATCGAATGATAACTAAGATAATTATATCACAATTATCTTAGTTAGTTATTAAACTTACAATTTATACTTCACAGATTTTGTACACTATGTTATACTAGGATAGCTGTAAAATAATATAGATGCATAGTTGCATAAAAGGTGGAATAATGACATTAACAACGAAGGAAATCGAGACTAAGTATAATATCAGTAGACAAACAATTCAAAACTGGATAAAAGAGGGGATTTTACCAGCCCCTGATAAAGATTTTAGAAATTGGTATGCTTGGTCACAATCTGATATAAACAATATTGAAAAAATAATCAAAGATAAAACAAAAAAGAACAACTTGCATCACTCGGATGATACTCCACTCCAAATCAGTAATAGGAGATATCTAGGTTCTAAACAGAAAATGTTAGACTTCATTGGCAAGGTGGTTAGAGAAAATACAACTGGAATCAATACAGTGGCTGATATTTTCGGTGGTACTGGGGTTGTATCTGATTTATTCAGAAAGCAAGGAAAAAAAATTATTATCAATGACATTCTTCATTCAAACGTAATTAGCTATAAAACTTGGTTTGGTAACCAAAATGTCAATTACAATAAATTACAAGCTATAATTAATGAACTTAATACTTTAAAACCAATAGAAGATAATTACGTTTCAATCAATTTTGGAGATAAATATTTTTCCTATGAAAATGCTTTAAAGATAGGTGCAGTCAGAGAAAAAATTGATACTTATAATATCAACGATAGAGAACGTGCATTTCTCCTTACCTCACTACTATATGCTATGGACAAAGTTGCAAATACAGTTGGACACTACGATGCTTATCGGAAAAAGCTTGATACTTATACTCCTTTAAATTTGCGACTTCCTGAAAATAACATAAATGTTGAAAATGAAATCTATAGTGAAGACGCAAATGATTTAGTTCGAAAAATAACAGCTGATTTAGTTTATATAGATACGCCCTATAATTCAAGACAATATGGAGATGCCTATCATCTTCTTGAGAATATCGTAGACTGGTCCCAACCAAAATTAACTGGTATTGCACTCAAAATGGTTAACAGAGAGCATATAAAATCAAAGTATTCAACCTCTAAAGCTCCTGAAGCTTTTTCAGATTTAATAGAAAATATTAATGCTAAATATATCTTAGTTTCCTACAATAATATGGCTAAGAAAGGAAACGGAAGATCTAACGCTAAAATTTCAAATGAAGAGATTATTGAAATACTAAGTCAAAAAGGAAAAGTTAAAGTATTCGAAACTCCTTTCAAAGTCTTTACTACTGGTAAAACAACTATAGATGACCATAAAGAATTACTCTATTTATGCAAGGTATCGCAAAAATCGCATAAGGTAAAGATTAAAGCCAATCAATCTCCAATTAATTATACAGGGGGAAAGTCAAAGCTCATACCACAATTACTTCCATTATTCCCTAAAGACATAGACAATTTTTATGATGTATTTGCAGGTGGTGCAAATGTCAGTATAAATATTACGGCTAAAAAGTATAATATCAACGATATTAACTACAAAATTATTGAGTTATTGCAATATTTGGCAAAATCAGATCAGAAAACATTGATTAAAAATATCGAAAAAATAATTTCAAGCTACAACTTATCTAACACTAAGCTTCATGGTTACGATTACTATGGTGTCTCTTCTTCAACTGGTTTAAAAGATGTAAATAAGTCAAGATATCTTAAATTGAGAAATGACTATAACAAAGGATTGTTTGACGAAGAAATAAATCCTCTTATTTTTTATATATTGATTGTATTTGGATTTAATAATCAAATTCGATTTAACAGTAAAGGAGAATTTAACATGCCTACTGGAAAACGAGATTTTAATGAAAAAATGGAGAAAAAGCTTAAAACTTTTTTAGATCTTATTAAAGATAGAAACGTTTCTTTTTCAACATTAGATTTTAGAGAATTACTTCGAAATACAAAATTTAATACCAACGATTTTGTATATCTTGATCCTCCCTACTTGATTTCTACTGCTGTTTACAATGAGTCAGGTGGATGGACATTTTCTGATGAAGCAGATTTACTGGAATCTCTTGATAAATTGAATGACACGGGGATAAAATTTGCTTTATCGAATGTACTCGTTCATAAAGGAGAAGAAAATGCATTACTCATTAATTGGGCAAAAAAATATAAAATTCATTATTTAAATTTTAATTACAATAATTCAAACTATCAATCAAGAGCGAAGGTTGGTAAGACCGTTGAAGTATTAATAACTAACTACTAAAAAATGAGTAGTTAATATTGCTCATTTCAAAACATAGACAAACCCTATTAGAGATAGAAAAATGTTTATTTTTGGGGTTGACTGCCATACAACAGAAACTCTTGGAAATGCTGATATAGTGAACAGCTCCTTGTCAAGTAGACAGTCAAATAATGAAAGATACTAAGCGACCTGATTCCTGAATTCCCAAGGAGTCAGGTTGTTTAGTTTCGCTTGATAGCTTTGTGTATTGTAAAACTGGATATAGCTTTCGACATCTGTGACTAGTTCCTCATACGTCTTGTATTTCTTGAGACGATAAGACTCTGTCTTGAAATGCCCAAAGAAACTTTCAATCGGTGCATTGTCGATACATTTCCCAACTCGTGACATCGATAGAGTGATGCCAGTCTGTGTTGTAAAGTTACGATATTCTTTTGATGTGTACTGACTGCCACGATCACTATGAATGAGCGGTGTCGCTCCTGGATTGGCTGCTAGAGCTTTCTTAATAGTCTTCATGACCAAGGGATTATCATTGTTGTGACCAATCTCATAGGCGATAATCGAGCCATCATAGAGGTCCTTGATTGCACTCAAATAAGCCTTGGCGCCGAGACCGTATTGTAAGTAGGTGACATCTGTGCACCATTTCTGATTCGGCGCTGTCGCAGTAAAATCCCGATTGAGAAGATTCTCAGCGTAGAATCTATCACCAGCTTTCGTACAAGCATGTCTCACACGACGAATAACAGATTGGATGCCAAGAATACCCATCAGACGACGAATCCGTTTCTTATTGTAGTTGGTGGTGAATCGACAGTTAGTGAATGTCGTCATGCGACGGTAACCGAGGATTCCGTTATGGAACTTGTGGCGCTCCTTAATCGCCTCTATAATCTTTTTATTTTCTCGTTCAGATTGTGTCTCTTTGTGGTTGAGCCACTTATAATAGCCTGAACGTGAGACCTTAAGAATCTGACATAAGATAGAGATAGAACTATCATGGTAATCGCTAATTACTTGGAACGTATCAAGGTGCTTTCCCGCTCTTAGCGACGGTTTTACCGTTTTATTTCCTCCAACTTTTTTAGAAGACCCACCTCCATTTCTAAATAACGATTCCGTTCTTCCAGTTGCTTGATTTTGAGTTGAAGTTCTTCCGTTTTAGTGAGATTAGGCTTACTGTCCAACCCTTTTCCACGTCTGTCAATGAGTCCCTGTGAGCCACTCTCCTCAAACTTACGTACCCATGAATAAACTTGTTGGTAGGAGACACCAAACTTATCAATGGCAGCTGGATAGTTTTTCTCGTGAGCGATGGTGTAGTTGACAATCTCAAGTCGTTCTTCAAAGGTGGTCTTGCGTCCTTGCTTCATATGGCTGTGTCCTTTACCTGTGGATGTTAATTCTTTACCACTAGTATACCGTTTTATCCAACTTCTGAGAACATAAGTGTCAGAGATATGGTAGTTTGAACAGATCGTTCTTAAGGAACCTTTACCAGCTAGATAGTCTTGAACAGCTTGTTCTTTTAACTCAGACGAGTAGTGTTTCCGAGTTCGACTCTCCTTAAGACCGTCGATACCGGACTTCTCATATTTCATTTTCCAAGACTGGATTGTTTGATTATCGACCTGATATTGTTTACTGAGTTGAGTAAGCGACTGTTCTTGGTTAAGTAATAAGCAAACAATTTCTAACTTTTCTTCTACTGATTTTGGACTTCTTTTGGACATAGGAAAACTCCCCTTACTAGTGTCTAGTGAATGTTGGTTTTTTCACTGTCTACTATATGGGGAGTATATCATAGCGGCATTATTAAGAGTTTTTTTATTTCTCAAGTAAAAGAAAAAAGATTGAGGACAAAGGCCTGAGAACACCTGTTTCTGAAGGCTTTTTTGATACAAAGGAGAATCTATCTATTGTAAATAGCACAATTATCCTCTATTTAGTTTAACAATTCAGCTACAAACTCTTCTCTCCAGTTATTTGTCACAAAATTAGGTAAAGAGTTTGAAAACTGGCTCATCGTCTGAAGTATCTCCATATCCGTAATCCTCTTTTCTAAAATTGCTATTATTTCTGAAGTTGTCAAAGCAAAAATGCTGATTCCCTTAACTGTTCCAGAATTCAAAGTTCCATTAAATTCAACAAACTGTGAAGCCCTAAAAATATTTAATACATTGTTATCTAACTCATTCGCAACAAAGAGTGTTCTCGATTCTCTTTCTAAATTGTCCAATGCAAAATTTATACTATGTCGAATAACAGGTTCTAGCTCACCACGCTTCTGAGTATTCATATCCATTAGTGTAGCTTCAATTAATAGACAATAATCTTCGTTTACAATTTCAATATCACCAGCACCACCACCTCTATGTGTCAATGGAAGCTTATTACCGTCAAGAGATACCTGGAATGCTTTATGCACTAGGTAATTCTTTTTATCTGAAATATAGTACCAAGCTATTGTCAAGATATATTCATAAATAGTAGGTACAGTTGCACTCTCAGTCACTAGTCCAAATATTTTCTCATCATCTCTCTCAATTATATAACCTAAAATATCAATAATTTTATCAATAGGAAAATGCTCAGATATAAATTCACGATATTCTTCTTCACGTTTTCTTACGATTAGATTGTTAACCTCAGTGAGATCATCTATACCAAATTCACGGCCTAAGGCACTATACAGAAGATCTATTTCTATTTCAGATATATTTAGTATCTCGACTATAGATAAGTCCTCAAACCAAATACTATCATCTTTTTGTTCATAATTAATATACAAGTCTTCACCAGTAAGACAGAATTTATCACCTAGAAGATCTATCAGTGGAGAAATTACCCAGCCATTATTTAAATTAACTAATCCGTTTTCAAAGCTAATTAGACCTGTAACTTGAAAAGATCTCCTACACATGTCTGAGTACTCACTAATTAAATCATTATGCTTACTAAATATAAATTGTAAGTATATCTTATAACCATCACCACTGAGAAGAGGGTTATCAATATTTTCTTCTACGAACTCCTCCATAGTCATTTTGTTTCGAATAATAAATGGATTTCTATTCTCTCCAAAGGCTTTTTTTATCTTAGCCTCTTTAGAAAGTAAGATAATTTCGTTATATATAGATTCCTTTTTCTGCTCATGAAAAGCTAGCAATTTACTAACAAATCTCTTGTAAAGTAATGAAGTTGCATTGCTATCACGATTATTAAAATATTTTATAAAATTTTCGTCAGATAAATCATCTTCTAAAAACATGAGTTTAACTTTCTGTAGTTCTTCATTAGATCTCAATGTTGGAGCAAACACTCGTTTATAGAATTCTTCAAAAAGCTCTTCATTTTTATATGTAAGCATATACTCATCTATAATATCATTTAATTCCTTCTCAGATTGGTCAGGTTTTATAGATTCAATAAGCTTAAGGAAATCTTTCTGAGGAACATTCGTATATCTCGATAAAAATAGTAATGCAAATCTAAAATTATAAAAATATCTATCAGTCTCAGAAGAATAAACTCGTAATTTTAGAAACTGTCTCAGATATACTAGATTGTCTTCAGATAGACCTAGGATCTTTTCAATTGCATCGGCATTTTTTAGAGTGTGACTTAAATAAGCTTTACCTACTGAACTGAGTCTTCTCTGTTGTGTAATAAAACCCGCTTTCATCACAGCATTGGTCAGAGTCCTTCCCCTTAAGCCAATTCTAGAGGTATTCAAGGTATAATTCTTGGCTCTTTTGAAGTCATTAAAAAGCTCAATGCCTTCCTCCTCCTCAAGTCTCACTATCTCATCGATGAAAGACTTATAAAAATCTTCCTGTAAACTAGTATTTCTCTCCCAAGTCAAACCATCTTTCATATACTTTGAAATATGACTTAAAATAATTCTATTCACATCAACTAGCTGCTTCACACGAATGGAGGTATCTCCCATGTTAAAAATACTTTGTGGGCTATCTAATTTCATAGTCGCTCCTTATTTTTTATAAGTTAATTATATCGTATTTTCTTATTTTATTCCTATTAAAATTGGGATTATTAAATGGAGGATACCCAAAACTTTCAGTTAATATTTCACAGAATTGTTTTTCTTGATTCTCAGATAAATAATCCATTTCCCCCTACTTCCTATTCAATAACTAACAGCAATCTAAATTATCGAGTTGTTGTTAATAGGTGACCACATCATTAATAGAACCAATTTGTTTTCAACAGCAATGCTCTCTAACAATCTGCGAAGTATTCTCTAAATTTTTCCCTCAATAATGAACCGTTATCTTTAAAAAAGATTTCAAATATATAGTTATTCATACACTTTTCACGTTCAATAATGTCAGCTTTAGAGAAGTTATTCTTGGTAATTTGAAAAACTTCATTAACCTTCAACTCTTTTTCCTTAGCAGAAAGACCCCTACATTTCTTGTAAAAAGATTGATTACTTATTTTTACATTGGTATCATTTGACAACAATCCAAGATTTCCAATGCGATTTTTTAGTCTAGAATTTTTAGAATTAAATTTATTATAATTTTGATTTTGAGGTACGATATGTTCAATTTCCCATTTTAACGCTTCATTAAATTCATACTTTTCTATCATTTCCTTTATGCTATTAGGTGAATATACTAGCGAAATTGTTACTAAAATAAAGCGAGTAAATTTTTTATGTTTACGATAAAAATTAGAAATCTTGGGAGTAACATAGGAATCATTTATATTGAAATGCTTAAGAACATACTTGATTAGGCATTCTACAGTTTCATCTGAGCTAGTCGTGATGCTAACACCAACCTTCTTCTGTATATCATTGATAATAAACTTATCAAAAACTTTGTTCAAACCAAGATTTGTAACGTATGTATTCATAGAAATATCCTTTTATCATTCAATAAATTAGTTTTATTATACCACTAAAACCAAAAAAAACTGCAACCTTTCGGTCACAGTCACTTACAAGTCTACCTCAGTCCCCTCTAAGAATTTTACACTTATCTGCCCAGCTTCTGAAATTGTAATACTATCCACCACCTGACACATCCCATACGAATTGAATTCCCAGGAAGGCTTGTTTATCATTTCAGCCAACTTCACACTATAATACTTTTCTAGTGGACAATTTTCTTCCAGAATCTTATTCCACTTGCCATGCAACGTGTCAACATTATCACTGAGTAGTCCTAATGCCATTACTACCGCTTTTTCAAGTGTTTCCTCATCGATATGACGATTCATATACCCTATCTGTCCCTTTGACCTTATAGCTATTATTACATTGCCAGTTCTTAAACTTCCCTCGACTTGTCATCCAATTTTGCGACCAAATGCTGAATCACATTCTGCACAAAATACTTTGGTGGCAAACGGATTGTCTTCATTTTGCATGACATAAAAGTTCAAGTGGTGCTCATCACGGAATGCTTTTCTCCTTACAAACTCCAACTGAACTAGTTCCCACATCTCCTTATCAATAATAGCTTTATGGTTCTCAGAAACATAATATTGATTAACCTGTCCCTCATTCTCAATACGTTTCTTTGCCAAGAAATCTACAGTATAGGTCTTTTGTAATAAGGCATTCCCTTATACTTCTCATTTTAAAATATTTTTTGGATTGCGCTTGGATACAAGTTGGCTTTACCAGTTCAACCTAGTATATCGTATTCATTTAAGATTTTTGCTATAGACTCAAAACCATAACCATTTGTTAGACAGAAAACATAACAAATAGGGTGCTTTTTCGATGAAATTAAGTTACAAAGATAGACTAAAGATATATGACTTGAGAAAAAATAGAATGTCATGGTCTCAGATTGGTCAGATCTACAATATTAGAGTTTCCCATCACAAATACATAGTGAAACTCATGGATAGATATGGCAATTGAGGCAGCTAGAAAAGGGAGAAATACCTATTATTCCCTAGAACTAAAACAGGAAATAATGAATAAAGTTCTTCTTGAAGGTCAATCTCAACTATCAATCTCTCTTGCTTATGCGTTTTCGAATATAGGACTGCTTCCCAATTGGATAGCGCAATTCAAGAAAAACGGGTATAGTATCAGTATCCTTGAGAAGGCTAGAAGGAGAAAACCAAAGAGGACTTGGGAAGAGATGATAGAATTGGAGCGACTTCAGAAAGAAAATGAGCGCCTGAGAACGGAGAATGCCTACCTACAAAAGTTGAGTGAACTGCGCCTGAGTGACGAAGCCTTAGCGCAAGAAAGGCAGAAATAATTAGAGAAATGGTTGATGGAGGATTTTAACTAAATATACTTCTAACAACAGCTCAATTAGTCCGTGTCACCTACTATTATCAAATGAAGCAACTTGTGAGAGACGATAAGGATAAGGAACTGAAAGCTGAAATCAAGGCTATTTATGAGGAGCACAAAGGAGACTATGGTTACCGTCGTATTTACTTGGAGCTTCACAATCGTGTTTTTTAAAAAGGTACAGCGCTTGATGAAAGAGATAGGCCTGACTGCTCGTATTCGTCGAAAACGCAAGTATTCTTCTTACAAGGGTGAGTCGGTAAGAAGGCTGACAATCTGATTCAACGTCAGTTTGAGGAAACTAAACCCTATGAGAAGTGCTACACAGATGTGACGGTATTTTCTTTACCAGAGGGGAACGTTTATTTATCCCCTGTTATGGATGGCTTCAATAGTGAAATTATTAAGTTTATTTTGTCTCGCTCACCTAATCTGAATTAGGTCAAACTATGCTTGATAGGCTTTTCCAGCTGACCATTATGCAGGAACCATTCTTTAGAGCAACCAAGACTAGCAATATCAAAAACTAGTCTTATCATCACTTTCTGGAATCTAAAGGCATTCGTCCCTCTATGCCACCCCTGAAAATGGCATGATGGAATCCTTCTTTAGTATTCTTCAGACTGAGATGCTTTATGGCTATGAAAAGACCTTAAAATCACTAGGACAGCTTGAACGAGCAATCACTAATTATATTTTTTACTACAATCACAAACGCATTAAGAAAAACCAAAAGGACTTAGCTCTATACAATACAGAACTAAATCCTTTATTTAAAATAATTTGTCTAACTTTTTGGGGGCAGTACAACTTCCCCAAACTCCTTGTCAATGGGTATATTCATCTAGAATATGCTGCTGACGGCAAGCCTTAGCCAGTGCTTGTGCCGAAGAAATTTTTTCCTAAAGCATAGTATTCAAACTAATCTCTTAAATTTATTCATCTCTATGGCTTACTATTGGTCCAATTTAGAACTCAAAAACTATCTAATTTAATTGTCTATAAATATCTTGATTTAATTCAAACAATTCTCTGAAAGAAATCACGTTTATAGTCGGAGTACCACTTTTATATTCCTCACTCCATAGATGAGGATATATTAGTAAAACACTATCTTCCTCCATTTGAACAGGATGATCTTTTATATATTTAATCGGAAAATCTAAATAAAATAGAGAAAAATCCTCGGTGCAGACCCATTTAATAAAATCTTTATATGTAAACTTCTAGATTTTCCCATGTCATAGTATCAGGTGCAAAATACCAGATTTTTCCATCACTTACCTGATAATCTTTTATGATAAATAAACCACCAAATATATCGTAGGCAACAAGTAATGAATCACTATTATAATTTGTTCTATATATATTATTCGCCCAATTAATACCAAATTTTTTATCGTTTCCTAAAATTTTCAAATATTTATTTACTATAATATATTGAAAGTGATTAGTGATATCACTAACACCCAAAGCATTTTTACTCGTATCATTATCTAAGCACTCTATATCTTCTACCCTATAATCAATAACATTATTGCTTTTATTAAAACTTTTTAATATATCTTTCAGCATACTTATCCTATCTAATCTGTAATATTAATAAACACCTTAGTTCCGTCATCGAATGGTCTAAGTTGAGGTACCATTGAAAAACTAGAACCTCTATTATCTGAACTATTAATCGCTCTCACACTTGCTCCAGCCCCACCTTCCGAAAACATAGCAGGTGGATACTCATCTAAGTCCATACCAGGGACTTTATCAATCCCCTTTAATGACTGCCTACGATTTGTTTTTACACCTGAACGATTAATCGTCAATATAGAAGGGTGTCCGCTAGCACGAGCATTTTGAATATGTTGAGCAGATTGAGGATATTTACTTTTTGATACTTGAATTGTCACAATATCATTAGGCATAGGTAGAGCTAATTGTTGTTTAGGTTCAGGTAACGCTAATATAGGATCTGATCCACCAATTAATTTTTGTGAGGAGGACTTGGTCGGCGTTACATCTTTCACAGGTCTATTGTGAACATAGCCCGCATCCAGAACTTCACCCGTCATTGGTTTAGTTCTTGTGACATCGGACTTCGGTGCTTGCTTCGTAGAGACACTACCCAGACCATTCGTAAAGAGGTTATAGCCAAAGTTCATCGCAAGTGTTTGGCCTGTTACCTTGTTGCCAGCGGCCACATCCAGACCCGTATCAATCGCTGTATCGACACCTGCTTGGATTCCAACTCTCGTCACTTGGCGAACGACCTGATTGCTGATGTTTCGGGTGACATGGGTCGCAACGCTCGCTCCAGTTCCCACAAGCGAGCCACCGACAAAACCAGTAACGGCACCTAGACCTGCACCTTTTCCAATCGCTACGTCGTCATGCTCCTAGCTCTTGGACAGCTATCGCATGGGTGGAAGTAAATGCTATTCGTTGTTGTTTCTCTCCTTGATTAGCAAACTTACCGCCTCAACATGGAACGTGTGAACACTAAGCATGTCTTGTTGACCTGTTCGTATATGGAAACATATCCATGAACCTTTTAACGATAGATAGAAGCTATTGTTAAAAAGTATAAGACAGATTAACTGGGATTTATTATTAAATAACTATTTTATTTAACTCAGTTATCAACTTGTCTTTAAGTGCACTTAACTCAGTTTTTGATGGGCGATTAGAATCACTATACATTAATTCCATAGGATACCACCAAACTGGACCCTTTCCTTTATTACCATAGTTTTCTATATCACCAGCTACCCTTGGAAACAAATGCCAATGTAGATGTGAATCTCCGTTACCAAGAAGTTCATAGTTAATTTTTTCAGCATTAAAAGCTTTATAAACAGCTTCCCCTACCAATGACATCTCTTCTAAGAATTTCGATTTAAAATTATTTTCTAACTCAAAAAGTTCTGTCTTATGTTGCTTACACAAAAAAATTGTATATCCCTTAAAATGTTGATTGTCACCTAATACAACATAACCAGTTTCTAATTCCATTACAAAAAATGGATTTTCTCCATTTTTAATCATTTCAATTCTCTCACAAATTAAGCACATACTATTCACCTCTACAAATTCTAATTTATATTAAGCCTTCCCCATATATGCCGTTGACTCAACCTAGCAAATATCTAAAGTGGTGACGCGACATTTATACAAGGATTAGTTATTTTTCTCTAGCAAACATATATACCCTCACATGAAACAATTGCTTAATAAGTATGTCAAGTAATCTTTCTTGTATACATGTGGAACATATTTATAAATTTTTCACAATAGTTGGATAATCTCGTAAAAAAATATCAGACAGATATAATCTAGATTTATTGTAATCCTAACTATTTTTTACAGCAACTTAGCAAAGTAATAACCATTAGTTTGTAGTTTCACCTTCATTTATTAATCCTAGACAATTAAAGTATTCATAAAGTTCATTATTATATTTTTTTACTATTTGACTAGTCCTATTTTCCCAAAAGTCGTATATTCTTTCTATTTCATCAAGACTACCTTTATTATCCCTTTTTTTGTATATATATAATGGATCATCAATCATTTCATACTCTGACATACAATGGAACTCTAAAAAAGATTCCCATGTAAATTTTTCAAAATATTCTTGTGATTCTATAAAACTTAACTTCACTTCTTCTGAATAATAATTTTTTACTTTTTTCAAATAATAGTCTAAAGAATCGTACAAACTGAGCTTTGCACTTTTTCTTCCATGACACATAGGAATAATCCAAAAATTAGCTAAACAATGATATTTTGAATGATAATCAATTAATTCTCTAGGCCATTCTCCTATTGGACTTCGATTGTTTTTTGATTTGTCACCCAAAATTACATTCGCTAAAGAATTAAATGAATGTATAGTGTCTCCCATATAATTCTTATTTATATATGTTCCGTCTTTGTTTAGAATTTTTTACCAATTCCCTCTAAAATATCTTTATATACTATTTCATAAAATCCCACACTAAAATCTGACATGTCTTCATCTAAACTTCTATTATATAACTGTGGACTATATATAACATTGTTTTGAATATAAATTTTTTTAGCATTATTATCACAAATGATAGGGGTACGTAATATTTCATAAACTTTCTTTTTCTGACATTTTATTTTATCTTTTTAATTCTATTTTATTTTAATCTTTGCCATCCATACCGTTGACACGACCCTTTTATAATATTCATAGCGTTGCTACAAGCAAGTATTTGAAAGATATTTTTGAACATTAATTCCAAAATTTTCAACACCTAAAAAAAATAAGCATAAAACTCAAGAACCCATTGATTTCAAGCCTTTCAGAGCTACTTTACTCACCTTCTCTTGACCGTAGAATTCACTAATCAACCTTCCCTTCGGTCAGCTTCTTAGGAATTCCTGGCATAACACCTATTCAGTTTTCCTCCAAGAGCGAAGCGATTGGCTAAGGAAAACTAATGCCTGTGGTACCTACGACTCGATACTCTCGTCGGATTAGGTGCGTATCATCAATACTAGAGCCTCCACGTGTGGTGATAGCTTTTGTCTATACTAAGAGACGAAAGAGTGAGGGAAATATTTTGAGATTATACTTTGGAACGGAATTTACGCAAAATGTTCATCAAGTAAACTCTATGTACATCAAGATACCATAAAAAGCCCGACTGCCTTATAAAACCATATGCAAAATCTTGAGATCCAAAGGATTTTTCAATTAACTGAAGTCTCTTTAATATATCTTTACGAATTTTTGAAAAACTACTAATTTCAGAATCAGGTAAAATCCATGGGATCAATTGTGATGAATCTTTAATTAAAATTGTCTTGCTATCAAGAGGTTCAATTTTTTCTATTCTCCCCTTTGAAACAAGCCATTCAATAACCATATTCATTGGTATATTTTGTTTACGAAAATAGTATTTCCAAGATCTTTGTTTATCTTTTATAAATTGAATTCGAGCCCTAATTCGTTCTAAACCTAAACATTCAAATACCAATCTACGATGTTGTCCATTTGTAGAAACCATAAATACACGCCTTAATAAATTGGGTGCTGGATATTCATCAAGATACAGATCTGACATCGAATCAATATGTAACTTAATATTCTCTCTGTTCTCTAAAGCGAATTTTACAATTTCATCCTCACTATGATGATAAAAACTGAAATCATTTTCTAACACTACCTCATCGTTCAAAATTATATCTTCTTTTAACTTAGCGTATCCATTTGGTATACAAAACGGCTTAATTACCGATGTTTCCTTTGCATGAAGTAATCTTTTTTCAAAAATAGACTCAATATCGGATTCTGAACAGGATTCATAGTTAAATTGACTGGCCAAAATATCTCTTTCAATACTAATATCTGTCGTTGCTAAAACAGAACGATAATAATTAATATCCTCATTGCGATTCTCAACTAAAAATCCCCTAAAAAGATTTTTATTGTCTTTTTCATCACTATCATCTAGCAACTTATTATACACTGTCGGGCAAGGTGTTAATTCCCCATTTATCCTAACCTTCGCATTATTTACCAAATTTATTTCAAAATTTGTATTTAATAATTGCTTATCTTCGAGTAACTCCAATATGATATAACAAAATGTCGCGGTCATAAAACCCGAATTTACATTCATATCATATTTTTCACTAGTAACATCTATAAATCTGTTGTCTATCTTATTGAAATGAAATACTCTTTCGATAAGATTCGAACTATACTTATAGTTATAGAATGAAAATCGTTTATCGGCTAGATAATCTATTCCCATTATTTTTGATGGTTCCGAAAAGGTATATCTCATTACCTTTTTTAAATCTTGGTTCATGAACTCTATCGGCTCTAAGTTATCTATTCTCTCATAAATATTATATTTTGATTCTTGAAATAATCTCTTTGATTTACTAGTCATCTGCAATACTCCACTCTATTTTATTTAAACATTTTTGTCCCAGCCTCTTTATTACTATTACAAAATGTACTAATAAAATCTGCACTTATTCTTTTCTCTTGCCTCTCTTTCACGATACCTTCTTCATTTTTAAGGTTTCGTCACGTTCACTTTGCTTGCCTGCTTCCGTGAGGCAAGCAAATTTCGACTTTCTAAGACCAAAGTAAAGAGTTCCTCATCTGACAGACTATCATCAAGAATAATGGAAACCCAATATTTCTTGGACATATGATAAGCTGGATAAACACCTTTTTTCGATAAAATTATTGCCATCGTCTCAAGAGATACTTTAATGTTAATAACATCTACAATCTGCCCTATTTTTTTCTCAGAAGAGTCCAACTTCTCTCGCTTCAAAGGATAACCCACCAAATACCACTTACCTGCCACACGATAAGATATGTAATGCCGCTCCCTCTTAAACGGATGATCATAAACATCAGAGGTCTTTTTCGTTAAATATTGAACAAGTCTATTACCTTGTTGGGAGGAAAACGGCTGTTCCTCAAAGCAAATCTCTGCAATTTTTTCTAAAACCTTCAGATAGGCTTCTCGAACCTGGCCAACAAAGCCTCCCACCGAATACTCCATTCGCAGGTTTAGGTACTCTTCCTTCATATCTAGGTCAATTACACGACCAGATACTTTGCCAGATTGTAAAATCGTTACTTCAGCTTCAAAAGTGCCATCTAACAACATTTCACGATAGACATATACTTTTCCATCAAAGTGGAATCCAAACGGTTCCAGTTTATACACCAAAACTCGCTTCATGTTGAAAATCTCAGCTTCCAATGACATAAATCTTACTCCCCACAATCATCAATAAAAATAATAGAATCACCAAGTGATAATTTCCTACTATATTAGACCGCTATCCTATACAGACACCTCTTCAGGCGATACCACTTCTTCCACAAAGTCAATGACGAGCGACAAGAGTACACTTAGAACAACTGTCAAACCAATGCCCCACGCTAGTTTCACAAGGGAAGCCGTCCTCAGACCGTCAAACAGGAGCGTCCCTAGCCCGCCAGCATTTATGGTAGCAGCGATTGTAGCCATCGCAATAATAGAAGTTGTAGCTAGTTTGATACCTGCAAAAATAGCTGGTAGAGCTAGTGGTAACTGTACCATTCGTAAGATTTGGCTATCCGTCATACCCATGCCTCGTCCCGCTTCTACCAGAGAAACGTCTATTTCGGTGAGACCTGATAGGAAGCTGCGGACTAAAATATATTGAGCATAGAGGCTTAACACTATAATGGCGGTGGTCTGCCCCAGACCTGTGAGTGGAATTAGCAAGGCAAATAGGGCAAAGGAAGGTACTGCATAAAGAAGGGATAAGAAATAAACTGAAGGTTGTCGTAAGCGAGGCCATCGCAACAGTACCAACGTCACCACTATGCCCAGAAAGAGAGAAATAGCCAAAGCTGACAGGCTCAGGTGTAAATGTTCCAAGATCAGCTGTATGATTTGGTCTTGATGTTTGAGTGCATAGTCCATCAAGTCATCCCTCCCAAAAGCTTCTCTTGCCTACTGACCGTTGCCAATAGAGATTTGACAAAATCTGTTTTCGGCGAACTCACAATTTCTTCAGGACGATCGAACTGAACCAGCCTGCCCTTATCCATGACCATCACACGATCCCCTAGATAGAGGGCTTCATGAATATCATGAGTAATGAGCACAAAAGTCTTATCTCCCAAGGAACGATGAAGGGTTTTGAGCTGTTCTTGCAAATGATGGCGTGTAATAGCATCTACTGCTCCAAAAGGCTCGTCAAAAAGAACCATTTTAGGATTGGCAGCGAGAGCTCTGGCCACGCCAATCCGTTGCTGCTGCCCTCCCGATAGCTCTTTGGGGTAACGATGGGCGAAATCCACCCCAGGTAGCTGAACCATGTTTAGCAGTTCTTCTACCCGCTGGTTAATTCTGACATTGTCCCAACCCAAAAGCTTAGGGACGGTAGCAACATTGTCCCTCACCGTCAAATGAGGAAATAGCCCGATTTGCTGAACAACATAGCCGATTTGACGTCGGAGGGCAACTGGATCCTTTTCAGCTAAAGGCTGACCCTCCAGCAGGATCTTCCCATTATCTGGCTCTAAGAGGCGGTTCATAAGCTTTAGGGTAGTCGTCTTTCCTGACCCTGATGTCCCTAAGATAGTGATAAATTCACCCTTAAAGAGGCTGAAGGACAAATCTGACAAGATGGTCAGGTCACCATAGCTCTTGCCAACGCCCTCAAAAGTCAATAATTCTTGTGTCATGCGATTGTCTTACTCCTTGATACTGTCATAAAAAACTTTAGCAACGTCTGCGTACTCTTTGCCCTCAACGTCAACTTTAGCATTGAGTTCAGTAAGTTTTTCGGTAGTTAGGTGGCTGGAAATCTTATTCAGAGCGGTAGATAAGCTCGGATGTTTTTTGACAACATCACTTTGGGCAACGGGAGCGATGTTATAGGGAGGCCAAAAGGACTTATCATCTTCCAGCAGGGTATAGTCTTTGGTCTGAACGAGCTGACCTTCGGTCGTATAGGCTGGGGTCACATCAGCTTCATCATTTTTCAGGACACTATATTTGAGACTGTTGTCATAGACTTTGGAAGATTTCCAGTTAAAATCACCATAAGCTGTCTGTAAACCAACTAGGCCGTCCTCACGTTGGTCAAATTCCCCTTGGGAAGCAAAGCGAAGTTGGCTTGCATGTTCTTGCAGGTCTGAGATTGTCTTGATTCCCATCTGATTTGCCACAGATGTCCGTATGACCAATCCTTGACTATCAGTGGCAGGAGCATACTCCAACCAAATCAGCTTAAAGCTCTTAGCATAGGCTGTTTTAACCGTCTGATAAACTTGCTCAGGGTCTGTTTTCAAAGGCAATTTTAAAATGGACAGGAGGCCTGTTCCAGTGTATTCTGGGTAAAGGTCTATTTCCTTATTGATTAAAGACGTGTGAACCAATGAGCTGGCAATATTGAACTTGCGGTCAACTCTGTATCCCTCATCTTCTAAAGCAAGGGCATACAGTTCAGCGACGATAAGGTTTTCCGTGAAATCTTTGGAGCCAATCTGTACGAATGGTTTGTTGCCAGCTACTGATTCGCTCTGCTTTTGCCCCAAAAGGGAAAAAAGCCCAATTCCAACTAGAACAAGGAGAGCTAAAAGGCCTCCAATACGTTTTTGCTTTGTCATGATGAACTCCTTTTTGTTAAGTGATGGCTGAGCCCGTCAAGGATCAGCATAGCAATGAGCGATAGAGCAGCAACCGAGCCACCGCCTAGAAACAAGAGGTCAAAGCGATAGAGCCCCAAGCCTGTAAAAATGAGTGTCCCTAGCCCACCAGCTCCGATATAGGTAGCTAGACTGGCAGAGGCGATAATCTCCACCAAAGCTAACTTAATCCCTGTCAAGACATGAGGAAGTGCTAGGGGAAAAACTACTTTTAAAAGAATCTGCCTGTCCGACATTCCTAAACTCCTACCAACTTCTCGCAGACTATCTGGTATCTGCACTAACCCCACAAGGGTCTGAAAACTAATGGGTGGTAAACCTAGTAGCACTAAAGCTGTCAGAGCTGGAACTTGTCCTACTCCCATGAGGGGAATAAGAAAGAATAGTACGCCCAAAGAGGGGATAACTCGTAGACTACTGGATAGGCCTGTGAGGAGTTGCCTTAGTTTATACTTTTGATAGGCTAGAAAGCCTAAACTCATTCCAAGCACCATGGAAAAAATCAAAGCCAAGAGGCTAAGCCAAACATGCTCCCAGAGATAGGTCAGATATTGCCTCCAATTCTCTTGAAGGTAGGGTACCAAACTAGTCCACATGGGCAGTCTCCTTATCGTCTAAATGCTTGTTAAGTAAGCCCCTTCTAAGATTAGATAAAATTCGTTCTTGATAGGCTTCAAAAGCCTCCATTTCTTCTGTACTAAACCCGTCATAAAAAATATCTGCTAGATACTTACCAACACGATTGCCAACAGCCTCTTGTTCCCAACCTTTTTCAGTCAAATGCCAATGCTTCTTTCGTTTATCATTGGGACATAGCTTAGACACAATCAAACCCTGCTCTTCTAGGCGTTTAAGCATAGAGGTGAGGGTATTATTCGCCAATCCTGTATCAATGGCAATATCTGTCGCAGTTCGAATACCATCATTTAACCAAAAACTATACAAAATCTTTCCCTGTTCACCACTATAAAGGGCTTCTGCCTCCCGTGAAATCAACTGATGGAAGAGACGTCCGTTCAACAGACTTAGGTGCGTGGCTTGATAGCCACCTCTTGTCTTTTTCATCCTTAGCTCCTTTAGTTATTTATTTCTATATAGAACAATTTATATTGTATCACTCACCTCTCACGTTGTCAACTATTTCGATATAGAAATAAAAGTTTTTGTCCATATACCAGAGACACGATACCACTAGGCAATATTATTTTGAAACCAAGTCCCAAATTTGGAAGAATTTTTAAGCAATGATTTTTTTAGTTAACCTAGATATCTAGTAAAGCCCCTCAGGTGTTCAAGAAAACTTTACAATATGAAGTTTCTAGACAAATAATAACTCAAATCAAGATAAACTAGCTCAGTTGGCGCATTACGCTTTATCCGAGTATATTCATCATACTGGTATATTTAAACTTCTAATCAAGTGATTTCCAAAAGTTTTTACTCTGTATTTGTATCCACACTGTTACATCAATATATCTCCAGATATACCGGGTTTCAATGGGGTACATTTATTCCCTCATACTCCTTGCCCTATGTCCCCATCTTGTGTCTACGGAAATAAATCCCTCTCAAATTCACCAGCAGCTCAACTACCTCAACTAAGGTAGTTACTTTTATACTACCCCACCCAAAAGCAAAAAGCCTTGGAGACAAGGCTTTTTAACATGCTTTCGTTCAAAGGTTTCTAGGCTTTTACGAGCAGAGCAACACACTCGACTTGCTCATCATTGTCCAAACTTATATTTAAATCTTCATCAATGATAGGAAGTTTAAAAGTAATTGATTTTAGCCATTGTCCATTCGGTTGCTTTTCTTCGTAAATTTGAATTTCAGAAATCAAAGCTGTAATTAACTGTCTACGCTCTACATCATTCATTACCTTGTAGAGTTTATCAAAATAGATCAAAACTTTATATATGTTATCTCCTGTAAGTTTCTCAGTTTCAATAGTTTGTTTCTTTGCTTTCGCATCAATTAACAATGATTCTAAGTTTTCAATCTTATCATACATACGATAAAGTCTATCGTCTAAGTCCTGCTTTCTTCGTTTGTAGTGCTTATCATCAGCATCTAAATTATCTATTTCCTCAATTAGCTTAAATTTCGTAGAATGGCTCTTCCTCAATTCTTTCTGGTAATTATCTATCTCTTTCTCTATTTCAGAGGTATCTACCTTCATGTTAATTTTTTCTTGCATCATAGAAGCAAATTTAGGGTTGCTTACTATCTTTATAATTACCTCAGCAACTGCATCATCTAGCAATTCTTCTCTAATTTGTTTATTGTAATTACATTTATGACCTCTATTCATCAATCTATGTTTACAGCCGTAATAGTAAAAATCTTTGTATTTTGTTCCGTCTTTTCTACGCTTAATGCACTTGTTGCCAAACATTCCAGCTCCACATATTGGGCATTTTACAATTCCTGATAGCAAATGTGTTCTAACATCTTTTCCCTTATTCACATGTTCATATTTCTTTGCCTGAGATTTTAGCTTAACCTGAGCAGCCTGCCACAGCTCGTCAGAAATGATAGCTTCATGAATACCTTCAGCTATTAAATATTCATCTTGTTCAACTTGCTTGTATTCATTTCTTGTACCATGAACTTTTTCTAGTGTTCTTCTTCCAAAGGCTATCTTTCCGTTATATACAGGATTCTTTAATATCTTTCTTATAAGACCTGCATCGAACAATGGATTTTTTCCGTTCTGTCTTGGAATTTTTCTTATTCCATGATTCTCTAAATATTTAGAAAGTCCATTTGCTCCAATGTTTGTATTAACATATTGATCGAAAATAGTTCTTATTGCTACAGCTTCTTCTTCATTGATAAACAGTTTTCCATCGACAAGCTGATACCCATACGGGGCAAACCCTCCGTTCCATTTTCCCTCTCTTGCCTTTTGAATGCGACCTTCCATTGTTTGAACACGAATGTTTTCTCTTTCAATTTCAGCCACAGCTGATAAAACTGAAATCATCAGTTTGCCTGCATCTTTGGATGAATCAATCCCATCCTCAACACAAATCAAATTGACTCCAAAATCTTGCATCGTTTGTAGAGTTGACAAAACATCAGCAGCATTTCTTGCAAATCTTGACAGCTTAAACACAAGAACAAAAGATACTCCATCCTTTCCGGATTTTATATCTTCCATCATACGAGTAAACTGTATTCTT
This sequence comes from Streptococcus respiraculi, assembly GCF_003595525.1. Lineage (NCBI taxonomy): Bacteria > Bacillati > Bacillota > Bacilli > Lactobacillales > Streptococcaceae > Streptococcus > Streptococcus respiraculi. Next base: position 1,183,772 of record NZ_CP022680.1, on the reverse strand, counting down.
CCCTCAATAGATTTTCCAGATTTGCCTGCATCTTCATATTCCCCAACAATTTCATAATCATTATAAAGGGCGAAAGCCTTCATTCTTGATTTTTGTGCCTCTAAAGAATAGCCATCTATCTGTATTGATGTAGATACTCTTGTGTAGAGGTATACTTTTATTTTCTCTTTTGACATAGCATTAACCTCAATATCTTTTTCTATATCTTTATACTTTCCAAAAAAGTTTGGACTTATATCTCAAGTATATTATAGCACTTTTATTTTATTTTCTCAATCTGTGTTTTTACTATGCCAAAAATATTTCCATTTTCAATGTTATTATCTACTGGCTTTGGATCTGGCAGATTATCCAAATCTAAAACACCAGCATACTTTGTAATCAGATTTGCTATCAAATCAGCTAATCCATTCCAGTCATTATCCACAGACTCACCTCCTCTACTTTAAATTCTCTATAATAAAATATACTTTTTCTTACTAAGTTTTATGACATTGGTAGGTGTCTTGGCTGACAACATAGGAATCTCACCTCCGCCTCTTATTCCAGACGAGCCGGCTTAAACTATTGAAGTATCATTATCACTACTTGCTTCATCGAACAGGTTGCCAACTCTGTTTTTATGTATTCTTATTTATCGCTCGCTTTCTTGTTTCCTTGATTTATCACAGTATTCACAAAACCAAAATCTCTTTCAGCAGAAAGGTCATGGCGTAAGTCATAATCCTCCACAAGTAGATAAAGTCCTACCTTGGTCTATTCAGTTGTCAAAGAACAAATATTTGAAAGGGATTCTCTTTACATCTTCCTATTTGCCATAATTGGGCTGTTTATCTTACAAAAGTAAAGGAGATCAAACTCCCCTTCACTTTACATAAGGACAGATTGACCCCCTTGGTTACCGAAGTTTTAAATTTCTTCGATAAATTTCTTCAGCTTTTCAAGAATCTTATTTCTTCTCTTTATTAAAGCCGGATGTGTAATATCTTTTAATTTTGCTACTGCACGAACTGTTTCATCATTGAAGTACAAACGCTCTATGATGTCCCTTTCTTCATCATTAAGTTTTGATATAGCCTCTCTAAGGGATTCAATCATCATCTGTGTTTCAACAATCTTCTCTACATCAACACTTTCATCGACAATGTTATCTACAAAGTGTCCATCATGATCCAACGAGGAAAAGAAAAGCAGGTGGTTTTTTCTGTCCACCCGCTCTAAATACTTTTCGTGTTCTCGTTCTCGCCAGTAGACTTTATATATATCTTCACTGACTTTCACCTTTTGTCCTCTGACATAAAGGTAATACTCTTTTGTCATAAAGTTTCCTCCATTTCTTTTTTGTCTTTTGTTTTTCAGACAAAAAAGGAGGACTTCTGCACTTGGGCATAAGAAGTCCTCTGAAATAAAAGAAACTTGCTCTTTCACTATATTTTAAATTTGATTTTTTATGATAATTACCAGTATCAAAAAGGTCTTTGACTTTTTCTCATGCAAATAACAGACCTTAAATAACACATAGTAATTACCTCCACTATTTAATCATTTTCTTTTTCCTCATAGACAAATATTTTTATCAAATCACTCCCGCCTTTTTGAAATGCTTTTTTAGAAGTTTTGTTGCGATAAACGCACCTATGCAAGCAAGGGCAAAAGTTAAGATCCCAAAACCGATGGTATAAGGTACTGAAAAATAAGAAATCGCCTCTTCAATTTGTTCCTCCGACATTTTCCACTTTGCTGCTCTTTCTACAAATGATGCTGTTCCAAACAAAAGTATCGGTACGACAGTCCCTAAAAAATCAGCTAATGCAAATGCTCCATACCCTAAAATAATTCTGCCTTTGCTCTCATAATTTCCAATGATAAAATCACAAACAACTCCACCTATTGCTGCGAATATTGCATGAGGTATATGACCTCCGGATAAGGCAATAAGCCCTAAAAGTATTCCCGATATAGTAAATACACCTCTCTTCTTTATCTTCACGCCCATCAATAAATAACTGATTGCCGCTACCATAAATGCTGCCCCTGACGCAATAAATCCTCCAACCACTGTTGTTGCTAACGCAAATGCCACCGCCATATAAATGACAATGCTAATTGCATTAAAGATGCCAATCGTAATGAAATCACGACCATTTAATTTGTTGTTCATAAATTAACCTCCTAAATTTGTTTTTTGTACTATGACTATACTGACAATAGCAAGAAAACCGATTACTATTGTAATTAAGTCCATTAACTTGAATTTGAGTTCGACAATCGTTACTCTCCTCTCTTCACTGTCAAGTCCCCTTATTAGTGCTGAAGCTGAAAGCTCATCAGAAACTTTCATCATCCTGATTAAAAGAGGAACAAGCGTATATTCAACATATCTGATTGGATGTAAAAGAATAAAAAATTTATTTTTAATAACTCCTCTTATCCTCATATTTTCTTTCAAAGCCTTTATCTCATGTCGCATTGTAGGTGCAAACCTCAGCAAAACGCTAAATGGTATACTAATGCTTCTTGGAATTTTCATCCGATTTAATGCTTCAATCATTTCACTAATTTTTGTCGTTCTTGTTATATAAGCTCCAAACATGGCTATCAAGGTCATTCTCGACAAAAAATATATCATCATATACAGTGCAAACACGAAATTATAATCACTTATTTTTGCCATCCCATACTCTAATCCTAAAAGAAGTGAAAAGAAAACAAGAAAAGAGAATGCTTTTTTATAAATTCCGCTATATATGTATAGCAGAAATGAAAACAACAATATGACAAAAAGCAGTATCGTATCACTGATAAAAAAACTGATAAATCCGATGACAGGTAGAAGTGTAAGTTTTATTCTCGGATCAATTGTTCTTACATCATTCAAAAACATCTCCTCCCATCATTGTTTCTAAAATCAAAGATTTATTATCTTCTCTCATTTCTATATTTTCTTTAATTTTCCCATCTTCCATAACCCATACAGAACGAACTGTATTTGCAAGAAATTCAAAGTCATGACTGATAATTAAAACTGTTATCCCCTTTTGAATTTGTTTTTTGATTAAGGTTGAAACAGCTATCATCGACTCTCTATCGCAACCGGATGTCGGTTCATCATATAAAAACACTTTGGCATTTTTCATTATGCCACAAGCAATAGTAAGCCTTTGTTTCTCACCTCTTGACAAGGTAAAAGGGTGCTTATCAATATATTTTTCAAGTCCTAAGTCCTTCAATATAGAAATTGCTTTCTCCCTATTTTCTTCTTTATCACCTACAGGCAAGCCAAGTAACATTTCATCAAGTACAGTTTCTGAAAACAACTGATAATCAGAATCCTGAAATACAAAATATGAAGCTTCCATCAACTCTTTACTACTCAGAGGATTACCTTTATCATCTATAATCTTGCCTTCTTTCAATTTCTCTATTCCTGATATATTTCTTGCTAAAGTGGTTTTCCCTGTACCATTCAACCCTACCAAGCCTACAGATGAGCCTTTATACATCGTAAAATCAAGGTTTTTCAAAACATATTCCCGCTCTTTATGCCTTAAATGTTTTTGATAATAAAAACATAAATTTTCCCCTTCCAGCATTACTCCATTGTTTTTTTTACTTATATCGCTTTTGCATATTAGAAACTTCTTCAAATCAAGAAGCCTTAGGGCATTCTTGTCCCAATATTCTTGTGATAATGCTAAAGCTTCTTCTCTTCTTATATCTCTCTGTACTCTTCCGTCTTTTATCAAAATAAACCTGTCAAAGAGTGATTTTGCATAATACAAACGATGTTCTATCAGAACAATTGTCGTACCCTTTTCCTTTAATTTCTTCAGCACCTTGTATAAGTCAAAAGTAGCTTTCATATCTAAATTAGCGGAAGGCTCATCCAATATCAAAACCTTTGGCTTCATTGCATATATACTTGCAATTGCTATTTTCTGCTTTTGTCCACTGGACAATTCAAATACTGATCTCCCTTTTAAGTCCTCTATATCAAGGTCTTGATATACTTCGCTAACTCTCTGTTTTATTTCATCTTTTGTTTTACAAATCGTCTGAAGTCCAAATGCAATTTCTTCATCCGTAGTAGTGGTAAAAAACTGACTTCTCGGATCTTGAAATACTGTGCCGACAAGATGTCCAATCTCATGTAAGAGTATCTTGCTGATGTCTTTCCCATCAATATGAACATTCCCTTGTATTTTCCCATTGTAGTAATGCGGAATAAGACCGTTAATCGTGCTGCCAAGCGTACTTTTCCCACTACCGCTTTTACCTGAAATTAAAACAAATTCACCTTTTTTAATCTCAAGGTTTATATTACAAAGTGCTATTTCTCCATCTTCCCACCAGTAAGAAACATTTTTGAGCATTATCATGGTTATACCTCATACTGAGCTTTCCATAATTTTTTGTAATAGCCATCTTTTAAAAGAAGTTCGCTATGCTTTCCTTTTTCAAGTAAATTTCCTTTTTGGAACACAAGAATTTGATCTGCCTTTTGAATGGTTCTTAAATGATGAGCAATCACAAGAACAGTTCTGTTCTTTGCAAGCTCTGTAATTGCATCTTGTATCAGTGACTCATTTACAGGGTCAACATTACTTGTCATTTCATCAAGAATTAAAATCGGTGCGTCTTTCAGAAATGCTCTTGCAATAGATATTCTCTGCCTTTGTCCACCTGACAATATTCCGCCGTTTTCTCCAATATCTGTTTCGTAAGCATTTGGCAAACTCATAATAAAGTCATGTATTCTTGCTTTCTTTGCAGCTTCGATGACTTCTTCTTTTGTTGCACCTTTTTTGCCAACTCTAATATTTTCCTCAATCGTGTTATCAAACAGTTGAACATTCTGCATAACGATGCTGATACGATCCAAAAGCTCATCATAAGGAATATCTCTAATATCCACACCGCCAAGTGTAATTTTACCTTGCTGCACATCATAAAATCTTAAAAGCAAGTTGGTTATAGTCGTCTTGCCGCTTCCTGACTCACCAACCAGTGCAGTCATTGTTTTTTCAGCAATAGAAAAACTCAATTTTTCCATTTTGAACTCATCTTTTTCATAGGAAAAACCAATATTCTCAAAAGCTATATCATTATCTTTCGGAACAATCCCATCCACTTTATCCGGTATTACATCTGCATATAAAATTCTTGAAAGTCTTTCATAGCTATCTACTGCCGAAACATAATACATATAGTGTTGTTCCATAGAAGCAAACGGCTTATAGAACTCCTTTGAGATAACGGCAAAGATAATAAAATCAAATACTTTTAAATTGCCGTTTATTACAAATACAGCTCCTGATATAAGAAGTAGTAAATACCCTATATCAAGTAAAAATGCGAATACAGATAATTGTTTTGCCTTAAATCTTGAAGTAGCCTTACTTGTTTCTCCGAATTTTTTTGTCCTTGCCGTCAGTTCACTGTCCAAACTTTTATTATTGGAAAAACTCTTTAATACAGGTATGCCTCTTACATATTCAACAAATAAACTAACCATATCAAGAAGTGCTGAGTTGTTCTTATTTTCAATGGTCTTTGATCTTTTGATAGTCAATCCTAAGAATAAAATTGCAAAAGGAACCGATGCAGCCATTATCAGTGCCAACTTTATATCAATGCTCACAAGACCGATAAATACCACTGTTGCTATTAAAAAATCACCAAACATTCTTGACCACATATGCCCTACAACAAGGGACATATTATCAACATCCTTATGAAGTATTGTATTTATCTCACCAAGTCTTTCATTAGTATAAAACCCTAAACTGAATTTTTTCAGTTTAATAATCATTCGCTCTCTGATTTGCTGAACAATATCAAAGCCTGCACTGTGCTTTTTCATATCTGCAATCATATTACAGATGCCTTTGAATACAACAAGAAGTGCAATCGCAATAAAATATTTATATAGACTCTCTATACTTGTTCCATCAAATATCTGAAATAATATAGAAAAGACAATAACAATCATAGCTATGGAACTTAGTCCATAAAGAGCAAAGAATATACTTGATACAGCTAAATCTCTTTTGCCGGTTTTTGTGAGCAGTTTTAACATTTCCCTAAACATTTTCTGTTACCACCTCTTTCAAATTCCATCTGTCAACCTTGTTCTGTGCTTCCACCATATCACGATAAAAATCACACCTGTTCATCAGTTCTTCATGGCTTCCTGTGTCAAGAACAAGACCCTTGTCCATAACAATAATTTGATCCGAATTTCTAATTGTATTTAAGTGATGAGCGATTGTAATAACTGTCTTGTCCCTACTTAAATCATCTATCGCTTCACTGATGAGCTTTTCATTCTCACTGTCAACCGCCGCCATCGCTTCATCCAATATCAAAATCGGTGCATTTTTTAATATCATTCTCGCAATGGAAATTCGCTGTTTCTCGCCACCTGACAGTTTGACACCCATTTCACCGACTCTTGTATCGTATCCTTTCGGCAAAGCTGAAATAAAATCATGGCATCTCGCTTTCTTTGCTGCTTCTATCACTTCTTCTTTGGTTGCACCGACTTTACCGATGGCTATATTTTCAAAAATACTTAAATCAAAAAGGATAACTTCTTGCTGAACGCTGCCGATAAGCTTTGAAATATTTTCCTGACTATAATCCTTTATATCCTTTCCTTTTATCTTTATTTGCCCACTGTCTGTATCCCAAAATCCCATAAGCAGATTAGATACCGTACTCTTTCCGCAACCGCTTGCTCCTACAAAGGCATTCAAGCTATTTTGCTTAAAAATAAGATTTATATCCTTTAACTCAAAACTGTCTTTTCCGTACGCAAAATTTACATTTTTAAACTCTATATCTCCAAATTCTAACCCTTGTTCTGTTTTCTCAGTCGAAAGCGGAACGGTTAGAACTTTTCCTATTCCCTTTAAGGCTTCCTTAAATACAATAGAAAAATGTTGCAAGGTTGCTGTCTTACTTATAGAAGCAGTAAAAGCAGAGGATAAAATGATAGCAAGGATAAATTTAGCTGTTGTAATATTTCCTTGATAGAGAAATACACTTCCTAAAATCATAACAATGACTACACCTATTTCCATGAATATATCAATCAGTCCCATTGGAATAGTGATTGCTCCCATGCTCTTTTTCACCCAATAAATATATTCTCTTGCTGTCTTTAATGTTCTTTCGCTAATCTCCTCTTCTTTCGCAAAAGCCTTAACAACAGAAATATTTTTTACATATTCCATCAGTTCTTCTCTCATCCTGCTTTCATGGTTAAAATAAATAGCAAAGTTTTTATTCATCGTTTTTTGAGAAAGAACTTTTACCAAATACATGAGCGGAACACCTACAATCATTCCAAATGCAAGACGCCAATCTACAAAAATCATAGCTATGAAAATAATGGTAGGTAGAAGTGTAACCGCCATTATTTCAGGCAAGCCATGAGCAAGATATACCTCCACTTGCTCTACATCATGCTGCATAATATTGGTAAGTTCTCCTGTATTGTGTTCTTTGAAAAAACCTAAACTTAATTTTTTTAAGTGTTCTACGATAGAGAGCCTGAGTTCTGTCAATTTTTCATAGGCTTTCTCATGGGCAATCTTGGTAGAAAAATAATAGAACACCCCTTTTAGAACAAATGATGCAAGCATAGAGAGAAAAATATACTTCAGCTTTCCCGTTTCTGTATCCTGTGTAATCAAGGAACTGATTAAATAAACAAGCAATACCTGCGGTATTAAGTCAAACAGTATTTTCAAAGTAAGTAATATATTTGACTTCAAGTTATTACCTATAGCTTTTCCCCTTAAATCTTTTTCTGTCATAAACAACGCTCCTTCCAAAATTGAATAATAATGAATTTTAATTCAATATTAAAGTTTAAAGTAAGACTTCGCTATTATGCAAAGTCTATTTTTTGAATCAACTATCTATAAGTTATAGAATAGATTCTATCATTATGTTATAAGGATTCTACTCCTTTGTAATAACATTTCGCTATCAGTTTCAACATTTCTTTCGCCCACTTTTCATTTTGATAATGTCTTGCTATTTCGAGCAGACCCTCTGTAAAATTATTCGCTAAAATATGGGCAAGCATCGGATCATATTGTCTTTCCGATTGCCTTTTCAAGCTCACTTCAATATGAACCTGCATTTGTGAAATAAGTTTCTGTTTCGCTTTTTCGTGTTTTGTGCCTGAACTTTTATCCATTAAAATAATCAGCTTCTTACGCTCCTTTAACAGTTCATGGATATAGTTCTCGCCCACTTCATCAAATCTCTCAGAAGCAGACCCTTTTTCTAAGGATTCTTCATCATTAAAAGCAGACTCAAAATTAATGTATACCGAGTCAATTACCGCATCAAACAAAACCTCCTTATTTTTAAAATATGTATAGATTAGAGCAACAGGAATATTTGCTTCATCTGCTATATCTGTCAATTTTGCTCCTCTATAATCCTTTTCATAAAACACTTTTTCCGCAGCAACGAGTATCCTATTTCTAACCTCTTCTTTTAATACTTGTGCCATAATGCACCTCTTTCTATTCAATATTGAATTCATATTTAATAATAAACCTAAATTCAATATTTGTCAAGTACCCTCTATCCAAAACAGCCGATTTATGCTATAATAATTTCAACGAATTCAATACACGCTTAATGCTTGCTATAAATTATTCTTTATGAGCAAGCACAGTAAGTGTACGGACACTTACGAAAAAATTGATGAAGCAGCCCTCTGGGATCTGCTTCTTTTTTTATCAATTTTTAGCTTGTACCCTCGCCTAATAGTTTCATCAATTCGAGCAAGCTCTCATTGGAAACTATTGACTGGGGCAAACTTTTAGGGAGAACCCTAAGACCCCGAAATACATTCAAAGGAGGAACTACCTATGGCAAATAGAATACGAAATGAAAGACTTGAAATGAAACTAACAGAAGAAGAAAAGGCTCTTTTTGAAGAGAAAAGAAAACTTGCAAAGTGCAGAAATATGAGCCATTTTATACGCAAATGTGTTTTGGAAAAGGAAATTTATCAAGTAGATTTAGAGCCTTTCCGAAATTTACAAGGCTTGCTTTCTAATGCCACAAATAACATCAATCAGATTGCAAAGCGAGTAAATTCAACAGGTGTAATTTACAAAGAGGACATCAATGATATGAAAAAACAAATTGAACATTTCTCAAAAGAGCTATGGCAAATTCATTCACTGCTGCTTAACAGGACTTCAGGAGGTGATTAGTTTTTATGGCAATCACAAAAATACACCCTATCAAATCGACCCTTAATCTTGCTATCGAATACATTGTAAATGGAGATAAAACAGACGAGCAGATTTTAGTCAGCACGCATAAATGCCATGAGTCAACTGCTCATACTCATTTTTTAAGAACACGAAATGATGCAGGAACAAAGGGAACTGTTCTTGCAAGACATCTCATTCAATCCTTTTTACCGGGAGAAACAAGTCCCGAAATAGCTCATCAGATCGGCATGGAGCTGTGCAAAAAGATACTCAAAGATGAGTATGAATTTGTCTTATCTACCCACATAGACAAAGGACATATTCACAATCACATCATCTTCAACAATGTAAATATGGTAACGGGCAAATGCTATCAATCTAACAAAAGAAGCTATCATCAAATCAGGTATCAGAGCGATAAGTTATGCAAAGAAAATAACCTTTCTGTCATTGATGAATTTTACGAAAGCTATAAGAAAAAATATAAGACTAACGGTAAGTCTTGGTACGAAAATGAACAGGCAAAGAAAGGCACTTCTTGGAAAAGTAGGCTTCAATTTGATATTGACAGAATGATAAAACAGTCTAAGGATTGGGATGAATTTCTAAAGAAAATGACCGAACTCGGCTATGAAATTAAGTATGGCAAACATATTGCTTTTAAGCCAAAAGATAAGCCGAGATTTACCAGAGCCAAAACAATCGGAGAAGATTATACTGAAGAAAGATTAAAAGAACGCCTTGCAGAAAGATCATCTATTAAAACCTATGTTGTCAAAAAACGCATTGGCAATGTTATTGATATGAACACCAATATGAAAGTAAAAGAAAGCAAAGGCTATGAGTATTGGGCAACCAAACATAACCTTAATACAATGGCTGAGTCTGTTATCTTCCTTAGAGAACAAGGCATTAAATCTGTTAAGCAGCTTGATGATTACATCCAGAAAGCAGCCGATGAAAGACAAAATTTACAGCACAAAATCAAGGCTATTGATAAAGAAATGCAGGAACTTTCTGCCACTATGGAACAAGTTCATACCGTCAAAAAATACAGGCAATACTACAAGGAATATAAGGCTAATCCGTCAGATAATGCATTTTTTGAAGAGTATAAAGCTCAAATTATTCTATATGAAACTGCCCTTTCTGAGCTTAAAAAATTCTATTCCAAGTTTCCAAATTCAAAGGATATTTTAGCCAAACTTGATAAATTACAAGAAAAAAAGAATACCCTTATGCAAGAGTATTCTTCCTCAAAATCTACTATGGACGAGCTTTACAAGATACGCAAAAACTATGGAATTTATATGGGCAAGGAGATGGAGAGATAGCCATCTCCTTGCCAACTATTTACAGCAAATAATCATCTAGCTTTGTCTTATTTTGTTTCCTCGAAAGCATGATTCTAGGATAATCTTTATTTTTACGTAATCTAGTATATCCAAATTTTGTTAATGCCTGTCCCACTGTATCCTTATAGGAATTATCCAACAAAGGCTGTTTATTCTCCCAAACATTAGATAAGTCTGATATTTCTCTTACAGATGATATATAGCCTTTCAGAACATTAACACTTAATCCATTTTTAATCTTAGTTAAAATCAAAGATACTTTGGTACTTAATTTGATATCTGATGAGCTTAGTACATATTGCATAAAAATTTCATTGAGATTTTCGTCTTCTAAATCCTCCAATTTATCTTCATCATCTAATGACTCTATAAACTCATCTTTTAACTCAAACAGTTTAAAGGATTTACATATATAGTTAATATTTGTGGAAGACAAATCTCCCTTTATAATATATTCTATGATAGTTTTTTTAGTTGTATTTATCCTTTCAACTAGGACACTATCTTTTATTAAATCTATTAGCTTCATAGAATTTATATCCGCAATATCACTATTAACTAAACCATATATCAATTCATCAGAAAGCTCATATTTTAAAAGCGTATTTATAACAATTTCCTCTACCTCATCGTCATCATAATTTGCCAGCAAAATCAATTCGGCATAATATGAGTTATTCCATAATGTTTCAATATTCTTTTCTGTCACTTCAATCAATCTCTGGTGAACTAAAGTATTTACTCTATTCTGTGTTAGTTCATGATTGACATTGCTTATCGGTTCGTCTGCATACTTTATGACAAATGCAAAAATTTTATCATTCACAAATGGACTATTTATGAAGGTATTACAAACAGAAATATTATTTTTCAATATATCTTCATTATTATCTTCATCCAAGTTGTTATTGAGATATTCAACGAAATCATCACTATATTCTTCAATCATATTCCAATATGAAGCGACATTATCTGAGCAGAACTTAACCTTATTTTTTCGTAATAAGTAATCAAGTATTCTAGTCGTTACAGAGTTATCTTGTAGATCAGTTAACTTTGAAATTGCTGTTTCATTCTTCTCTACATACTCTAATTTATATTCATCAGAGATATCAGAATTAAGAATTCTTAATAGTATCTCCTCATTGTTAGTATAATTTTTTTCGCTCTTGTTTTCATCTATATAGTCAGATATAATGCTCGAAAAATTGTCCTCAATATACTCCTTGCTTGATGACAATTGCCAAGAATTATAAATATCACTCAACAAACTACCGTAGTTTATGGTCTTTTCTAATATTGTTTCAGTTATAAACAGTAAATTTCTAACATTCAGCTTATATGCATGAACCTGCTCAATACCCTCCAATCTCACTTTATCACAATTTGCTTCTGACACATCTTCAAACTCAATACCCGCAGAACGAATATTATCAATGAAAACATCATATTCTTCATCAGGTATTAAAGATATTATATTCTCATTTTGTTCTATATATTCCTTAAATTTAATCAAGTTAGCTAAATCTATAGTTTTATTTGTTAAAACTGAAATCAGTATATTTTTGAAGGTTTCAATGTTTTCATCTTCGCAGAATTCCAAAGTATTAACAAGTCTATCCACATTATTTCCCAATAACATATTAGAATAAATTCTTACTATGTCTAAGTCAAATTCATCTAAAATTTTTAGCAAATCCTTATAGTTGTCATTTATATCAACAGAATCAACGATAGCTACTACCTTTTCAGTTTGTTTTTGCTCTAAACAAGTCTTAAATACTTTTTTATTCAATATATTGAAACGACTAAAATCAGATAATTTTAAACGGCCTATTATCTCATTAGGTGTTTCGACATCCAAAAAAATATCAAGGGTTTTACTTTCCTTTAGTCCTTTCATATAGATCGTATCATTGCGTTTTAATACATTTGATGTATCTACATTAAAGTTTCCTTTATAGTACCAGTATGTTTCATCCAACAATCCATCTACAATCAAAAATCTAATTAGAGGAAAATAATGGCTTTCTACAATATCAAATCCAGTAATTGAAAAAAGCTCATCCCTTTGTTCAGTGGTTAATGTAGAAATTATTTCTTTATAACTATATATATCAATATCTTTGATTTGTTTTTTAATTTTTTCTCTATCCGAATTAAGTTTATTTATTTCAACAGAGAAGTCTTCCGGGAACTTTCCAACCAACGCTTTCTTTTCATCATCAGTTAGAATATATCTATCTACAAAATTATTATAAGTATAAGATTGAGTTCCGCTTGGATACTGAATACTAACGCTATTATCAGGTGTTTGACTCCAATCTTTTAGAAACTGTGTCATTGTTTTATATTGATTATTATATGGTCTTACATCAGTCGAAATCATTAATGCCATTGCTTCAAACTTATCATTTTCAATTCTACTATTTATAAATTTAATATTCTCATCGATTTTTTCCAGCTTCTGTTTAAGATTACTAACAACTTTTTTCTTATTGGACTCTAACTCATCAAATATAGTTCTTATAAATCCTTTATCTTCCTGCAAAAGATCAAACTCATTTGGGAATATATTTTTTAAAGTAATAAGTGCAAATAACTTATTACTCTCCAAATCAATCTTTCCTAATGGTATAATTTTAGAATACACAATATACTCATTAACTATATTTTTTAGAAGCCTCATATCATCAACATATAAAGAAATATCAGCCAATAAACTTCTATCAGGAGCATTCTCTACTTCTTTCAAAAGTTCAATAAGCTCATTTTCTGATGTTTTTGAATCTACCACAGGGACTATCGGTAAAATGAAATCGAAGAATTTAGTTCTGTTTTTAGAGTAAAATAAACTGTCCTTAAGCATATATATAAATCTTATCGGAGCTTCCTTTTCATCGTTTACTTTTACATATTTGTTTAACAGAAAATTGAGCTCTCTCAACTTTGTGTAAATAGATGCATTATCATACCTATCTAGATCTTCAAAAACAACAATCTTTGAATTAGAACTTCTCAGTAAGTAAACTAACTCCTTAATATCTCTATCTAACACTGACTCATCGCTATTACTATCATTAATATTTGCTTCCGCACCTTTGAATGTAATTTTAGAAATTTTAAATTTGTTCCCTCTATTGAATATATACAAATAATAAAACAGTGGTACAAATAACAACAAGGCACATAAAAGCATCAATGATATACCATTGAAATTTTTATACGACTCATTAACAAAAGATATAAAAGTATCTCTCGTTATCCAAAGAAGTATTGAACATATTATTGATAGAAACGCCAATGACTGTAAGCATATATTCAGAATGCTTTTATTTGATTTAAAACCATATTTACTAAGTGGTATTTTCTTTGATTCTATCTGAGATAATATTTGATTGATGAGTTGTCTTTCCACTCTATTGTAATCGTCTATATCGTCTGTTTTTTGATTTTCATTACTATGATTATCCTCAATACCATCTAAATCTGAATATCTATCATCATCCTTAATATGATTTTTATATTTTCCCAAAGAAACTGTAATTACATTACTTAATCCTTTTTTATGAACATAAGTATTCCATACTGTACTTTTTCCTGCACCATATATACCAGTAATAGCGATATTTTTTATATCACTATTACTGAAAGCATAATCAAGTGCTTCCGTATATATTCGCTTGTTTTCTTTTAACACTTCAGGAGTAAGTGCACTGAATTTATTATGTGTTATATCTTCCATCATCTACATCTCCTATCTTTCTTTATCAATGCAAATTAAATCTCCTATATCCGCATTTAATTCCTCACAAATTTTGCCAAGAATAGAAAGAGACACTGCTTCACCTTTAGCCATCTTTGATACTGTTGTTGGTGAAACTCCTGTCCTATCAATTAAATCTTTCTTTTTCATATTCTTATCTATCAATAATTTCCATAAACCATTGTAGTTAAATTTCATTATTATCCCTCCAAATTCCAACTTATTGGATTTTTTGTACATAAATTATAACATAAATTATATCTTTTGGCTATTGCACAAAAAAATAATCGGTGCAGTCCTAAGGCCACACCGATCATATATCTATCTCTCAGCTTCTTTGCTTGCTTCTTTCTTTTCATTTGGCTTTTCCTTATCTTCAGCCTGATATTTCTTGATAGCTCCAAGAACAGATTCTTTCTTTTCTTCTTGTCCTTTCATCTGCTCTTTTGCCTTTAAGAGCTTTGAGGAAAGTATCCTAATATTCGTATGTTCCTTACCGTTATCATCAATAGAAGTTCTAATCTGTCCAAAGAGCTTCACAAAATCACCCTGCTTAAAGTTCTTAAGGATATCGCTCTTTTCTCCGTATGCGGAGCAATTATGATACACCTTATTTCCCTCATCATCTTTAGATACAACAGAGAAATTTGCCACCTTAAAGGCTTCTCCATTCTTGTTTTCTCTTTCAACCAGATAGACCTCTCCAACGATATTTCCAACAATATTTATAAGATTGTCTTTTTCTTCCTGAACATAAGGCAGGTCTTTTATCTGTCCCTGTTCCCTTAAATCCTCAATCATGTAATCAAATTCCTCATGCAGTAAATTCAGACTGTCATTGTCCATATAAGCGTCATATAGCTTATCTAATGCACTTTCATCGTTGATACCTTTTTCCATGCTGATAACCGCCTTAACAAAGTCCTTATGACTATCATTTACCATATCTTCAATTCTATCTCTCATTGTTTTGTAATCCATGTTTTTATCTCCTTTCATGGTCAAAGGGAGCTTTTCGCTCCCTTATCGTACATATTCCTGTTCTTTTGTAATTTGTTTTTCTTCTGCTTTACTTTCATTTTGATAGGCTCTTATCTGACCTAAAATAGACGGCTTATCCTCTGATTTTTGTGTAGTTTCTCCTTTACTATGAACATTATCTTCCACATCAAAGGTTGACTCAAAATAGTCGCTGTCCTTAAAGTCATTGTCATACCTATCAGAAATACCGTCATTATCGAGGTCTTTTGCAAGTGGATCATAAAAGTTACCTTCATCATCAATATCAAGCCCAAGTGCTACTTTTAAGTTCTCTGAATCTACATAGGTTAAATCTTCAAAAGAGGATAACTCAATTTCATTTTTCATATTCCTTAGAGCTTCATTCTCTCCCTTGTTTTCATAGTCAAAGCTCTCTGTCTTGATAGGAGTATCATCAATGTACTGTGTCCAAGTTTTCTCCTCTAAATTAAGCTCATATTGAATACTGTGTCTTTCATCCGGCGTGTTGGTATAGGCAATTCCTATATGCTTTAAGTCAGGATATAGAGCATCAAACTCATCGTAGCTATGATTTTCTTCATACTCTCTGTTACAAAAATCAATGATTGCCCTTTTTACATCTTCTACAAGAGGATTGTCATTTCTCTTTTCTTCCACATCACCCATATCAAGGAGCTTATTCAGTTCTGCCAAGCGAAGCACCTTACTCTTTAATTCATCAGCTTTTTCAAAAGGCTTTTTGAGTTCTTCTTTGGCATTTTCGAGCTGCTCTTTTGTACTTGTAAGCTTCTCCTCCAGTCTTTTCAGTTTTTCAGGCATTTTCTCAAGGGCATTATCAAGTCTTGTAATATTACCGTCTGCAC
Source organism: Streptococcus respiraculi (assembly GCF_003595525.1). Classification (NCBI taxonomy): domain Bacteria; kingdom Bacillati; phylum Bacillota; class Bacilli; order Lactobacillales; family Streptococcaceae; genus Streptococcus; species Streptococcus respiraculi. The sequence continues at coordinate 1,167,535 of NZ_CP022680.1, read as the reverse complement.
TTGTTCCAAGCTCTCCTGAATGCTTTACAACACCATTTAGGCTGAAATCATGAGCATTGGTAAAGAAGTTATAGCTGACTTCCAAGTCCATATTTCTATACTTTCCTATAATCTTGCTTTCATTGATTTTTACGGTCTTGATAGCTTCAAGTAACTTTTCTCCCGCAATCTTTTTATCAAATATCTTCTCTCCCTTTATGGTTATCGAAGTGAATTTATTTTCGCCTTCTCCTTGTGGCTCAATCTCTGATATGTCTTTCTTTATAGCCTCAATTAACTTTTCCGTCCTTGCTATTTCTTCTGGATAGTTTTTAGCCACCTTGTCCTCCAGACGATAGCGATTTGACTTGTAGTTTACTTCCAACATTTTAAGTTTTGTAACCTCATTATCCAAGTCCATCTTTTCCTTAATCTTTGGATCACCAGTAGCTAACGCTTTTATCTCTGCATAGTTAAGTGAGCTTTCGTCCACATCTTCCGCCACTCTGACAGGTGTTTTGCTGGTCATTATCTGAGAAATGAATTTCTGCTTATTCTCTATGGTCTGCCAAAGGTACGCATCAAAGGTATTCTCCGTTACATAACGATAGATATTAACCTCTTTATTTTCATTTCCCTGACGAACAATTCTTCCTGCTCTCTGCTCTAAATCAGCAGGACGCCATGGGACATCTAAATCATGAAGTGCAATCAGCTTATTTTGAACATTCGTGCCGGCTCCCATTTTCTGTGTTGAACCGAGTAATATCCTCACATCTCCCTTTCTTACCTTTGCAAAGAGTTCGTCTTTTTGTTTATCCGAATTAGCTTCATGGATAAAGGCTATTTCTTCTTTTGGTATCCCCATTGCAACAAGTTTATCTCTAATATCATCATAGATATTAAACTCTCCATCGCCTTTTGGAGTTGACATATCGGAAAATAGAAGCTGTGTTGACCTATCTTCTTTTGTCTTATCCCAAATGGCAAACACATTTTTTACGCATACATTGACCTTGCTGTCAGGATTATCGGGTAGCAGAGGATTGATCAGTCTTTGGTCAAGAGCAAGTTTCTTGCCGTCATTGGTAATCTTCAGCATATTATCTTCATCAGGTTCTACCACTCTATTTCTAACATCATCAGCTCTTTCGGATAGGCTCTTTAGGATTTCCTTTTGCTCCTCACTCGGCAAGGTCTTAATAACTTCATAGTGTGCTTCAGGTGTTGGAAGATTAAGCATATCCGCTGTTTGAATATCTGCAACTTCCTTAAACATAGACATAAGCTCCGGCAGGTTATAGAACTTTGAAAATCTTGTTTTTACCCTATACCCTGTTCCCTCCGGAGATAATTCAAAGGCAGACTGTGTTTCACCAAAGGTAGAAGCCCAGCTATCAAAATGCTCCAGATTATTTTTCTTTAAGCTCTCATACTGAAGATAACGCTGCATAGTATAAAGCTCAGTCATAGAATTTGATACAGGCGTTCCTGTGGCAAAGACAATCCCTTTACCACCTGTCATTTCGTCCATGTATCTACACTTCATAAACATATCGGAAGACTTAAAGGCTTCAGACTGACCAATACCTGCTACATTCCTCATTTTTGTGTAAAGATAGAGATTTTTGTAGCCATGTGCTTCGTCGATAAAAAGCTTATCAACGCCTAATTCCTCAAAGGTTATGACATCATCTTTCTTAAAATCATCATTTAATTTTTCAAGCCTTGTTTCAAGTTTTTTCTTTGTCTTTTCAAGCTGTTTTACCGTAAAGTTCTGATTTCTATCATGCTTATATTCCTCAACATAGTTTATGATTTCATCAATCTGATCCTGAATATGCTTTTCCTGATATTTCTTACTCATCGGAATTTTTTCAAATTGCGTATGCCCGATAACAACGGCATCGTATTCTCCCGTCGCAATTCTACCGATGAAACGCTTACGGTTTTTCGGCTCAAAGTCTTTTTTATCTGCCACCATGATGTTAGCCGACGGATATAGCTGCATAAACTCACGACCGATTTGACCTGTCAGGTGATTCGGTACAACAAATAAAGACTTAGAACACATCCCAAGCCTTTTAGATTCCATTGCGGAAGCCACCATTTCAAAAGTCTTTCCACTACCTACCACATGAGCAAGCAGCGTATTTCCACCATACAAACTTCTTGCAATAGCATTTTTCTGATGAGGTCTTAAATCTATTTTCGTATTAATTCCCTCAAAAGATAGCTTACTTCCGTCATACTCACGATTTCGGATAGAGTTAAAACGCTCATTATACAGTTTTACAAGTCTGTTTCTTCTTTCCTGATCGTTAAATATCCAGTTTTTAAATTCTTCTTTTAGAAGCTCCTGCTTTTGCCCTGCAAGCATGGTTTCTTTTTTATTTAGCACAGAAGTTTTTGAGCCGTCTGAATTTACTATCTGGTCAAATACCTTTGTTTCTTTAAGGTTTAAGGCATCTTCAATCAGCTTATAGGCACTTACCCTTGATGTACCGTAAGTCATTTCAGCAAGGTCATTTCCTCTGTCTTTGCTTTTTCCCTCAATATTCCATTCGCTTGTGAGATTTGAAAATTTAACCTTAATATCCCATCTTGCCCAGCCCGGAGTTTTCAGTGTTTCAAAGATAAACTTTTCAATATCTTTTATCGGTATCCAAGTTGCACCAAGTCTTACATTGATTTCACTTGCTTCAAGCTCCTTTGGTAAAACTTTGGTAAGCTCTGCCTTTTGGTATTCCAATCGGTTCATCTCATAGCTTATCAGTTCTTTTTCTTTGCCATCTTCCGCATAGCCAAGATGAGGCAGCTCTCTTTCCTTTTGTCTCAGCTTAGAAAGATAACTGTCAACAATCGCAATCTTATCTCTGATATTTCCTGATAGGTACTCATCTTTTGTTACATAGCCATATTTATATGAATTGCTGCCATTTGCACAAGCAAAAGGTAAATCCCCATCTTCAGGGTTAAAGGATAATGGTCTATAAAAGTTTTGTTCCTCTCTGATATTTAGGTAAATTTCTCCCCTAAGTTCTTCTATCAAAGTCGGTCTGTCTTTTCCTGTAAGACTTCCCATATAGTCAAAGTCCACATAACCTTTTTCAGATATAGATAACACAAGAGCTTCAAGGGAAGTGTCTACATGGTCGATTGTCTTTGCCTTTGTGATTGTTCTTTTTGAGAAAATATCTCCCTTTGCCTTAAAGTTTTCTTCTTCATCAAGAATTTCAATGGAGGAAACAAGCGGGAAGTTACTATCTTCTTTTAAGGCTCTGGTGTTAGAAAGGTTATTGACATACCCATGCTTTTTAGAAAAACTGTCATAAACTTCATTTAACTTCTCCTGAGCTTTCCTTACTTCATCATCAGAAAAATCTTCCTTTTGCTTATAAATAACATCCTTTAAGGCGTTGTTCAGTTCAAGGTAGTCTTTAATCTTTTCCTTGTTTTTATCCGTTATTTCTTTCTTTACGAAAAGTGAGTTTTCTCTGTAATACACTTCATCATCAATAATGGTGTAGGAGAAATTCTTGACATCGTCCGTTGCGGGTATTGTGCTGATTTCATCATCAAGTAGCTCTATTTCTTCATACTTTGCATCTTTAGAGATTTCTTCACTTGCTTTTGCAAGTAATTCCTTTAAGTCCGTATTTTCTTTCGGTAGACAAGCAAGGGTATTTCCAAATCTTCCCGATACTTCCTCCATACTTCCAAGCACCATCTCAGCATGATCTACAAAGTATTTGTTATAGGTAAGACCATTTTCATCTTCAGCAAGGTGGATCCAGTCCTCATCTCTTTCTCTGATACTGTCCCTTTTCTTTAGGAATATAATATCTGAGGTTACTTCTGTTCCGGCTACGCCCTTAAAGGTATCATTTGGAAGTCTGATTGCCCCTAAAAACTCTGCTCTTGCTGCAAGGTATCGTCTGACACTTTCATCCTTTTTATCCATTGTGCCACTTGATGTGATAAAGGCGATAATACCACCATTTCTTACTTTATCAATGGACTTGGCGAAGAAATAATCGTGGATCAGGAAGTTATTTTTGTTATACTCCCTGTCATTTACCTTATATTCTCCAAAGGGAACATTTCCGATTGCTACATCAAAGAAGTTATTGGAAAAGGTAGTTTCTTCAAGTCCCTTAATCTGTATATCACTTTCAGGATATAGTAGATTTCCAATCCTACCGCTTATAGAATTAAGCTCTACACCATAAAACTTAGACCTACTCATTTCATCAGGAAGATTTCCTATAAAGTTTCCGATGCCCATACTTGGTTCAAGTATATTTCCACTCTTAAATCCCATACCTGTAAGTGTCCTATACACTCCGTCAATAACGGTTTTCGGTGTATAAAAGGCTGTTAAGGTTGACTCCCTTGCAGCTTCATATTCAGCTGGTGATAAATTTTCTTTTAAGAAGTTTCTTGCAACTTCCCATTGTCCCTCTTTACTTTCGTCAAATACATCAGCAAGTCCACCCCATCCGACATAATTTGCTAAAACTTCCTGAGCGATACTGTCAAGCTCTCGCTCTCCTTTTTCAATTCGATTAAGCATGGAAATTGCTTCAAGGTTATTATTTAATCTTTCACTTGGAGATAACTTTTCAGGCAGTGTTTCTTCCGTAATCTTGAAGTTATGAGCTTCTGCTTTCTTTAGTTCACTTTCTTTAACAATAGTTTCAGGCTTTTTATATGTCAGATTTTCAAATACCCTCTCAAGGTCGATTTCAAGATGATAAGGAATTACATCGGAGCCTGTTATCATGCCGCCAAGATATTCCATATTATCCTTAACCGTTACTGTCTTTAGATTATTTCCCATATCATCAAATCTTGTGATGGTATAGGCTTTGTCCTTGTATTTAACTTCGTCTCCAACGATAAAGTTTGGTCTTTCAATGCTTATCTGCTTTAATAAGCTCTCATTATCATCAAATGCTACAATTGGTATTTGATGGTTTCCACTTCTTACCGGATCAAGCCATAAGTCATTTCTTTCTGTGATTTGATTTTTAGCAATCTCTCTTACAGTATATTCTTCATGATTAAAATAGACGGTATCGCCCTCTTTAACTGCAAATTCATCTGAAAGGCTTTCCTTTTCTTCGTTAAGCTCTACTTCTTCTCTTTCTTTGAGGTAATCAAATAGCGTTCCTTGAACAGGTGTTACAGCTACTCTTTCTTCTACTTCTTCAGATATTTCAAGTTCTTCTTTATCTTCAAAGCTAAGCTCTCCGTTAAATATCGCTTGAAGCTCCTGCTCATCCATCTGCTTTTTAAGTTCCGTATCTTTAAGTTCTCTAAAGGTCTTTGGAAAATCTTCTAAAATTAGCCTCTGGGCATTTAACTCCTTTAATTCTTCAAGATTGAAATATCCCCATTCAGGCTCAAATCCTAACACAAGTCCAAAGGCATCACCGCTTTCCCTGTCATATTCCGTCATATACCAAGTCCAATTACTTCTAAACGGAATGATATATGCAGCATGAACTTGCTTGTCAGCTAATGCTACATCCTCCTGTGAATAAAGCTCAGGGACTCTTTCAAGCATTTCATCGGTCATTAGATTTTCAGGATCATCTTTAGAATAATATTGTGGTGCTTTTGCTTCTTCTATCTCTGACTTACTTTCTGTTTTCTTTTCTTCAAGATAAAGATTTTTAGAAAGCAGCTCCTCTATATGCTTTGCCACACTTGACCAAGTAAGGAACACATCATTACAATCATTCTTCTGTAATTTAAGTCCCTTTGCATCATGCCACTCATCACTTCCCATTGCACTTGATACTGCATGACTTCTTCCGCCGATGCCATATTCGTCTTTTAAGAAATTGGCTTTTTCCTGCAAAGTATGATTTTCTTTGAAAAACTTTGTAATTCTCTCTTTTCCCCTATCGACACCACTTCCTCTTGAAAGGCTTTCAAGAACTTCATCTTCTGTAATAAAGGGCTTTACTTTTGGACGCTCTGTCAGATTGGTACTATATTCCTTTCGTGGCAGCTCAAGTTCTTGCAACTTCTGATAAAGGCTATCTAGCTTGTGATAGTGAAACCTTAATACATTTCTGTTTTCTTTGTATCCTTCTAAAAACCTGCTGTATTCTTTGATTATCTCTTTCAGACATTCAGGATTTTTTAATGCTTCGGATAATCTTTTCGTTTCTTCCAGAAAACCTCTTCCACTTGTTTTCAATAGTTCAAAATATCCTTGTCCTTCTTCGCTTAAATCATGCGTTAGATACCATAAAGACTCTGAAATCCTATCTCTTTCATAATCAAGAGCCTCAGAAATCTCTACATTTGTAGCAAACTCCCCATTATCAAGAAGCTCATTTATCCTCTTTGCAGCATCACTCCAACTTAAAATTTGCGTATCATCTTCTCTTGACGATGTACCGTAAGCTAAATGAATGCCTTTATCCGAATACCAAGAAGATACTTCTCTTTCATCAATGTAAAATCCGTTTCCTCCTCTAAATCTATCTTTGAGGTATTCTCCCAATTCTCCATTACTTTTTCCTTTAGAAAACTCTGCAATAACAGGAAGTCTACTTCCATCGTGATTTCCTCCGTTAATAAGGGCAGTATCTATATCCCTCTGAGTTAATGGAATGGTAAGCCTCATCTGTCCATATGAATTTTCGGGTAAAGAAAAAGAAGCCTTATCAGCTTCTCTTATCTCTACCTCCGTATTATCTTTTAAATTTCCACTACTTCCTTGATCGTCATTTCCTTCAGAGCTGAAATCATCGCCCCATACTGCGGATCGTTCTTGTCCTCTATCTTCCAAGCTGTCATTAGTTTCGGCTTCTCCGTTCTCATAAATTCTATCGCCTGTTTCTGAATATCCATCAGGTGCTTGGTCAGTTTCTTCTCTTTGTATAAATCCACTAACATCTCGAAGTAGCTCTGCTCCTCGCTCTGTGAAAGGTAAGTGAGCCTCATCACTGCGTAGGTCGGATTCGGATACTCCCTTATGAAGTCCGTCTGTTCCTCCAAGCTGTTTAGCGTATTCTCCCTGATTTTCTCTATTATCTCGTCCGTACTCTCCAGTTCTGAGAACTCGCTCGTTTTCATTTCTTTCCTGATCATCTCGTCGAAGTACATCATTATCTCCTTTCGCAATTTCTTCTTTAATCCTATTATATCCTGCTTCTTTACCTCTTAAAACTTCTTTTTTAAGCTCAAGCTCTTTGCTTTTTTGAATGGTTTCATCAATAATCTTTCCGCTAATATCCGATACGGTTTCACCTAAGCTCATAAGGGAAATGCTATCAAGCATTGCAAAGTTTTCCTTTAGAAGCTCATTATCCATAGGATAGTCTACCTTAAATCTTGAAGCTACTGCATAACTCACTGAGTCTCTCACAAATTTAGTAAAGGATATTCTATCTTCATCAGCTATTCTAAGCTCATTCATAAGGCTATCTATCTTTTCATCTCCGTAAAGCCTGCTTAAAGAAAAGATATTTTCTAAGGTGCTTTCACTTTCCTCATAGCCCTCATTTTTTATCATTTCCTTTAAGACATCCCTATGAGCTTCCTTATCAAATCTCCAAAGATTGACCTCATTGACATCCCTGTTTCTTGAAACCGTCTGACTTATATCAAATATATATGCCACTTTTTTGTATGTGCCATAGTCCTCTAAAATGGGGATACCTTTTTGTCCCCTCATAACAGTACGGTTAAAGCGTTCCCTCCAATAGTCGAACTTGGCACAGGCTGTCGCTTCAGAATTTCTATCATAGATACTTAACTGACTTCTAAAGTCGTATCTTTGATTATTTCCGACAACCTTTAAGAGCTTCAAGTATTCTGCTTCACTTCGCAAAACATCTTGTTTTACAAGCTCCAAAATGTTATGAAAATCATTTATTCGCATTTTTACCTCCTTCTTTTTTCCAAACAAAAAAGGTGGTTAGATTTTACTCTAATCACCTTTTGATTCTGTGTATTGCAACTTAATTCTATTCATTCAATTCCCAATGACCATTTTTCCCTTTACCAACATACTTAATATTAGGAATGTCTTTTATATATCTTGTAATGGTTTTTTCACTAACGCCTAATACCACAGCTATATCTTTACGGCTCACTCTATTGTCCCCTTTAATCATATCTTTGATTATGTTTTCAATTTCTTCGAGGGACATTCGAGAGACATCTTGAGGGACATCTTGAGGGACATTCCCTCCACCAACTTTTTGTGTCGCTATCTTCTTTAGAGGAATAATCGTCCTGAATATATCCCCCTCCTCAAATAGCGGGTTTTCTCCTGAATAAAGCTGTGTGTACTTGTAGGTATTTCGCATTCCTGAACCAAGTTCATCCGCAAGACCTATTTCTCTGAAAACTTTAGATATAGCAGGATTTTTGGGAAATGGCTCAAACTTCTGCAAATCTAAAGCTCCCATTCCATGAGCCAAGTTGCTGTTTTCAACCGTAATCCTCTGATCGTCAATAATCATCTTTGCAGGAAAACCACTTGAATAATCTCTATGAGCTAGCGTATTGGAAACTATTTCTCTGAGTATCCTATCTCTTGCGTTGACATTTACAATTCCGTCCAAGACAAATAAATCATTCAAATGCTTCTGTCCAAATTCTATAAGTCTGTCATAGCTATCAATCAGATTTGTTATGACAACATCTCTATCGTCATATCTATCCTTGTTTTCAACTCTAAATATCGCATCAGTTTTATGCTGTGGAAGAACGGACATAATAGAGTTGTCTTTTCCAAATAACAAAATAGCAGCTAATGTAATTCCTTCACGCTTTGTTTCCGGATCTGTCAGAATGAGATTTGCACTTCTAAGAAGCTCCTCATTACTCATATTTTTCCAAACATGATTTTTATTTCGGGAAACAGCCATTTTCTTAGCCTTATCAATGACAGAAGCATCAAGAAAATCAATATCGAGATTCGGATATACTTTATTCACAAAATAGCTTCCTTGCTTTCTTGCATATAGCTTATAGACAAGTTCTGCATGGTCCGTGATATTGATGTCTCCTTCATAAGACCTATCCCAAATTCTTCCGTTATGTCTGCATACCTGATAACCTTCAGGAACTCTGATATAAATAACTTGTTTTCCCTCAATTTCAAAAGTTTCCGGTAGCAAATAAAGTGGTGGATACATCTTTTGCGAATTGTTGATTGCCGTAGTAAATTCCTTAATCACTTTATCAACTTTGTCTTTGCTAACACCAACAATCTCTCTTTTATCATTTACACCAAGTAAAATATGTCCTCCATTTCTATTATTGAAAGAACATACTGTATCAAAGACATCTTTGGTTAAAGCATTTTTTGATTCTTTAAATTCGACATCTATCTTTTCTCCGACTTGAATTAACTTCTTTATTTCATCTATCGTCATATAGTCATTTCACCACCTTTACTTCTTAATGTTTTCTTCGATAAAAACATTGGAATTTTGAATTTCAACTCTATCTTTATTGACTACAAAAGTAACATAGTCCCCATTTTCTAAATTCAAAAGTTCTCTAATCCTCTTTGGAATAGTAACCTGTCCTTTTGACATAACTTTAGCAGTATCCATAAATATATCTTTCATGCCTAATTCCTTTCGCCCTACTTTTCCTACAAAAGATTATAGCACTTTTAAGATATTTTTTCTACTCTGAGATTAGTCCCTACTTATTTGCTATATGTCAGAACAGCTTCTTTTATCTCATTTTCAATCGCTTCTAAAAAATCCTCTTTTGAAGATTTCCCCTGAGCAATATCTGATAGCTCCATTTCCCACTTTGCAGTAGTTTCCGCCGACTTAAAATTATCAGCTACAATCGTTACAAGGCTAATTCCTTTATGTGTAGCTATAAGATTTTTCTTATCCCTTTCTATAAATCCCTTAAAAATTAGATTTTCTATAATTCCTGCCCTTGTTGCAGGTGTTCCAAGTCCTTTTCTTTCCACTTCTACACCTTTTTCTAAGGCTTCATTTCCTGCAATCTCCATAGACTTTAGAAGCGTATCTTCAGTAAAGTGCTTCGGAGGTTGGGTATATTTTTCTTTAACTTCCTTACTTTCAATAGCAAGTACATCCCCTACACTTACATCCGGCAAAACTATATCTCCACTTTTTTTAGTCATATATTCTTTCAAATACTTGCTAAACCCCTCATCTTTAATTACCTTACCGGTACTTGTAAATTCAAAGCCGTCAAATAAAACTACAATCTTTGTTGTGTTTTCCACTAATGGATAGCCCACACTTGCGTGAAGCTTATTAAAAATAAGCCTATATACCTTTGCTTCACTCTCAGGAAAACCTGATAAATCTTCACTCAGCGAGCTTACTGTCGGGATAATCGCATGATGATCTGTAACCTTTTTTGAGTTAAACACCGTCTTGATACGCTCTGTATCAAAGTCGTTCTTTCCTAAAATATTATTGACCGTACTCACAATCATATCTTCTGTTAAACATCTGCTATCCGTTCTTGGGTAAGTGATGAGCTTTTTCTCATATAGACTTTGAGCATAATCAAGCGTCTGCTTGGCACTATATCCAAAATACTTATTGCACTCTCTTTGAAGTGTTGTAAGGTCAAAAGGTAAATCAGGCTTAGTGATTTTTTCTTTTTGAATGACATCGGTAATTTCAATCTTATCGCCTACTAAATTTAAAAGTTGCTCTGCTGCTATTTCATCATCAATTCTATCAGTCGAAAGTCTAAAGCCATCCATAGATAGCTCCACTGTATAGTATTTTTCTTTCTTAAAATTTGCTATCTCATCATCTCTTTTTACAATCATGTCAAGGGTAGGTGTCTGCACTCTGCCAACACTGTAATTTTGCTTATACAGACAAGAATATAACCTACTAATGTTCATTCCGACTAACCAGTCCGCAACGGCTCTTGCCTGTGCCGATTCAAAGAGATTTTCATAGTCCTTTCCGTCTTTTAGATGATCAAATCCCTCTTTAATGGCACTATCTTCCATTGAAGAAATCCAAAGGCGTTTCATCTTCTTTTTGCAATTTGTCTGATTATATACCAATCTAAAAATTGCTTCTCCCTCACGCCCAGCATCACAAGCATTGATAACCATATCAATCTCTTTATCATTCGTAAGCTTTTTAAGGATGTTAAACTGCTTTTTAGTAGACTTTGCCACCTCATACTTGTATTCGCTTGGAATAATCGGTAAATCAGCCATATTCCACTTGGCATACTTTTTATCGTAAGCATCCGGATTTGCCATCTGAATTAAATGACCAACACACCAAGAAACCCTATATCCATTTCCCTCATAATATCCGTCTTTCTTTTTATTTGCTCCAATAACCTTTGCAATGGAGATTGCAACACTTGGCTTTTCTGCAATGACTAACTTCATTTCTATACTTCCTCCTATTTTCAATATAAGAGGGCGAAAGATATTACTCTCCCGCCCTTGATTTCGCACCAAATACTGTATTATTTTTGGTGCAGCATTACTGCTCATCTTCTACTTCATCTACATCATTTGTTTCTTCTTCGCTTTCAGCTTCAGAAAAGAAATCATCATCTTCTTCCTCTAATGCTTCAAGCTCCTTATCTTCTTTCTTTTTTACAACCTTAAAGTAGTATCCTGCTCCCAATGCTCCGCCTACAACAAGAAGCAGAATAATATATGTTCCTAAATTACTCTTTTCTTCTTTTTTCTCAGGCTTTACTTCTTCCTTTACAGGTTCTTCTTTTACAATCTCCTGCTTTGGAGCTTCTTTTTTCTCTACCATGTTAAGCAAATCATCTTCGGATACTTCTGTAAGAAGCATTACATTCTCACTATTCTCATCGTGGTTGATGATAAGATGAAAAGTCTTACCGTTTTTCGTTTGAAAGGTAATAAACTGCCTTGCATCGGCTGAATACATATCCGTTTCTTTGTTATCGCTGCTATCTCCATGATGAATCGGATAATCATTATTCGCATTGTCCTTATTTTCCGTAACAGTTCCTCTTGCCTTTGACGGAGCGGAAGCTACACCCTTATTGGTATTTACACTTTTACTTGCAGCATCCATAGATGAATCCTTACCGCTGTTATTAGCAGGTGCTTTTGCTGTCAGCTTATTGGGATAACGAACTTCCTTTTCTTTCTCCTTTACTTCTGTTTTGCTTGTATCCTTTGTAGTATTACCTGAGCTTACTGTATCAGATGAACCTTTACCGGAACTACTTACAGAAGTCTGTGGTGTTTGAGGAGAAATGCCTGAGCTTGTCTTAATTCCCGAAATCGGACTAATCGGTGTAATTGACTGTGATGTTACAGGAGCTTTATTTGTTTCCGCAGCCTTTTTTTCAAGCTCTTTAACCTTGTCAGTCAGCTTATCTATTTCCTTTTTCATATCTTCGGATAAGTCCTTATTTCCCTTATCTTTCTTCATTTTTTCTTTCAGACTTTCAATCTCATCTTCAAGGTCTTTGATTTTTTCTTTCTGCTTATCGCTTAGTTTGTCTTTATCCTTGATTTCACCATTTAACTTATCAAGTTTTTCCTGAAGCTCCTTAGCCTCTTTTTCCATTTTTGAAATATCGTCTTTAGAAAGCTCTGTCTGCGTTCCCTTATTTTCCGTCTTTTTATCTTCCGTCTGCGTGCTTGTGTCCTGCTTTGGCTTTTCTTCTTCTGTTTGAGTTTGTTTATCTTTAAGCTCAGTCTTTGCTACCTTACGGATAATCTCATCATTTCCATCTCCCTTTACTTCATAAAATAGAAATTCATCAATAAATTTCATATCATCAGGGAGCATTGGAAGATCTCCGCTATCAAGAAGCTGTCCTTTCTCAGCCTTTATCTTTTCTTCCTTAAAGACCTTTTCATCTTCAAAGATATACTTTACATTTACTTCAACTTCCGTTTGGACAGCTTCGTTTTTTGTAGGAGCTTCAGATCTTTGCTCCTGAGCGTAAACAACCGTCCAAAGTCCTAAAATACAGCTAATACTTACAATTACTGCAAGTGCTGCTGTCCAAAACTTATTATTCTTTTTCAAACTGGTTTTCATTTGTCCTCTCCTTTTTCAGTTCTGCTTTTTCTCTGTTTACCTTTGCCATCAAATCAGAAATTGTGATGTTGTTCTTTCTGCAAATGGCAATGATTTCTTCATTTTCAAGTTCTTCTTCACGAATAAATAAAGGCTCCAATTCTTCATCAATCAGAGCCTTTTTATCCTTTAACTTCTTTATTCTGTTTTTTACTGCTGTCAGTTCTTTTTTCACATTGTTCCCTCCTTATCTGTTTACATTTGGCGGAAAGCCAAAGCCTACCGGATGGTGTTTACAAAAAGTCGCAATCCAATCATCTAAGGTAGTTACTCTTATATAACCGATGTTATCAATAACCTTACCGTCCCCGATGTAGATTCCGACATGACCATAAGTAAGTCCTGCTGTGCTTCCGCTACTGCTGCTTTCTACCGCTACAAGCATTCCTACCTTGAGCTTTGATCTGTCGGATGTAAAGGTATAGTTTCGATACATATCATTAGCGTTTCCTCCGATATATCCAAGTCCTGCATTTTGGTAAACTTGCGATACCCACATAGCACACCAGCCTGCACCCGGAGATGGTGTAATATATGCAGCATTAACAATCTTCTTTTGAATCTCCGTAGATGCCTCATATTCTTTTCCACCACCTACACCGCCATTTGCACTGATAAGGTCAGAATTTCCAAAGACTTCTCCCATATTTCCTTGAGCAAGGAATAAGGCTTCATAGTGTTTTAGATTATCTGGATAGTTTGCAAAGACCTGTCGGATAATGCTGTCCATCTCCCTTTTATGAAGCGTTACAATGAGCTTTTTATACTCATAAGGCTCTTCGTGGCTTTCGGTATATTTATTGCCATCTTCATCGGTATAGGTTTCTGTAACTGTCCTGTATCTGATTTCAATTTCTTCCCTGTACTCAAGGTCATACATGGACTCAAACAATTCTTTTAATATGGTTTCTACTTCCGATACACTCTTTACCTCTCCGCACCTTGATGTAATGTAGGATAAAAGCTCATGGACATTATGACCGATGTACTCTGTGTTGTTTAAGATATATTCATCATATCCGGGATAATTTTCTTCTACATGATCAACTTCACTTTGAAGCTCACTCTCCATATCAGAAAACTTCTGATTGATTTCACTTAGAACATTTGGCTTTGATAAATAGCTTGTTGTAAGGACAGAGCTTGTAGAGTTCATAAAGCCTGTCATGCCTGTTCCTGCAAAGTTAATCACAAAAGTTCCTAAGATGATGATACCTACGAAGATAAGCATTAGTCCTTTGGCTTTTCGGATAATCATATCCTTTGAGCTTTTCAGTGTTCCGATAAGCCCCTCTTTAATCCGATCTCTGAGTCTTGACTTATTCTCACGAGAAATCGCTGCCTTTACCTGATTTTTCTTTTGAAATCTTTTATAGGCACTTGCTCTTTTATACTCATCTGTCTTTTTCAGCTCCTCTTTGGCATCACGAAACTCCAACTTGGATTTACGCTTTCTGATTTTATAGTCCTTATTTGTAAGGTCATATCCTTTTTTAGCTCTTTTCTTATCTGAGTATCTCTTAATATCATGAATGAGCTTGGAACTTGCGTCCGCCGTCTTTTCTCCTGCTTCTACGCCTTGATTTTCATCGCTTCCATGAGAAAGGTAATCTCTTACGGTTTCACTTCCTTTAGCAAGTCCTGACAGGGCAGACACTTTTACCATATCTTTCTTTACCTTTTTCTTTTGGTCTTTTGATAAGCTGATATTTTCTTTTTCGCCTGCAACATCTTTCCCCGTCTTTTTACCTTCAGGCTTATTCTCTTTTGGTACATCGTCCTTTTTTCTTGTATAGAGGCTTTCGGAATAGTTTTTCCTTTTATACTTATTCTTTTGAGCCTTATGATTTTTAGAGGGATTTTCTAATGATTTTTCTTTTTGAGGTAGATTATCCTCTACATCATAGGTTGATTCAAAGTAGTCGCTGTCCCTAAAATCATTATCGTATCTGTCTATGATTCCATCATTATCAAGGTCTTGTCCTAAAAAATCATAGATTTTCCCGTTCTTTACCTCAGTATCATAGTCAGCCTTTCCTGCTTCATTTACACTTCCCTTATCAGAAGCTCTATGCTTTGTATTTCTTTTGGAAGTCCCCTGTGCTTGCTCATTATCAGAGCTTACCTTACTTATCTTTTCATGTACCTTATCCTGAAATCTTTCTTTATCATGGACGATTTTTCCTCTGTAATCATCGCTATGCTTTAGCTTACTTTCTTCAGGTACGGAGCTTGTTTCAGTTTTTAGCATTTCTCTTTCAAGGCTTGCCTTATGTCTTTCTCTAAAATCTTTTTTCAGCTTCCCATCCATAAGCTACCTCACTTCTTCAGGCTTGGTAGTCATCTTCTGATAAAGAATAGTATCTTTCGGAAATTTATCAAGGAAAGGCACAATGGTATTTCCAAAGAATAAGAGTCCCTCGCCCTCATTGGAGTTAGTTACATACCGAAGCTGTGGAAGTGAGATTTTAAGTTTTCTTGCTAAGATTTCTCTATCTCCCGAAGCCTGATTTAGCATTAAGACAAAGTCCGTATTATCAAAGATGTTTTCTATCTCCTTACTCATAAGCAGGTCTTTGACATTCTGCGTGATACCCGTCGGGATACCTCCCCATTTTCTGAAACGCTTCCATATCTCAACCGAGTATGAAGCTGTCTGCTCATCTTTTAAGAGCAAGTGAAACTCATCTATATAGTACCTTGTAGCCTTGTTTCCTCTGTTTTGCGATACCTTATTCCACACCTGATCCTGAATGACAAGCATACCGATTTTTTTAAGCTGGCTTCCAAGCTCTTTAATATCAAAGCACAGCAGCTTCTTATTTAAGTCCACATTTGACCTGTGATTAAAGACATTAAGAGAACCTGATACATATATTTCCATCTCCGTTGCCAGCTTCTTACCGACCTTTTCTTCCTGCCCTTTTAACATATCGTATAGGTCTTGAAGAATCGGCATATTGTCAGGAGTCGGATTTTCAAAATACTTTTCATAAATTTTAGGAAGGCATCTATCTATAACCGACTTTTCTTCTGCTGTAAGTCCGCTTCCTCCAACTACAAGTTCAAGCATGGACATAATGAAATTTGCCTTGTCTTTAAGAGGTGCATCTCCATCGCCATAGTTCATGTTTATATCAAGGGGATTTAAGTAGTCTTTTGACTTACTGCTGACCTTTATCACTTCTCCCTTAAACTGTCTTACAAGGTTTCCATACTCTCCCTCCGGATCGCAGATAATAACATCATCGTCAGTTACCAAGATAGCATTTGCCATTTCACGCTTTGCAGAAAATGACTTACCACTTCCGGGAGTTCCTAAAATTAAACCGTTTGGATTTTTGAGTTTCTTCCTGTCCGCCATAATCAGGTTATGACTCAAAGCGTTTAGTCCATAGTACAGGCTGTTACTTGAATTGATAAAAAGCTCCTCTGTGGTAAATGGCATAAAGACTGCTGTTGATGAACTTGTCAGTCCTCTATCTATTTCAATCTTATTTATCCCAAGAGGCAACACACTCACTAAGCCTTGTTCCTGCGTATGGTCAAGTCTTTTCAATTTACAGTTATGCTTGTTTGCAATGGAGCTTATCTGAGCGATGGTGTTATCGAGCTTTTGAATTGTCCTTGCAAAGTTCATAAAGACAATACTTACCACAAACATACGCTCATCTCTTGTCTGCAAATCTTTTAATAGGCTCTTTACATCTTCTCCGTAGGTAATTAAATCACTTGGAAGAATATCCATATCATAGCCTGACCTTACCGCCTTTTTGTTTTCTTCAATTCTCATCTTATCAATATCGGTGTTTTTTCGTTTTACCATCTTGATGGCTTCTGACTGGTCGATTGCCTTAATATGAAAAGAGATATTGATGTTATCATCAATATCCAAAAACTCAGATAGCATACGGTCTGAAAGCTCACTTGCAAGGATTTGAAAATGACTTGTTGCTCCGATAAACTTCCCAAACTTAAAATACCTTGAAGGTATAAAGTTAAATTCATCAGGCACGATATATGTCTTGGTACTCTCCTTTTTCTTCAGGTCTTTGTAGGAAAACTCAAAGGTCTTATTCGGATTTAATATATCGTGAAGTATCTTTAGTCTTTCTTCTCCGGTAAGGCTTTCAGCTCTTACCCCCATGCTTTTGAGATTAGATAATATATCTATCTCCAGTCTTTCAAGTTTTGATGTAGCCTGCTCTAAATTATCCGCTTCTACTGTAAAGGTTACATACTTTGATTTTTTCAGTCCGTTATTTCCCTTTACAATCTGACTTTTTAGCATCTCTCTAAACTCAAGTCGTATATCATCAAATCCGTCCCCTTTATCCGGTATCTGAATTGCCGATTTCATTTCTTCATTTCGTCCAAGCTGGTTGATGTAGGAAAACTCAATGCTGACACTTGGATCAAAGGAATTTAAGAAATTTGCAAACTGATTAAAAATCAAATCCCTATCTTCGTCTAAGGCAAGCTGATAGTTAATGTCCTGAAAGGCTATGCTTTTACTGAAGTGCCTTTCATCGAGCTGACATATCCCGCTTTTTAAGAGTCTAAGATAGGAAATGGTATCTTCAACAGTGTATCTTTTCGGCTCTTTCTTAAAAATAAGGTCAAGTATACTACTGTCTTTTTTAATCTTTCCCTTATTTTGCTTTAAGTCCCGCTTTTGACTTCTCAGTGCCTTTTCGTTTTGCGTGAGTTTTATTTGCTGAATTTTTCTTTTCTTGTTCAAGGTAAACCTCCTTTCTCACTCTCTTTTGTGGTTGATAGAATTTATGCAAATAGATGTGCTTAAAATATTTCTCAAAGGTCAGTCCGTCCTTTTCAAAAAGTGTGATAAAAAAGATTGGAAGTGTGGACACAATCAGAAATATGACAGCTATATCGTTTGGTACTACCTTTCTCATAAATAAATAGACCGGTATTCCAACAAGCCCTGCAATGGTAAATCCTATGAGCTGCCTTTTCGTTAAGTTAAATGCTACCTTTGTCTTAACTTTCTTTAAGTCCTTTGGGATTGGTACATACGCCATAACTTACCTCCCATCTTCTTTATCCTTTGACAGTTCCTCAAGGTGTTCATATACAGAGCCTATTTCATCCTGAATAATTGCAAGCTGTTCATCTGTATTTTTGTTATATCTTTGCTGCATTAAGCAAAAATCATTATGGCAGCGACCAATGTCCTGTGTCCTTTCTTCTAATTCTTCTACCTTGTTATGAAGTCTGATTCTATCAATTATCGCCATAACGCCTGCTCCAATTACTACTGCTGTAAATACTGTTTTTCTTTTATTCATACTATCTTTCCTTTCTTTTTTAGTGTGCATTTAATATGCTTTTGGCCAGTGTTCCGCTCTTTAGCATCATTAACCCTAGCAAAACCGCATAACCAAGTATCGTCATGGTGCTTGTGTGTATATCTGTTATTTCAATCGTCTTAACTAATACTGCGTATATTCCAAGACAAACCATTAAAAAGAGTCCTTGTAGTCCAAGTGCAAATAATCCTTTGATGTAGTTTGTGCCAATTTGCCCCCATTCTTTGTTTCCCATCGTGGCAAACGGAATGGCTGAAACCGATGAGTAAACATAAATCTCAAACATTCTTCCGTAAACCACAAGCATAATCACTATGGAAATTGCCTGTATGGCAACCTTAATGAGCGAGGTTTCAAAGAGAATCATAACAAGCTCTCCAAGTCCCTTTTCTTTTAGGGTATCCATCATCGCCACTATCTGATCTCCGGAAACGGTGGCAGAGGTGTTTATCACCCCTGCCGCCTTATTTACCATATGCTGTGCTACATCAAAGACCGCCATTGAAAACTCAAAGGCATGAGATACTAACCATACAGCAATCCACATCTTTATGATGTACTTGAAAAATTCAAAGGTATCTGTATTATCGTGTAGGTTATTTTTCTGTATAACCATGTTGATAAGCTCGATACAAAGGACTGCTGTGATGATTAGTCCCGCTATGGGAATAATGACTGAATCGTTAATGCTCTTGATAAAAGCAAATACATCTCCGTTCCACCCCATAGGAGTTTTTCCTACATCTGTTGCAACTGCACCAACCTTGTCGTTGATGTCAAGAAACATGGACTCTAAGTTTGCTTGGATACCGCCCAGTAGAAGCTCCTTAAAGAATTCTTCTATCTTGTCGAATATTCCAAACATCTAAGCTCTCCTTTTCTCTTACTTGAGTACATTTGCAAGAAGTGGAATCAGCTTAAGTCCGATAAGGACAATACCTCCTCCCGCCATCAATTGCTTGATCCCTTGACTTTTGGCTCCCGGATTATCGTTACCATAACCTTCCATCAGGTTAATGACACCCCATGCTCCAAGTCCTGCTCCTACTGCCATAACTAAAATCTTTAATACATTTACTGCCTGTGCGAAAAATTCCATAATTTATTCCTCCTCATTTTCTTCTTTCTTTTCAATCTTGTTGTATGACTTCACTACAAAATTTTTGTAAGTCTTTCCCTCTTTTTCACGCTTCTTAAAGTAGCCGAATACATGAATCAGATTGCCTTTTTCAAAGTCCTTTGCTTTCTCTGCTTTTTCTCCGTAGGCTGCACAATTGATATATTCCTTTCCTTTTCCATACTTTTTTACAAGCGTAAAGTTTACAACTTCTACTTCTTCGCCCTCTTTTTCAAAACTTGAGAAAGTAGGTTCTGCCACTAAGTTGGCGTTGATGTTAATCATTTCTTGCTTCATTAAAAATTTCTCCTTTTCTTTTCAATAAAAAAAGCGACCGGAAGTATTACTTTTCCAATCGCTATACTCATACTATTTAGTTTTTTACTCGGTGGGACTTCTGATCCTTATCATCTTGCCTCCTTACTTTTGCATAAAAAAGCAGCAAATCTATTTTGTAGACTTACTGCATTCTTGTAATAACTGTTTCCCTATTCAGTTTTGCTTTTCCTTTCCGTTTCATGTAGCTTTCTATATCAAATAAATTTTTCTTATCATAGTCCTCAAGCAGCTTATAGTTCTTGTGCTTTGTAATATCGTACTTATCTGAAAGAAAAGGTCTAACACCTCTAAGCTGAAAAATACACTTGCTTCCGTCCATTACAGTAATTTCATCTTGGCTCATCAATTCTTTCCCTGTCTTTTGATAATTCAGACCAAAACTCTTTTGATTACTCCTTGTTTCCGATGTGTTGTAAAGGTCTATTGTTTCTTTTCCGAGTGTTTCAGATAGTTCTTTAAGTGTAGTCTTTTCCTTTCCGCCCAAAAACAATGTGCTATCACAGTTTCCTACAATCGTATCGGCATTATCCTTATATATCGCCTTTAGCTGAGATTGTGCCTGTAAGATAATACTCGCTGAAATCTCTCTACTTCTGATTGTGGCTATGAGCTTCTCAAATTTTGGAATTAAGCCGATATTTGCAAACTCATCAAGGAGGCATCTTACGTGAACAGGAAGTCTGCCACCATACTCGTCATCCGCCTTATCACACAAGAGATTAAATAACTGTGAATACATAATCGAAACTACAAAGTTAAAGGTATCATCTGTATCAGAGATAATAACAAAGAGTGCTGTCTTTCTATCTCCCAGTGTATCAAGCTCAAGTTCATCTTCACTCATCAAGTCCCGAAGTTCCTGAATATCAAAAGGAGCAAGCCTTGCACCACAAGAAATCAATATACTTTTTGCTGTCTTTCCAGCAGCCAGTTTATATTTTTTATATTGCTTGACTGCAAAATGTGTAGGCTCCTTTTTCTCAAGTGCTTCAAAGAGTCTGTCTATCGGATTCATATAGGTTTCATCATCTTCTCTTACTTCTGAAGCGTCTATCATATCCAGTAGTGTAGCAAAGTTCTTTTCTTCTCTTGGAGCTTCATAGAAGATGTATCCTATAAGGGCTGTGTAGTAGAGCTTCTCCGCTTTGACCCAAAAATCCTCGCCTGCTTTTTCTCCCTCACCTTTAGTATTGGCAATGATTGTCTGCACCAATTTCAGAATATCTTTCTCAGAACGGATATAGGCAAAAGGATTGTATTTCATGCTCTTTTTGAAGTTGATGGTATTTAGGATTTTTATCTCATATCCGTTATCTTCAAGCATCTTACCGCACTCAAGGACTATCGTTCCTTTCGGATCAGTTACGCAATATGACGAGTGCATCTGCATAAGGTTAGGTTTGACATAAAATCTTGTCTTACCACTTCCTGATCCACCGATTACAAGTACATTCTTGTTACGAGCATACTTTGGATTAGCCGGTCTACCATTCATAGTTAGGCGTTCTGTCTGGGTAAGCAAGATATTGTTTTGAAACTTTTCATCCATGTATGGCTCAATATCTTTCTTATTTCCCCATCTTGCTGAGCCATACTCTTTTCCCTGTCTAAACTTCTTAGCATTTTTCCCTTTGGTATAAACAATAAATTTAATCAGTACAGCCACTCCGACTCCTGTGATTACATCCACCGGATGAATACTTGGAAGAAAACTCATGGTATTAAGTTCTAATATTCCCTGAAAGATTTTATCTATGACATCACCACCGGTATAGCTTCTCACATGATGGGCAAAGATGTTTCCTAAATAAAAAAATGCAAGATAGGGAATGTTTTGCTTTAGAAACTTTGCCTTATCCTGCACCTTAAATAAGCCTTTGATGTCCTTTAATATTTTATCTATCATAGGCTCTGCTCCTTTTGTTTATTCTTGATTTTATCTTTGGAAACAGAGTTCTTAGCCATTTCCTTAAACTTCTCAATATTCTTGTGAATAGATTCTTTCCTTTCCGTTTTCTTTTCAGACTGTGCTAATGCGTGCTTAAAGGCTCTATCCATAACCTTCATATCTTTGGCTTGAAAGAATACAGAGTATTTTCCTGTTTCCTTATCCTTCATCACTGAAAACTTAACACCATACCGATTAAGTTCTCTTTTCAGTTCCTTAAGCTCCGCTTCTTCAACCGGAATTTCTTCAAGCTGACCTTTCTTTACCATATCCTTGAGCTTTACTTCACTACCTTCAGCTTTAACTAATTTCCCTAAACTGCCATGTTGTTTTGATCGCTGATGTAATTTATTGATATGATTTAATATCTCTTGATATGTTGCTTTAAATACATTTATTTCAATACTTATTACTCTATTTGCAATTTCTTCATTTATCATTAAAGTCCTCCTTCCCTCATGTCATAACTAACAAGTGCTGTATAATAGGCATCCATATTGCTTGGTGCATTATATGCCGCCGTTAAAATAAATGCCCTGACATTTCTTATTTTAGCTTCATTCTCTGATAAAGCATTTACGAGATACTCCATGTGCGATGAATCTAAACTTCTAAATCTCTCTTGAACTATATATGCAGGTAATTTTGTTTGATTGATAGTAACTGTATCATCTGCATTTAATATCATTACATCGGCTAAAACTCTAATAATTTCATCGTATGTTTTTGCAATAATCTTATTTCCTAATTCCATGTGTTCGTTATACCCTGTACTTTCTCTAAGTTCTTCTAAACAGGATTTATATGATTTTATTTTTTTAGTCCCTCCCTCCAATCCGTCCCTCATATACAAGTCCTCATATTTATGGATGGGTAGGTGGGAGGAATTCTCTGATGAAATATATGAAGTATTCTCTGATGAATTATTTGTAGTAATCTCTGGTAATGGTTCATGCAAGCTGCCATAATGCATTGGTGGATTTTCATCAAATGCATCAATGCTATATGCGTCATTGCATTGGTGGATTTTGCACTCTTCCATTGGGGCATTTTGCCCTAATGCATTGTGCATAGCGTTTTGACTTTCTTTCTCTAAAATTTTTCTTTCATGCTCCAGTTTTTTCCTGTTCAATTCAAGATATAATTCTTCTAATCTTTCATCATTTATCGTATACCATTTTGTTTTATCTCTTGGATCTTTATTATAGTTTCCTACCAAAAGATAACCCGCCTTTTCGAGCTTAGCAAAAGTTCTTTTTACTGTATCAACACTCATATAGTCGAAGTCTTTTTCTTGCCATGCCTTTATAGAATTGTATGTCCAATATTTCCCGTCATGATAGTTTTTACCGGACTTCTTATTTATCTCAATCCAATAATTTATTTGCTGCAATATTAAGGCTTCATTTAACCCTAGCGCTCTTGCCAATGCTTTATTTGCAACAATAGGCTGTTCATCAAATAAATACATACTCACATCGTCCCCTCCTTTCTTTTCAATTTTTGGCATGAAAAAAGACGATAGTATTTTTCTCTATCGCCTCAATAGTTTCTTTATATTTCTTTCAATCTATCTCTTGCAAATTCAATATATGCTGTAATCCATAATGCTATTTTAGGTAGTCCATAAGGACTTATCAAAAATGCTATTATCAATGCCTGAATAAAGGTAGTTGTATCTTTTTGTATAAGTGCTGCAATCGAACCTAACACCACTAAGAATGATAATATCCCTAAAATCATTCCACTAACACTAATTATGAATTTTAGAAAAGAAATTAGTATTGATAGAAGTAATATTATTGGAAACAAGATTATTTTTAATATCCACCTCATATAATACCCCTCCCTTCTCTTAAATCATTTTAAAGTGCATTAACGCATCCATAATAGCATCTTCTTTTTCCGGTGTACATTGTGGAATAACTTGTTTTTCTTTTTTTGACTTATTATAATTTTCTCTCAACTCTATTCCACATTTCTTTTTAATCTGGGCAATATAGAGTGCTGAAACTTTCAAACCAAATTTTTCTAATATATATTCCTTAATCTGAGCATAAGTAGCTTTGCTCTCCGCACTTGTCAAATCAAGTTCATCCAGCTCTACTTCAACACTTATATGCTTATCGACATTAAGTTTGGACAATAATGCTACCGTCTCGACGTGATGCGTCTGCGGGAATAAGTCTACTGGCTGGATGTTGCGGAGTGTGTAGCCTTGTTCTTGGTAGAGTTTGAGGTCACGCGCAAGGGTTGCGACATTGCAGGAAACATAGACAATCTTGTCTGGATTCATCTGGCAGCTGGCATTGATAAAGCTTTCTGTCAAGCCTTTGCGCGGTGGGTCAACGACAATGACATTTGCTTTAATCCCTTCCTTGACCCAGTTTGCCATAGCCTTTTCCGCTGTATCACAGACATAGTGCGCATTTGTAATGCCATTTAGGCTGGCGTTCCGCTTGCTATTTTCCACCGCCTGTGCAACAACTTCGACACCATAGACAGCTTTTACGTGCTTGGCAAAGGATAGTCCAATCGTTCCGATACCAGAGTAGGCATCAACCACGATGTCATCTGGCGTGACAGCAGCAAAATCAATAGCTGTCTGGTAGAGTTTTTCTGCCATTTCAGTATTGACTTGATAGAAAGATTGAGCTGAGATATCAAAGGTATTGCCCAGCATTTGATCACTGATTACATCTTTTCCGTAGAGCAGGCGAAAGTCTGGTCCAAAGATGACATTGGTGTCTCGGTCATTGATGTTTTGCATGATGGAGCTAATCTGCGGGAACCGCGCCACCAAAAGCTCTATCAGCTGCTCAATGCGAAAGATTTTAGGACGGGTGGTAACAAAGACCACCATGATATCACCTGTATAATGCCCACGGCGGACAATGACATTGCGGATGAGACCTGATTTTTCCTGTTCATCATAAGCTTTTAAGTCAAAGCGGCGCAGTAAATCACGCACGGCCACAATCACTTGGTCAATCTCAGGATGCTGGATATAGAAATCCTCAATCGGCATCAAATCATGCGAATTTTTGCGGAAGAATCCTGTTTCTAACTGCCCATTGACACGGCGGACAGGGACTTGTGCCTTGTTTCGGTAGGCAAAGGGCTTTTCCATACCAAGCGTGAGTGGTACTTCTATCTCCTTGATTCCTGCAATCTTGTAGAGGCTATCCTTAACCTGCTTGGTTTTAAATCGGAGTTGCGCTTCATAGTCTAAATGCCCCAAATCAGCAATTCCGCTTCGTAAATAAGCGACATCAATCGCTTCATTACGGTCAGGAGATGTAGTGAGGCGCTCCTCGACTTTACCATAGCCGATTTTCTTATTGATCTTGAGCACGCGCATGGAAATCATCTCACCCGGCAGGGCATTTCCCACAAAAAAGACCAAACCATCTACCTTTGCGACTCCTTGCCCCTCATGACTCAAATCCACAATCTCTACTTCTACAATATCATTCTTTTTCATCATCCATCTCTTTCTATTTTACTGGCATCTTTTCATACTCTATATAGGCGTTTCGGTTTGACGAGTATCAACCGTTACCACTCGGCTAACGAGTGGGTTATTCTTCTCGAACCTTACGGAGCAAGACACGGCTTAAAAGCTCCCAAAATAAAAGGTTGAAACCTCTGTTCCAACCTTTAGTATATCATATTTTAGCAAAGAGGACATCAACGCAAGCCCAATTCGCTCAAGCGTTTTTGGTATTTTTCAAAGTCAATCTTGATTCCTAAGCCACCATAGATATCATACTCATCAACCCAATCACCCAATGCTGGAATCGTTGTCTGTTCAACGCCATTTTTAGCATCCAACATGATAAATGGCCCGTTCGTTACTAGAAAGCTTTGTGGGATATTGGTCGAAGTGAGGGCATAGACTTTTCCAAGTGCTTCTGCTCCTGCAAAAAGCTTGAGCGGATTTTTAGCCTGTGTCAAAATAGCTGCAATCACCTGTTGTTGACGTTTGGTACGTCCATAATCTGACTCGTCATCTTTACGGAAGCGAGCATAGTTAAGCAGGGTTGCCCCATTCATTTGTTGGACACCGACTGGAATCGTCTGGTTCGGTACCAAGCCATTTTCCATATGTAAATCATCCGGAACATCAACCGATGACACCTGTTGTCCATTTACGGTTCCAAACTTAGCATCAATTGTCACCCCTTCAGGAAAGAGGGTATCAATAGCTGTCGCAAAGGTTGAAAAGTCCACCATAGCATAATACTGAATATCAATGTCAAAATGATCTTTTAAGACCTCACGGATATTTTCAGCACCCTTATGACCGTTTTGCTCTCCAAATGTGTAGGCTAGATTCAGTTTGTAATCTGCTCCATCCATATCAATCAAGGTATCACGCATGAAGCTAACGAGCTTGGCTTTCTTGTCCTTATTATTAACATTTAAAACCATGATCGAGTCTGTTCGCGTCATGTCTGAAGTCTCCCCAGCCCGTCCGTCTGTTCCCAGAATAAGGATGTTCACCCCATTTTTGGTAGCTTGACCGTTAAAGGTTTCTGGAGTGGCCTTGGTTTCAACACCATTCATCCCTTTGACAAACATGAAGCCCAAAGCCCCCAGTAGCAGGACAATTCCTAGTAAAAGGAGCATAAGCAAACGCTTGATTCGGCCCTTTTTCTTCTTGCGAATCTTGGGTTGCTTAATGGGACGCGCCTTTAGCTTTTTCTTTTGCTGACGAGGATAAACAGGGAGAATCCCCTCTTCTGATTCCAGCTCAAAATCACGAAAATCTTCAGCTTCTTCTGCCCAGTCTTCTAGCTCTACTGGTCGGCTTCTACGAGGGGCTGGTCGTGATGATTGGACAACATCGCCATTTAATTTGCGTTCTAGGTAGGCTAGTTCTCTTTGTTCCCTATCATTTAAGTAATGAATATTTTTTCGTAAATAATCTAATCTTAGTTCCTCATGATGGGTGAGGTTACTCTCATATCTTGTCATCGTTCTTCCCTCTTCATTGAGCCTGATAAATAAAATAGTCTCCTAAAATCTTATAAGAAATCCCTAGACTTGTCAATTCTTTTAAGGCAAACTCCAATAGTTCTGATTGGCTATTTTCTGCATCAAGAATGAAGAAATATTCTCCCAGAGCTGTTTTTAAGGGTCTGCTTTCAATCTTGGTCAAATCAATTCCCCGCCACGCAAACACTGACATGGCCTTATAAAGAGCCCCCGGTAGGTTGTCTGGCAGAGTCAGAGCAAGCGAACATTTTCTGCTTGTTGATGTCAAGGGCAAAGCCTGTTCCTCATTTCCCAAGACCCAAAAACGGGTGAAATTCTGGCTCATTTCCTGAATGTCTTGTGCGACAATCTCAAGCCCGTATTCCTGAGCTGCTGCGTGCGGAGCAATAGCTGCAAAGGGCTGGTCTTTGTGGCTTGCAACAAAACGAGCTGCATAGGCGGTACTTGCTGTTGCTTCAAGTCGGGCCTTCGGATAATGCGTATCGATATATTTTTTTCCTTGAGCCAAAGCCTGTGGATGCGAGTAAATCACTTGGATGTCTGTTAAAGGAGACGCCGCCATTAACTGCTGAAAAATCGGCTGGACAACTTCTGCCACTGCACGCAAGTCTGCCTGGTGAAAGAGGTAGTCAATGGTCTCATGGACACTACCTTCAATTGAATTTTCAACTGGAATGACGGAATAGTCAACCGCATGTTGCTCAACGGCTTTCATGACCTCTGTAATCGTATCATAGGAAATCAATTCTGCTTGCGGAAAGGCCTGCTGTGCCACCTGATGTGTAAAAGAGCCCCGTGGTCCTAAAAATGCTATATACATTGAATAATCCTTGCTACTTCTTCTGGCGTACGGTGGTCTGTATTAATGATGAGATCAGACAGTCCCTCATAGAGCATCATACGACGCTCGTAAATACCGTGGAAATCTTCTTTTGAATTGTTCAAAAAGAGGGGACGTTGGAAGATTTTATCCTCCTTAATCCGCTCATATAAAACCTCAAAAGATGCAGCTAGAAGAACATTGTACTTGCGATTCTGGCGAAGAAGGTCACGATTTCTTTCTGAGATGACCACACCGCCACCGGTTGAAATCACAATGTCTCCCTCCAGTTGTAATAGTTCTTCTAGGGTTTCTGATTCAATCTTCCGAAAGGCTGCTTCGCCTTCTTGCGCAAAAAAATCAGAGATGGACATACCAATTTTTTCTTCGATGATCGTATCCATATCATAAAAAGGGCGCTTGATATGCTGGGAAACCGTTGTCTTTCCTGCGCCCATGAAACCTAGTAAAATAATTACCATACTACTTTTCTCCTATTAATCCTTGTAAATCCTCAAAGAAACTTGGATAACTAGTGTTGATTGCTTCTGCCCGCTCCAAATGCACTTCGCCTTCTTTGACCAAAAGACTGGCAATGGCTGTCATCAT
This sequence comes from Streptococcus respiraculi, assembly GCF_003595525.1. Taxonomy (NCBI): domain Bacteria; kingdom Bacillati; phylum Bacillota; class Bacilli; order Lactobacillales; family Streptococcaceae; genus Streptococcus; species Streptococcus respiraculi. The sequence goes on along the minus strand of NZ_CP022680.1, from coordinate 1,139,304 downwards.
GCCGATGCGGTGGTCACCAAAAGTGTTGACACTTGTGCCATGAAGCGGTGTTTTTCCTTTAATAATCATGCCGTCCTCGGTCGGTGTAATGTCTGCTCCCATGCTGTTGAGAGCGTCAGCCACTACCTGAATGCGGTCGGTTTCCTTGACTTTGAGCTCTTGGGCATCACGAATAATAGTCGTGCCCTCTGCCTGTGTGGCAAGAAGAGCAATGATGGGCAATTCATCAATCAGACGGGGAATCATATCTCCAGCAATCTCAGTACCTACCAGTTCTGAGGCCTCGACTGTCAGGGTTGCTGATTTGGCTACTTCATCCACCTGACTAAGAATCAACTTCCCGCCCATAGCTTCAATGACCTCTAAAATCCCTGCTCTGGTTTTAGTAATTCCGACATTCTCAAGTTCAATCTTGGCATTGGGAACGACGAGACCTGCAACCAGCCAAAAGGCTGCACTTGAAATATCTCCTGGTACCTGCACTTCTTGGCCTGTAAAGGTTTGACCACCGCTAATGCGGATTTCCTTGCCATTGATGCTAATCTCACCGCCAAACTGGTGAATCATGTCTTCTGTATGGTTACGGGTCAATTCTTTTTCAATAATAACAGACTCACCTTGAGCCTGTAAGGCTGCAAAAATGAGAGCAGATTTGACCTGAGCTGAAGCCACAGGTAGAGAATATTGAATCGGCTGCAAGTCCTTTGTTCCTTTCATGGTCAACGGTGGTAAATCGCGCTCGGTTTGCCCAGAAATGCTTACTCCCATTTGACGCAAAGGAATCGTTACCCGATCCATCGGGCGTTTTGAAAGACTGTCATCGCCAATCATCTCTACTTCAAAATCCTGACCAGCTAGAACACCTGAAATCAAGCGGATAGATGTTCCAGAATTTCCCATATCAAGGGGCTTGTTAGGCGCTTGCAAGCCGTTAAAGCCCACTCCGTGAATCTCAACGACGTCACCCTTATCCTCAATAGTCACTCCCAGCTCACGAAAGACCTGCATGGTGGACAAAACATCTTCGCCACGTAAAATGCCGTAGACCCTCGTCACTCCTTGGGCTATACTACCAAACATGATTGAGCGATGACTGATTGACTTATCACCTGGCACGCGCACTCTTCCTGCTAGTCTATCTACATTTGTTCTTAACTGCATGATGTGATTCCTTCCCTATTTTTCCTATTATATCATAAATTACTAGACTGCTTCCGTCTTGAAAACACATTCATCTGGTAATGATTCGTTTTTTGCCCTTCTAGTTACCGAATATCCAGGTCTGTTGCTATCGAAAAAGAGCTTGAGACCTTGTCATCTCAAACTCTTTTTTCATATAAATTAGTTTGCAAGCTGCTCTGCAGCCAGTTTACCAGATGTCAGAGCCCAAGCATTGTTAGCGCCAGACGGAGAGTCTGTTCCCATGACACCACCGACTACTTCACCGGCAGCATAGAGGCCTGCAATCGCTTGACCGTCTTGGTTCATCACCTCTAGGCGACTGTTAACGACTAGACCACCCATAGTTGTTGCAAAACGTGGTTTTTGCTCAATCATGTAGTACGGTCCTTCACCAACTGGCACTTGTAGGAATTCGATTTGACGGTTGAAATCTTCATCTTTGCCATTTGCGACAAAGCTGTTGAAGCGCTCAACGGTATTTGCAAGAGCATGAGTGTCCATACCTGCTAAGTCTGCCAATTCTTCTAGCGTGTCAGCATGGAAGAGGTATGGAGTCTTGCTACCATTACTTGCCAACCATTCTTCTACTTCTTTCTCTGAAATACCACCTTCTGCAATTTCCTTACGGAAGATAGAGAAATGATGCTGGTCAAGTAGGAGATAGAGAACTTTGGATTCTTGCTCCATAAGGACATCGAGAATGTCGTGGTTACTTGCGCGTTCATTGACCACACGTTGGCCGTTGGTATTGACCAAAAGACCATTTTCGCGAAGGACAGCAATATTTCCTCCGATGGTTGATTTGGCAGTACCTGGTGAGACTTCGACACCGTTTGGATAGATTTTTCCGAGATCCATCATCAAGGTTGCCGCGTTGACATCTGGCGCTTGTGCCATCTGTACTCCTTCTCCCATTGATGAGCGTGTCCCATAGAACAAGACACCTTTCAATTCATCTGAGAGCATGGCCTTGTTGTTTCCGTAACCACCTGTTGTAAGAATGACTGCTTTTGAAGAAATGCGGTGGGTGGTTCCATTTTCTTCGACCGCAACAAGACCTGTCACACGACCTTGACCATCTGTCAAGAGTTTTTCAGCCTTGGTTTGGAGCAACAAGTTGACAGATGAAGCAGCCATTTTTGCACGAACAGAAGCCGCAAATCCGTGACCACCGTGGGCATAAGCCAATTCGCGGTTCTTACGGTATTCAGCAAGAACATGCAAGCCACCAGCCATATCGTACTCTACACCGACATAGTCATGCACCCAATCCGTTGCTTGACCAACATTATTAGCCAAGAGCTCAAGGAGTTCCATGACATTTTTGTGGTTTCCATTTTCAAGAAAGTCTTCCATCATCAATTGAGGTGTATCGTCAAGAACGCCTGATTCATGTTGGAGACGAGAACCCATCACGACTTGATTCCCACCTGATACTGAAATGGCTCCACCAATAAAGCTGAGTTTTTCAACGAGAGCAACTGACAAGCCAAGCTCATCTGCTCGAAGAGCCGCAGCAATCCCTGCTGCACCACCACCAACAACGACTACGTCCACTTCTTCTTCGATAACTTTTGTTGAGCGCTCAATAACTGGTTTTTGACGCGCTTTCAATACATCCACTGCATCTTGACCACTAGCTTGAAGAGCTGCTTCTGCTACTCCATCAATAACCCCTTGACTGGTTGATGATGCACCTGAAACAGCATCGACATTGAGAGTTTGGAACTCAATGATTTGTTTTGGCATCCGTTCAAATACCAAGTCAGAAAGACCTGCTGACTCACTACCACTATCAATTTCAATGGCGGTAATGCGCGTCTCATCAAAGGTCACGACCATCGGCAATTCACTATTGTGACCATGCGCGGTTACGTGGTATTGACCAGGAGTAAAGGCTAGATCCTGACTCATTAATTCCGCCAAGCGAGCCTGTTTTTTCTTTTCTTGTTCAATGTCTTTGACCAAGAAGAAGGTATCATCCATAAATTGCCACAAAGGCGTTGGAATGACCAACTCTTCACGGTCGTGAATATCTGCAAATGGACGAACTTCTTTACCTTCACGGATGACGCTCACCCAGTCTGGCTCTGTCAAAAAGCCTTTGGCAACAGCTAACAAATCATAACCGGCTGCGAGCGCACCCTCAGCATCTGCTTTTTGAAGAATACCTCCGACACCCATGACAGGAATTTGGGCTAGTTTTTCAGAACGCTCTGCAAGGAATTTTGTAATGAGCATTTCTGGATCATTGACATCCACGATGGAATTACGAGTGTAGATTCCCATTGAGAAATGGACATAATCCAAATCATATTCTGCCAAGGTATTCAAGAGATACATGGTATCTTCAAAACGAATACCAGGCTCTTCTAATTCTTCAGGCGAGAAGCGGTAGCCGAGTACAAAATTTTCTGCCCCTTCTTCTTCAATCACGCGTTTTGCTGCCTTCACGACTTCAACTGGGAATTTTGCCCGTTTTTCTCTGCTACCACCCCAAGCATCTTCACGACGGTTTGAGTGTGGAGAGAAGAATTGTTGGATTAAGTACGTATTGGCACCGTGCAATTCAACTCCATCAAACCCAGCTCGGATAGCACGGCGCACACCTTCAGCAAAAGCTGCAATCATATCCAAAATCTCACGATGGGTCATCTCTGTTGGTATGGGTGCGTTTGGACGAAGGGCAGCTACAGCCGAAGCAGAAATCGGATTTTTCCCCTCATTCATTTCTGGGAAGGCCATCCGACCTGCGTGGTAAATTTGGATAAAGGCTTTTGAACCCTTGTCTTGAATAGTTTTTGCAAGACGAGCTAGACCTTCAACCTTATCATCCTTGTCAATCCCTACTGCACCGTAGAAGCCACGACCGTAATTGTCCACGAAGGCAGATTCGACGATGACAGCACCTACCTCGCCCGCACGGTGGGCGTAGTAACGAATTAATTCTTCTGTCATACTTCCGTCAAAATAAGCGGACTGAGTGGTCATTGGAGAGACTACAACTCTATTTTTTAGTTCTACTCCAGAAGCTAGGCGAACGGCTTCAAAAAGTTCTTTTGTCATGTCTTATTCCTCATTTGTTAATTTTAAAGTAGCTAATATCTCGCGTAAAACGGTAACTGGTACTTGTCCAGGAGCAGAAGCCTGTGCGGCTGCTCCAAAGGTTGCGGAAGATCCAAAGACTTCACCACTAACGCGACTGACCATACCGAGCGCTCCCATTGACATAGTAATCAATGGACGACTTGCTGTTTCATAGACCTCAGCGGTTGCTTGAAGCAAGGTCAAAACATCTTGATTTGACTGAGGCATCACCGCAATCTTACAAATGTCCGCATTCTTTTCTTCCATGAGACGGAGTCTGCGAACAATCTCATCCTTAGCAGGTGTGGCATCAAAGTCATGGTTACACATGACAATCTTAACACCTTTTACATTTGCAAGGGCAATGAGCCCTTCCACTTCTTTTTCTGGCATGAAAAGTTCAACGTCCATCAAATCTGCATGGCCATTTTCTAAGACAGCACGATAAATTTCAAAGTAGAGCTCATCTGAAATCTCTAGGACACCGCCCTCTTTAGCCGTACGGAAGGTGACAAGAACAGGTTTTCCCGCTGCTTCTCGAACGTGATGCGAAAGCTCTGCTACTTTTGCTGGATTCTCCACATCCTCGTAAAAGTCAATGCGCCACTCAATCACATCGCAATCCAAGGTCTTTGCTTGTACCGCTGCTGCTAAAATATCCTCTGCTGTTTTGCCCACTAAAGGCACAATAATTTTAGGTCTTCCCTTGCCAAATGTGACATCTCCAACCGTTACATAGTTAAAATTATCTTTCATGTCAACCACCTTTTTGTGATAATATTCACTTAAAATTATACCAAATCCTGCCTACCAAATCTAATAGATATATTTTGCCGATCAATAGATTTCATCTATGTTTTAGACTTCGATTGTCATCTGATACTCAATGAAAATCGAAAATAACTATTTTATCTTATAAATATCTACTTTTTAAGAAAATGGATTGAGCGAAGTGAGCCAAGACGATACATACAAAATAGTGGAATGACTAGCAACAGCAAAGGAGTTACTAGTCCCGGCATTTTTGAGTTCTTAGGCTTAAGATTGCTTCAACAGTCCAGTGGACTGTTAAAGGTCGGAAATACAAGGTTGCTTGTGCCCGCACTATTTAAGAAAGTATCCCAAAATACGGACTTTGATTGTAATCGGGGAGTAGGAAAAATTGGAGTCTCGGCTCAGGGAATACTAAAAAGAGCAGGAAACCATGTTTCCCACTCCCGAACTCGCTCGTATAGTATTTTTTAAAAAGTCAGTAGGCCGCATAGCAAGGCTGTCAAGACGACAATCACATTGGTCACCATCATGACCTTCGCTCCGTATCTCGTAAAATCATTCACTTCAATCTCACAGAGGGTCGCTCCCACATAGGTAGATGAATTCATCGGTGTCACACTGGTTGCCAAAGCCAAATTACATACAAATGGTGCGATGACGGCAATCGGTGAGAGACCAAAACTTGCTCCAATGGAAATAAAGAGCGGATAAAAGGCATTGTAGAGCTGATACGGAACAAAGTAGATAATCGGAACTGCTAGTAACAAGAAAATAATATGAATGTAGCGAATGAGAAAGGCTGGAAATACTGTTTCTAACAATTGAGCCAGCGAAGCGACCATAGACAAGCCACTACCATCTTCTGGTGCTGCATTAAAAATAGCTAGGTAAAAACAGATGGCAATCAGCATCAAAAGCACGTTAAAGAAGGTTCCACCTGCCTTGTTCCAAATACTACCAAAATCGTTTGGATAGTTGATAATCGCTGTTACAATCGAAGCTGCAATAAAGACAAGATAGGATGGCAATTTGAAGTAGGCCAAGCCGATAATGACCATCACGAAAACGGCTAGATTGAACCAAAAGAAGGCTGGACGGGCATTTGGTTTTTCTTCCACCGTAGCAGAAGCCTCCAGTGTTTCTCCCTCTGGTAAGCCCAACCGCTGGTACTGCTTCTTATGACGGTAGGCGAAGTAGACATACTGCAAGACAATGGCTGGTAGGAAACACAAGCCCCATGGAATGGAAGCCTGAGCCAGAGACTCTGCCTCTGTTCCTGCCATAGTTGCGGACATGACCAGACCAATTCCCCAAGGGAGCCAACACATGGCTGCAATCGCTGTTTGACAGATGATAAAGGCCACCCTGCGATCCAATTGGAATTTTTTATAGAGCGGAATCATAATCGGAAAGACGATTAGATAGGTAGTGGACATATTGGCTGTCAGATACGCAATGGCGCCTAGGACAGTGGTCAAGACCATAATTCCCACGATATTTAAGCGATGACCAATCTTTTTCATGACGGCAGTAATGATGGTATCAAACATACCTGTCTCGGTCACCATAGTAAAATAAATCAGACCAAAGAGTAACATATAACCTGTCTGTGCCATCATGGTATTAATCTGTGCCAAGATAAACCCACTCAACTGTAGAATATCATACCCCATAAGCAAGCCAAACACAACCGGAACCACAAACATGACAAAGTTCATTGGTACTTTATTGGATACAATACATGCTACGACAATCGCAAGCATGATTAAGGCAAGAATTGCTGGACTCATTCTCTTTCCTCCTAGTCTTTTTTCAATTCTTCTAGTAAGCCAAACTCACGTTTGAAAGACCAAGCCATCAAATCGTGAACAAAATCAGTATATGGATGGGGCGCTGCTGTAAAGCAATGTCCTAACCTTGGTGCAAGAAATAGTTCGCAAGGAACGCCAGCACGTAGTAAGCGTTGACTATAAGCCATGGACGCATCTCGTAATGTATCGTACTCTCCAGCAATAATCATAGTTGGTCCTAAACCACCCAAATCATGGCAAAAGGCTGGAAAGGCATAGTAAGAAGGTTGTTGTCCATTATAACCACCTAGATAGGTTGCTTCTGCTCCCATCGCCTTCTTATCTGGTCCCATCTTTAATTGAACAAGTTGCTGAAATGAATAGCTTTCTTCAACAGCTGTGTCAAATGCTGCACAATTTAGCACTGTGAGAGATGGAGCAGGCTCATTTCGGTCACGCAGATAGAGAGCCAAACCTCCAGCTATCGTACCTCCAGCACTCGATCCATGAAGGCCAATCTTCTCACCATCGCCTCCAAATTCAGCAGCATGCTCATGAAGATAGAGATAAGCTGAATGGCAATCCTCTAGCGGAACTGGGAAGGCATACCCTGTTGCACCACACAAACGGTACTCTACTGAAACAACAATTGCGGGTACACGCTCAGCCAGTGCGATACAGCGCGCATTATCAATCTCTACACTTCCTGCAACAAAGGCACCACCATGAATATCCAGAATCATCGGAGCCTTGTCTGGCAAGCCAGCTGGTGTAAAGACTCGAATCTTCAACTCCTGTCCTTCTTCTGGTCCTGGAATCAATCGATCCTCCATGGTCATTCCCTCTGGCAATTCATAGCGCATCATGGCTTCTCCCTGCAATTGCTTATGGCGCAAGGTTTCCTCACCACCATCCGCAATATAGCTCAATAAATGGTGTTCATAACCTGGAAAAGATTGTAATTTCATACGGTTCTTCCTCTCTTCTATTCTTCTTCACTCTTATTTTATCATGAGATTGATATTTTTTTCACATACTTTTCTATGAAATTTTAAGAGCGGATTCATAAATTTTTTCTATCATTTTATACTCCATTACACAAGAAAGTAACATTTTCAATACTCAATACTTTCTTATAGTCTATTACTATCAACATTAGCATTTTTCGATACTTTATTAGATAGGGCGGACGCAAGCCAATTCCGCAGAGTTTCAAATAATACAAAAAGAGCGTAGGACAAACCCTAATGAGTACTACGAGCTCATCAGGGTCTGTCCCACGCCTTCTTACTAGCCTTGAAAATGGAAAGTGAGATTTTTCAAAGGCTATTTTGTTATCTTATTTCGCTTCATCACCGAAGAAAAGTTCACGGATGTAATCAACTGGCATGTCCTCGCCTGTATGAAGTTTAAAGGCTTCTGCCCCTTGGTAAATCATCATGCCGATACCATTGATGGCTTTTTTGGCACCGTGTTCTTTTGCAAAGCGGAGCAATTCTGTTTCTGCTGGGCTATAAACCACATCAAAGACTACCAAGTCAGGACGGATTACCGCTGGGTCATTAATCAATTTTTGACCTTCCAATGGTTTCATACCCACCCCAGTCGCGTCAATAAAGATCGAGCTTTCTGCAATTGATTGATAGAAGGCTTCTGTGTCTTCTAAGTCATGCAAGGTTGCTTTTGTCTCTGTACGAGTGTTTAATTTCTCAACGGTTCTTTCTGCATTTTCATAGCATTTGTCCTTGATATTGAAAATACGCACTTCTTTTGCACCGTCAAGTCCTAGTTGGATTGCAATCGCTGTTCCAGCTCCACCAGCACCTGCTAGGGTAATCACTTGGTCTTTGACATCAACTCCTTCTGCTGCTAAGGCACGTACGGCTCCTGTACCATCTGTACAGTGGCCAACTAGGTGACCCTTGCCGTCCTTATTGACAACGGTATTGACCGCACCGACCAATTCGGCTGCTGGTGATAATTCATCTAAGTAAGGAATGATGGCCTGTTTGTTTGGCATTGAAACGTTTGAACCACGGATGCCCAAGGCACGGATACCTTGTACTGCATCTGCTAATTCTTCATTTCCAACTTCAAAAGCCAAGTAAGCATAGTCTAGGCCCAATTTAGCGTATGCCTCATTGTGCATTTTTGGTGAGAGACTGTGGCGGATTGGAGTAGCAATCAAGCTAACTAATAAGGTGTGTCCTGACAAACGTTCTGACATGTGAATACCTCTTTCTATTATTTGTAAAAAATGGTTTGGTAACGTTTATGTACGATGTATAAACAAAGGGAGCCTAGAAAGGCTAAACTAATAATCAAGATGAACACATGATTTAAATTGTGTTCTGCTAAAACTCCAGTCAAATAGGGAATCCCCATGACTGCAATCGAAGTCGCAAGCGAATAGTAGCTGGTAATCAAACCACGCTTGAATGGGAAAAATTCAAGCAAAATAGCAAGTCCGAGCTGCCAGATTCCTCCTGCGGCAAAAAAGCCGACTACAAAGGTTGAAAGTATCACCGTATAAAGGTTAGGCATGGCAATCATCAAGAGCAGGGCCAAGCCTGTCATTGTGGTACAACAAATCATAAAGACAGGAATATTGATACCACGATTGACAATAAAGGATGTGAGAAAGACTGAGATAAAGGAGAAGATGCTATAAGCACTAACCAAAACTAGACTATCTGCTTCTGCCATTCCAATCGCATGTTGGGCAAAGGATGGAATCCAAGTAATATAAATATTAAAGAGCGAAACAGATACGAAAGAAAAGGCTAGAAGAGCAAAACCTTCTACTTTAAAATTCGCCTGACGATGACGAGTTATTGGCTCTACATCTACGGTCGCTTGCACCTCAACATCTGACTTTTTCTCAACTATTGGAAATGGTAGTTTCAAAGAAACTACTAAATTCAAAGCCATGCAGACAGCTGATACGATGAAGGTCCAGCCAAAATAGTGTCCATTTTTTAAAATGAAACTCGTAATAATGGGAAAAACAAATTGTCCCATGGAGATGAAAGCCTTGTTTAAGACACTCAAAGCACTATTACTATTGCGGCTTTCAAAGGCTTCAACAACGACTGGATAGGTACTCGTATCCAAAAAGGCATTCCCAAATCCAGCAAAAATCGAGATGATGAAGGCCACAATGTAATTCGGCGCAAGGAGCAAGCCGATAAAGAAAATGACATAGGAGATAATCCCCAATAGTACCGCACGTCTGCGTCCAAGGGTATCGGAAATCACCCCAGCCGCATTGATACTTAAAATACGTCCTAGCCCAATTGCGCTAATAACAAGGGTAATTTGACTGATACTCGCTCCCCAGTTCTCCCGCAAGACAGACATATTTTGCGATACGATAATCGTCGCAATTCCCTGGAAAATATAGTTCACATATAGACTGCTGATGGTCGGTATATATTTGTTTTTGCTCACAAGAATCCTACTTCCCCTCTCATTCCAAAACAGTATTGTAAAGACAGATTCTCCTGCTTTTTAGATGACAGCATGCAGAAGCTCCGACAAATCGATTTTGTTGGAGTTTCCGCTTTATAATCATGCTTTATTTTTTAGAGTTTGAAAAAATAGATACTCCAAAGATATGGCGGTAGCGTGTTCCTGCAAACAACATCAAGGCTGCTGACGCAATACCTGTTACTGCTACAATCACCATAATGATTTCTGCTTTTCCTGACGCAATCAAGCTAGCAGCCAATTGTGGCACGATGTAAGAACCAAGCGCCATTACAAAGTAGTAAATACTTGTATTGCGACCTTTGTTGGTATCAAAGAATTGGTTCAAGACTGCATTTCCCATTTGGAGCAAACCACCGGCTGAACAGAATCCAACGATGACTCCTGCAACCGTTAGGGTAGTAGGACTTGGGAAAAGGAAAACCACCAAACCTGCAAGTCCCGCAAAGACTGGGCTGACAACAAGAATCGCAATATCACGGATACCACGCGCCATCATGAGTGAGAAAACAATAGTCGCTACTAATCCACCCAATTGGTAGAGAGAGGTAACAGATGCTGCTGCTGTCTCAGACATGTTGAGAACGTTTTGCGCGTAGATTTTTGATGCTTGTTGGAAAAGATAGAAGTTTGAATAAATGGTCAAGGCAAAAAGCGGTAAGACAACACCGTCAATTGCAAAGTTTCCTTGATTCTTCTTCACAAGACCGCTGTTAGCACCAGCACCAGCAGCACTTTGACGTGTTTCCAATTGACGAATAGCTTCTGATGGAGAGAGTTTCTCTGCTTTTTGCAAGTCCGCATCTGGGAAATGAGCAAAGACAACACCGATGAGCACAAGTAAACTTAAGACAAATGGTACGATGATCCCAATTTGTGGGCTGAGGCTATTGGTTACGAGGAAGGCAACAAACAGTGGATACAAGATGGATGAAATCGAAATCAAGGCCTTGCTGAGGATAGAGGCTGTTGCTTTGTTTTCAGGATACATTTCAAACAAGGCTGGGTTGATAGCTCCATCAAACAAGGATGTCATCGCTCCTCCTACAAATCCTAGAACTTTAGCAAGGAAAATATCTGTTGCAAACAAGAAAGCGCCAAACATCAAGACATACCCAAACAAACCTGCAACAATCAATGGCTTGCGACCGATTTTATCTGAAAGTGGACCAGAGAAGACAAGGAAAGAAATCTTCCCAATCCCTGTCCAGGCAATCGCACCTAGGACAGCTGCTGTCGCAATCTTCATTTTATCTGGATCTGTTAAATCCGCAGCGCTAATCAAATTCCATTTGACCGCAAAGAATTTTGCATTTTGAGAAATTGTCAGTGCCTGGATACCATGGCAGAAGTAAGCCATCCAGAGCAACATCGCTGAAAAGTTGTATTTATTATTCTTAAACATTTATGTCATAATCCCTTCAATAAGATAGTATATTCAAAGAAATGGTGATGTTCAAAAGGAATATTAGCTATTTCCTTTTAAACGTTCTAAATAGGCGTCATGTTCTTTGATGGCATATTCACGGCGACCGCCAGGTTTTGGTGTTTGGTCTCCCATCATGATGCCAAATCCACCTTCTACACGTAACTCGTGGCCATTTGTATAATCAGACCGATCACTTGCAAGATACAAGACTGCATTGGCAATATCCATGGTATTTCCAATCCGTTTGTTAGCTGTAAGAGCCTTGCGTCCTTCTTCAACAACTGGATCGGCATAGAAAGCTTCTGACAATGGTGTTTTCACAAAACATGGTTGAATACAATTGCTACGAACACCAAATTGTCCCCATTCTGCTGCCATCTGGCGTGACATCATATTAACACCAGCCTTGGTTGAACTATAGGCTGCTGAATAGGTTTCAGGGAAAACAGAGGCAATGGTTGAAATATGAACCATATTTCCTTTTCCTTGCTTGATAAACTGACGACCGAAGCGTTGTGATACCAAGAAATACCCTGTCAAATTGATGTCCACTGTCTGACGCCATTCTTCAAGCGGAAGATCTTCAAGCGGACAAGCCCGAAGCATGGCTGCAGTATTGACCAAAATATCGACTTGGCCAAATGTTTCAACAGCCAGTTCCACCGCGCGGTCCACATCAGCTTCGACGGTCGAATTGGTTGCAACTGCCAAGGTTTTCACACCATATTCGCTTGCGATTTCTTCTGCGTATTCTTTTAAGGCGTCTTCACGGATATCTAGCAACACAACGTTGGTTCCTTGTTTTGCAAACTCTTGTACGATTGTCTTGCCCATTCCACCAACAGCTCCTGTTACAACTGCTGTTTTTCCACTAAGCCCCAACCAATTATCTGACATTTTTGTTTCTCCTTTTTCTTGTATGATTTATGGTAATAACTCTGGCCATACTTCAGCCAAAACTTTTTTGGTATGTTCGAAGGTATATTGACTTGCTTCTGCCAATCCCTTTGCAAGAATGGCGTCTGAAATCACTTCGACACCGACTACTTTTGGTGAAATGCCAGCTTCTCTGACCATCTTGAGGAAGCCAGCTGTATCTTTTGCACCTGTTCCAGGCGCTAAACGATCATGCATGGACTCATCACGTAAGATTGAAGCCGCATATGGACGTTCGTAAGCATCATTAATTTGAATTGAAATAACTTTGGCTGCTTCTTCAGGAGTCAAGGCTCTATATGGCTGATCTGCCCGTACCCAATGCCAAGTATCAAGGATGAGCATAGCATTTTCAGCACCTGATTCTTTCACCACTGCATAAGCTTTGTCAAAGTTTGGCAAACCGCTATACGGCATCGGTTCTACCCCGATAATCAAATCACCTGCACGTTGGCACAGCTCTTTTAATTTTTGAGCTGTATATTCAACTGAATAGTTTTCCATCAAACCACAGTTGATATGTCCTACATTAAAGAGACGACACATATGGAAGCACATTTGCTCTTTGTATTTTTGTTCATAACTTCTTTGTGCTTCTGCCCATTGGACGATGTATTCTACTTCTGAAACAACGATTTGATATTTTTCCAGTATAGCGAGAATATCTTGATCCGTCAAACCCTCGTTTAAAGCATCAACATAGGTCTCAGCTCGTAGACCAATGGCTTCATAACCAGCTTCTTTCGCTGCTTTCACACGGTCCTCAAAACAACATTGATCGCCCAAAGTCCAAGAACTAATCGTAATCGGTGAAATATGTGACATCTTTATGTCCCCCTTTGTTATTTTTTTCACTTTCTATAGTTTTTATTATAAAACGAAAGAAGACAAATTACTAATGAATTTTTTCACAAGGATTGATAGAAAAAATTTATATATTTTATGCTATAATAAAAGTAAGCAGAAAGAATGACAAAAAGGAAGGATAACCTATGAACCTACAACATCTCCGCTATTTCCTCACATTAGCCGATTTAGAGCATTATACCGATGCAGCAAAGAGCCTGCATATCACACAACCAACTCTAAGCCACGCCATTGCCATGTTGGAAGAAGAACTACAAGTACCTCTGTTGACCAAGCAGGGACGCAATGTTATCCTGACAGAACAAGGAAAGGAGTTTTACACAACGGTCCAGTCCTCCCTTGCTATTTTGGACTCTGGGGTGCAAAATTTACAGCGGCGTTATACCAACAAGCCTAATATCCATCTGACCCTTCTCCGAGTTCTGGGTCGAAAAGCGGTTCCCCAACTCGTACGAAAATTCATCGAAGCCTATCCAGAGACAGATGCTATCTTTGATTTTCATAATGATAGCGGAATGTCCCTTGATATGATCGAGGGCCTCATTCATGACAAATACGACTTGGCATTCTGCTCCAAACTCGATGAATACCCTACAATTTCCTACATTCCTATCTTCTCTCAAGACCTAGTCTTGATTGTTCCCAAACAGCATCCGCTCTCCGCGCAGGAGACCGTCACTTTGGAAGATACCTTAATTTTCCCCCAAGTGTGGTTTTCCAAACGGAGCGGTGTCCGCCCTGTCATCGAACAACTCTACCAACCCTTTGAGGACAAACCTCAAATTGCCTTTGAAGTCAGTGAAGATGAAACAGTTGCAGGTCTTGTCGCTCAAGGTTTTGGCCTTGCAATTATTCCCAAGTTTGATTTCCTCAGTAGCATCGAAGATATCGAAGTGATTGAAATGGATGCCCTTAAAGATGCCCGTATTTACTATGCGGCCTACCGCAAGGATAAGCTACTCTCAACAGATTTGAAAAACTTTATCGACTTTATCACTACTTCTTCAATGGAGTTGGGAGATATTGTTTGAACAAGTGATGGCAATCGTTCATCACACGAATCATAATTCGAAGAATTGTTACATAAAAAGCCCAGCAATTGGGCTTTTTCCGTCTTATTAGAGCACCATCTCATCATCGGTCAATTTCTGGCCGCTATTTTTATGGAATAAATCCATCAAATCTTGAACCGTCAAATTGGCTTTTTCTTCACCGCGTACATCCACAACAATACGACCTTGGTGGAGCATGACCAGACGATTTCCATATTCAATCGCATTTTCCATATTGTGGGTAATCATCAAAGCTGTCAACTTGTCCTTCTCCACAATTTTTTTGGTCAACTTCATCACCATGTCACTGGTCTTTGGATCAAGGGCTGCCGTATGCTCGTCTAGAAGCAAGACTTTTGGTTTGACGAGCGAGGCCATGAGCAAGGTCAAAGCCTGACGCTGACCACCTGATAGAAATTGGGTGTCTACCTTCATCCGATTTTCAAGCCCTAAGTCCAATTCTTGCAAGGCTTCCTTGAAAATTTTGCGCTCGCTGTCTTTCACTCCCCAGCTCAAGCCACGGGCAAGACCACGACGATAGGCAACTGCCATATTTTCTTCAATGGTCAGACGAGATGCCGTCCCCATTTTCGGATCTTGAAAGACCCGGCTAATCTCCCGCGCTCGTTTTGCTGCTGGAACATGTTTAATGGACTTGCCTTCTAGTAAAATATCTCCTGAATCAACCGTCAAGGCACCCGCTAGGCTGTTCATCAAGGTCGACTTCCCTGCACCATTTCCTCCAATAATGGAGATAAAATCCCCTTCTTGAACATCCAAATTCATCCCACGCAGTACATGGTTTTCATTGATGGTCCCTGCTTCGAAGGTCTTATGAATCTCTTGAATTGATAAAATTGTTGTCATCTTCTCATCCCTCCTAAGCTGATTTTTCTGATAGATTTGGCTTGCGAATCTGCCATTTTTTCTGCAATTCTGGCACAAAGAGGACAAGAGCAAGAAGAGTTGCTGAAAACAATTTCACCAAGTCCGCATCCATACCTGGAATTTCAAGAATAGCCAGGATAATCAACCGATAGATGACAGAGCCTAGAACGACGGAGGCCAAGCGCCAACCAATACGAAGATTGCGCAAGATGACTTCTGCAATGATGACAGAAGCAAGACCGATAACGATAGTTCCTGTCCCTGAGTTCAAATCGGCGTAGCCATTGTTTTGCGTTAGAAGCGCCCCACAAAGGGCAATTAGGCCATTGGACAACATATAGCCGTAAATCTTCATCTTATCAACGTTGATACCATTTGCCTCACTCATCGGAATATTATCCCCTGTTGAACGAAGAGCAAGACCAACCTGCGTATTTAACAACAAGGTCAAAAGAACAATCACTGATACGACAAAAATCGCACCGATCAGCAGAACCGCATAGGTTTTACTCCAGCCCATTTTCTGCAATTGACTCACCAAGGTATGCTGGCGTAAGAGTGCCACATTGGCCTTACCAAGGATTTTCAAGTTAATCGAATAGAGCCCTGTCAGAGTGACAATCCCTGTTAGTAGGGCTGGAATTTTCATTTTGGTGTGGAGCAAACCCGAGATAAGACCCGCAAGCATGCCTCCTACAAAAGCAAGCAAGGTGGCTAGTAGGGGATTCATACCATTAACAATCCCTGTGGCACAGATTGCAGCCCCCATAGGGTAGGCCCCTTCTGCTGTCAAATCCGCAATGTCTAAAATCCGAAATGTTAAATACACACCAATCGCCATAATCGACCACAATAGTCCTTGCGATATACTTGATAATATAAGATCCACAATGTTCTCCTTTAATAGGAAGCTGAGACAAAAGTGTCCAGCCTCGTTGCTTTTTGATAGTTTAGTTTGATACAGAAAGTTTTGAGGTATCAATGCCTAGCTTTTTCGCCATGTCTTCGTTAACGTGTAGGTTAACTGTTTCTGGGTATTCGACTGCTGTCTTGGCAGGATCGGCACCCTCGATAATCTTAATAGCCATTTTAGCTGTCTGACGACCTAGGGCTTCATAGTTCGTTCCAAAGGTCAACAAGCCCCCTTCATCAACCATGTCAGTCGAGCCACCGATAACTGGTACTTTATACTGAACAGATAATTCCCCAAGCATGGTCATAGTTGACGCAACGGTATTGTCTGTCGGAATAAAGACTGCATCGACCGCCTTCATTAGGCTTGTCGCAGCATCCTGTACTTCATTGGTGTTAGAAATCCCTTTGACTACCACCTTATAGCCTGCTTTTTCAAGAAGCGGTTTTGCTTCTTCCACTTGGACTTCTGAGTTGCGTTCGCTGGTTGTATATAAGATACCAACCGTTTTCGCATTTGGCACAGCTTGTCCGAGCAATTCAATCTGCTTATCAATCGGCGCTTGGTCACTGGTTCCTGTCAATAGACCGCCCGGTTCCTTAATCGAGCTGACCAAATCAGCAGATAGCGGATCCGTTACCGCTGTGAAAAGAACAGGGGTATCCGTTGAAATAGTTGCCAAACTTTGGGCCGCAGGCGTTGCAATGGCTAAGATAATATCATTGTTTCCCACCAATTGCTCTGAAATGGTTTGGAGATTTGCTTGATCTCCTTGGGCATTTTGGTAATCAAGGGTAATTTTTTCACCTTCCTTGTAGCCATTTTCTGCCAATTCTGCTTCAAATCCCTTACGCGCAGCTGATAGAGAATCGTGCTCCATATACTGCAAGATACCGACTTTGACTGTATCGTTGCTACCTTTCTTGCTATCCGATGATGAACAGGCTGCTAAAGCAAGGGCGCTAAGACCAATGATAGACGCATTCAGCAGATATTTTCCGATTTTACTCATAGACTTTTTCTCCCATATCGTTTATTTTCCCAATTCCTTAATCGTTACTGGATCAATACCAATTGCTTTTGCCATTTCTTCATTGACGGCAACGGCAGCTGTTTCAGGTGTTTTGACTGCCAAATCTGCTGGCTTCTCCCCTTTTAAGATGCTAACGGCTAATTCACCCGCTTGAACACCAATTGCATGGTAATCCACACCGTATGTAAAGAGAGTCGCTTCTAAGACTGCTTCATCGCTTCCCATAGCTGGTACTTTGGCTTTCATGAGGACATCTCCGATAGTAGAAGCCGTTGAAGCAACCGTATTATCGGTCGGCAAGTAAATGGCATCCACTTGACCAGCTAGCGAGGTAACTGCTTGCTGCACATCATTAGTGGTCGTCACAGTCTTAATCACAACCTTCATCCCTTTTTCTTCTAACAATTTCTTCGCTTCTTTGGCTTGAACTTCTGAATTCACCTCGCTTGAGTTGTAGAAAATACCGAAGGTCTTAGCTGTTGGCACAACCTTCACCAACATCTCAATTTGTCCTGCCACATCGGTCGCATCAATCGATCCTGTCATGCTGCCCCCAGGAGATTTCAAGGAATCTACCAAACCCGCTTCGACTGGATCAGTCACTGCTGTAAAGACAGACGGTGTCTCACTATCTGCACTCAATAAAGCCTGAGCTGCAGGTGTCGCAATCGCAAAGTTCACATCATTTTTTCCAGCCAATTGCTCAACCATTGTCTGTAAATTCGCTTGATCTCCTTGGGAATTTTGGTAATCAACGGTCAGATTTTTTCCTTCGGTGTATCCAGCCTTGTCCAGTGCTTCCAAGAAACCTTTACGAGCAGATGAGAGCGCATCATGCTCTGCGTACTGAATGATCCCCACTTTTACATTGTCACTATCTGATGCTGCTGATTTCTCACCTGAACTACAAGCAACGAGTGCTAGCGTAGAAAGTACAGCGACTGAACCTGCAAAAAATTGTTTAAACCCCATAATCGAAATCTCCTTTGTCAATATAATAAATAAGTAATCTTCCTAGCCCTATGCTAGAAAGCGACCTTAGAACATGTATTCACAGCTCAATAATTCTATTTAAGAGCTTAGAATGACTTCGCTTATGAATACAGGATCTTAAAAATGAGCCAACTTCCTCATCTTCTTTCTGACAGCCCTCGTCAGTCGGGCGTCCCCTCCCAAGAGTCAGTAGAAAGGGTCTGGACTACAAAAACGGGACCGCCTTAGATACATCTAAACGGTCCCTCAATTCAACTGTAAAATGAAAACAGACTGACTTGACATGCCATCTAGATCTATCATCTATGTAGGCATCGTCAAAACTACCACAGCCACATAGATACAAACGTAACGTTCCCGTGTTTGTATCCATGTTCCCATGTCTACAAACACTATCTAAAGTAGCTGTAGAAATATGTATGATTGGTTGATGTTAGTTGACAACTCAATAACATATTGCAGTTCTCCATTTCTCATTTCTTTTAGGTTATTAAAATGATAATACATTTTTATCCACTTGTCAAGAATTTTTATACACAAATTTTCAGATTTTTCAATTTTTTTGGACAATCGAAAGTTCTACAATGAAGTTAGCCAGTCAAGGGTATAAAAAAACATCTCAGAGAGATATAATTGTAATCACCACAAGAACAATTAGAAAGACTCTGAGATGCAACACTATTATACACCAAAAAGGAAACATTTGACACTAGCTGAGCGTAGAATGATTGAGCGTTGGCTTCAAGAAGGGTTCTCAAATCGTGAAATCGCTAGAAGATTAGAGAAGGCTCCTCAAACCATTCACAACGAAGTCAAACGTGGTCAGGTTAGGCAACAAGTGCGTAAAGGAAAATTTGAAATAATCTACTCAGCTGACTTCGCTCAAAAAACCTATCAAAATAATCGCAAACATTCTGTGAAGCAAACTTCCCTAACCAAGGAACTCAAAGAAAAAATTCTTCACTACATCAAACAGAAATACTCTCCTGAGATGATGGTAAAAGTAAAAGGGATACCTGCCTCCGTCTCCACCATTTACTACTGGATTCATCGTGGGCACTTAGGGTTGACCAAGGCTGACATGCTTTATCCTCGGAAAGAGAAAACGAAGAAAAAACAAGCGAGTCCTAACTTTAAGCCGGCTGGAAAATCGATTGAGGAACGACCAGAAAGCATTAATCAACGTGAGAATGTTGGTGATGTTGAAATTGATACAGTTATTCAAACACGGGCAAAAAATGAGTGTCTGTTGACTCTAACTGATAGAAAGAGTCGTTATCAAATCATCCGACTTATTCCCGATAAGTCCGCGTCTTCAGTCAATCAAGCTCTGAAAATGATCCTCAGAGATTATCAAATTAACTCAATCACAGCTGATAACGGGACTGAATTCAGTCGTTTAGCAGAAGTTTTTGACCCCGATCATATCTACTATGCCCACCCTTATTCCTCTTGGGAGAGGGGAACTAATGAGAATCATAATAGACTCATCCGGCGTTGGTTGCCTAAGAGAAGCAAAAATGTGACTCAACAACAAGTCACATTTATTGAAAACTGGATTAACAACTATCCAAAGAAGATATTGGGTTACAAATCTCCTAGAGAATTTTTACAGACTGGCTAACTTGAACTTGAAATTTGCCTTTTTTTGGACAATATAGAAATTTATACTTGACTAAGCATGAATTTCTTTGTTTTTAGATATTTTCTTAGCTAGTGCGAACGCAAGCAAATTTCTCTTCTGTATTCAATAATCCACAGAACTAAAAGCCGAGAGAGCAAGTCTCAGACAAAAAATCTCTTCTCTGATTAGAGGGAACTATTTTCAACATAAAAAAGTGAGGGAAGTCGATTTCTCCGAAATCGTGACTTCTCCCACTCCACTTTCTTCTTACAACAAATCATTCAAAGGTTGGAAAATAATTTTTTCCACATCTGCGATATAGATTGATAATTGTTGCTGTTTGCTAAAGTATTCTGTCAAAAGAGGATTCGCTTGGATTTTTTTATTAAAATCCTGCAAACGTTCTTGCACGTCATCAGCTGGCATTTGACCTACCTGCAATTGATTTTGTACGTCGCGTTGAAATGAAATGTACCCTTCCAACAACTCTTTTGCGTCCTTATTCCCCTCAATCGAAACCTTCACCGCTTCAACTGCCCTGTATTCAGGTAGCTGACGGATGCTGCGTTCCAATTCATTTGCAATATCATAGATATTTTGTGCCATAGTTGTCTCCTAATCTACGAAAACCTGATAGCTAGTCTGAGTCCGAATAATCCCCTCAGCTCGCTCCAAATCTTCTTTATTTTTAAACGTAATTTGTAAAATACCATGAATATCCGCCCGATTATCCTCATTGATACGGATATTGACGACTGAAATCCCTCGAAGCAACTCAAGAACGGTCAAAATAGTATCTTCTTGGTCAGGGATATTGATAAAGAGGTCGTAGAAACTATCAACACCAGCCCGCTTATGGATTTCCATTTCCTTTCGGATCTGCCGCCCTTGGTCAAAAAATTGCCAAATAGCATCGGCATCACCTGTTTCAATGAGGTAGCGAATAGCCTTTAAACGCTCTCCAAATTCTTCTAAACGCTCGATAATGCTACTGCGATTGGTTAGAAGGATACTCGTCCACATGCCTGGCTCACTTTCAGCAATTCGGGTCATATCTCTGAAACCACCCGCCGCAAAGTGCTGGGTAAAGGGATGTTCCTTCCGATAATCGCCAGCCTGGTGCATCAAACTAGAGGCAAGAACATGGGGCACATGCGAAATCTGACTGGTAACAAAATCATGCTCTCTTGCATCAATCTCTACAAAACGAGCATGCAAACCTGACAAGATGTCCTGCAAGCAAGGAATCGCATCTGGTCGTGTCAAACGGCTCGGTGTCAAAATGTAGTAGGCATTTTCAAACAAATTGACATCGGCTGCAATAGCACCTGTCTTATGGCTACCTGCCATCGGATGCCCCCCGATAAAGTTAATCTTGCGAGCAGACAAGTAATCTTCCGCAGCTTTAACAATGGCCTCCTTGGTCGAACCTGCGTCTGTCACTAGTACATCTTTTTTCAAAGGCAGATGAGAGAAAGCCTCTAAAAAGCGAATCGTCTGCTGAATCGGCACACAGAGGAAAATCGCATCCGCTTCTTGTGTAAATTGGCTCAGGTCATCTGTCGCTTCATCAACAATTCCCTGCTCCAGGGCAATCTGTCGAGACTGCTCACCACGATTGTAGCCCACAATGCGATAGTCTGGATGATCCCTACGAATGCCTAATGCTAAGGAACTTCCAATCAGCCCCAAACCCACGATATAAATGGTTTTTGTCATGTTCTTAAAATTCTTTCACAAATGTTCGGTGTTGCGCTACCGCTTCTTTGAGTTCTTCCATGTTGTCTGCGGAGAATTTCTCTATGATTTCATGTGCAAGAACCGTTGCGACAACTGCTTCCATGACAACACCTGCAGCAGGAAGAGCCGTTGGATCAGAGCGCTCAACCGTTGCCTTATAAGGCTCATGAGTATCAATATCAACAGACATCAAGGGCTTATAAAGCGTCGGAATCGGCTTCATCACTCCCCGCACTACGATTGGCTCGCCGTTGGTCATACCACCCTCAAAGCCACCGAGGTTATTGCTTAATCTATGATAGCCTGTCTCTTTGGACCAGATGATTTCATCCATGACTTGGCTACCCTTACGGTAGCCCGCCTGAAACCCTAGACCGAATTCAACACCTTTAAACGCATTAATCGATACAACAGCTTGAGCAAGCTTGGCATCGAGCTTCCTATCCCACTGGACATACGAACCAAGACCGACTGGAACACCGCCGACAATGGTTTCGACAACACCACCAATGGTATCTCCGTCCCGCTTGACTTGGTCAATATACTCCTTGATTTCTTCTTCACGCTCTGGGTTGACAATCGACACTTCTGATTGGCTGGCACGCGTCCGAATTTCTTCGACTGTTAGCCCATCAGGAACATCGATTTCTTTACCACCAAAGACGACCACATGGTTGGCAATTTCGATGTCTAGCTCTGCAAGTATGCGCTTAGCAACTGCTCCGACCGCCACGCGCATAGTGGTCTCACGCGCACTCGATCGCTCCAAGGAATTGCGTAAATCATCAAAACGATACTTGATGCCACCGACCAAATCCGCATGACCTGGACGGGGATGCTTGATGCGTCGCTTGCTCTTCAAACGATCTTCAATGTCTTCTACTGCCATGATATCTAACCATTTTTGATGGTCCTTATTGATGACATGAAGTGTAATCGGGGCCCCTGTTGTCTTCCCGTGGCGAACGCCAGAGGTAATCTCAACTTGGTCAGTTTCAATCTGCATTCTGGCGCCACGGCCATAGCCGCCTTGGCGTCGTTTCAAATCAGCATTGATATCCGCTGCGGTTAAGGCTAGCCCCGCTGGCACGCCTTCGATAATGGCTGTCAAACGTGGGCCATGAGATTCACCCGCTGTTAAATAACGCATTTATTCCTCCAATACAGTCAAGATTTTTTGCACATTTGCAAGGGATATTTGTCCCGGTGCACTCACCTCATCAAGACTTGCAAAAGTCCAGCAAGAACCTGTCAGAACCCCTGCGACACGTGATAATTTCCCCAAATGTCCCATAGACATGGTCGCATAGGCCTGCTCCGCATTGAGAGTCTTAAAGCCACGAGTATAGTTCATGACATCTAAAACATCCTGCTCAGTCTCGGCCATTACCGCCATCTTAACAACCGCTGGTGATAAACTGGTCAATTCTGACATGATTTCCATGTAGTTTTCGGGGGTTTCCTCAAAATTATGGTAGCTCAAGACTAGATTTGGAAACTCCAGCATCTGATCAAAGACTTCCTTGTGCGAATAATATTCAAAGTCAAGAAATTCAGGTTGGTAGAGACTTGCGATTTCCTTGAGCAAGTGAATGTATTCCTCATCGGTCAGCTCAATATGACCACCTTCACGGCTAGTTCTCAGCGTAAAAATCACTTCACGACCAACAAATTTTTCAAAAACGGCTGGCGCTACTGTTAAAATCTCTTCTTTGGGAAGAACATCTGCCCGCCATTCAATCAAGTCAGCACCTGCCAACCTATCTAAATCAATATTAGCAACATCCTCGAGACTACGAGGCATGATTGGAACTACAATTTTCATTTTTCTACCTGTATTGTAAAGACCTTGAGGTAATTACTACTTTCATCTTTTTTGTTGGACACAAAATCGCTCGGTAAGCGATAGGTCTCAAGATAACGGTGCTTGTGGCCACCGAATCCTTTTTCAATTTCTTTTTTAAATTTTTCAAGGGAAACATTTGATGCATTGGTCGAGGCGATAATGACTCCCTTAGGGTTTAGAATATCAAGCGATTGGGCTATCAATTTATGGTAGTCCTTAGCTACTGAAAAGGTCTGCTTTTTATTGCGCGCAAAACTTGGTGGATCAAGGACAATCATATCGTAAGAGAGTCCTTTTCGTTTGGCGTATTTAAAGTATTCAAAAACATCCATGACTAAAAAGCGATGCGCTTCTAGTTCCAAGCCATTTGCTTTGAAATGCGCTTCAGATAGTTCTCTGGATCGTTTTGCCAAGTCAACCGAAGTCGTCTCTACTGCACCACCCATAGCGGCTGCCACTGAAAAGGCAGCTGTATAAGAAAACATATTCAAGAGACGTTTACCCGCTGCAAGCCCGTCCACTAAGGTTCCTCTGACCTCGTGCTGATCTAGGAAAATCCCAGTCATCAAGCCGTTGTTTAAGAAGACCTGATAGGCAACACCATTTTCAAAAACAGTCAATTCTTCAGGCGCTTCCTCACCATAAAGGTAGGCTGATTCATAGTCCAGTCCTTTAAAACGAATCTTTTCGTAAGCTCCTAGAACATCTGGATAAACTGCCTGA
Organism: Streptococcus respiraculi; assembly: GCF_003595525.1. Classification (NCBI taxonomy): domain Bacteria; kingdom Bacillati; phylum Bacillota; class Bacilli; order Lactobacillales; family Streptococcaceae; genus Streptococcus; species Streptococcus respiraculi. The sequence continues at coordinate 1,114,938 of NZ_CP022680.1, read as the reverse complement.
AAGGCTGCCACAATCTCATCCTTAATGGAATAAATATACTCATTATACCACGAAAAGACCGCATAATCATTATAGCGGTCAATAGTGACACCACCAAAGCCATCGCCGTCTTGATTAAACAAGCGATAGGCAGTCGTCAAACTTGAAAGCTCAAAAGAATGCCGTTTCTGCCTTGCCTCTAACAAGAGTTGCTTGAAAAACGCTTGATCCAAGAGTATTTTTTCTCTGGAAATCACCCATCCAATTCCCTTATTCTGGGTAGAAAGGTAGGCTAGAGCTACCCATTTTCCTTGTTGGTTGAACAGATGAGCCAGAGTGTTTTCTCCCTCAAGAGACGGAAAATCACGTGCTTCCAGCACACAGATTCCCTGCTTAATTTTTCGTTCTACAATGGGGCTTACTGTCAATTCTATCATACCTTTATTATACCAAATTTTGTATAATATCTCAAAAAAACTTCTCTTATTGACATGCTAAAGGTACGAAAAATGATTTTCAAGCTCTTATCTGTTACGATTTTTGACTGTTTATACTCCCCAATAAAAATCAAAAATAGCTATTTTATCTTATCAATATCTACTCTTTAAAAAAATGTATTGAACGAAATGAGCCAAAGGCGATACATTCGAAATAGTGGAATGCCTAGCAACAAAAAAGTAGTTGCTAGGCACGGCTTTTTTGAGACCTTAGACTCAAGATTGCTTGCGACCACACTATTTAAGAAAGTATCCCAAAGTGCTAACGTTGATTTTAATTGAGTATTACAAACGATTACTTGTCGCGCAAACAAGTAACCTCGTTCCGACTAACCATTCACGAACTAGAAAAGATTACAGTAGCTGATATCGATGTAGGATAGATCTCCCTACTCCTTGACGGAGCGTTTGAGGTCTTAGACTCAGAAATTAGCAATTAAAACTCCGGCATTAGTGAGGCTTAAGTGCGTCCGTATTAGTCAAGAAAGTATCAAAAACCTACTTTATGAAAATCTACTTTTAAACATCTTTCCGTGTAAAAAACTTCTCTTACTAAGGAATATTTTAAAAATATGGTATAATGGACTAAGATTTTGTGAAATGTACAATTACTAGAAAGGAAGCTCTTGTGAACAAAAATCGTTATCTGCTATCAAAAGTATTACGTTCTAGAATGGGCTTTATCCTCATTTTGGTCACACTCTACTGGGGAAAGACACTGTGGGCTTACCTCATTGACTTCAATTTAGATACCAAGGGTTTTTATCAGAACTTTATCCTCTTTATCAATCCACTTCCTGTCGGTCTCCTCTTTATCGGGCTTGCCCTCTACGTCAAATCAACTAAATGGTTTTACCGAACAGCAGGACTGCTCTACTTCTTATTATTCTTATGGCTATTTTCAAATACCCTCTACTTTAGAGAGTTTTCGGACTACATCTCGATTTCAACCATGATGGCGAGCTCGAGCGTTGCAGCTGGGTTATTCCAAACGACCCTCAAGGCCTTGAGAATCTGGGATTTAGTCTATTTCTTGGATTTTATTGTGGTGACGTATTTCTTTTTCAAGAAAAAAATACCGGTCGATCCACAGCCCTTTAACAAGCGGTCTAGTTTTGCAGTCACGGCCCTGTCTATCCTACTCTTTTCAATCAATCTCTTTTTAGCAGAAATTGATCGTCCTGAGTTATTGTCACGCGGGTTTTCCAATACCTATATCGTCCGCGCTTTGGGACTCCCATCTTTCTTAGGTTACAACGCTTACCAGACCTATAATGTCCACAAGGACCGTTCAGAAGCAACAGCCGAAGACTTGGTGCCTGTTCAAGAATATGTCGCAGAGCATTACGCTAAGCCAAATGATGAATTCTTCGGTATGGCAAAAGGCCGTAATGTCATCTATCTCCATTTGGAAAGTCTGCAACAGTTTATCATCGATTACAAGCTAAAGGTAGACGGGAAAGAGTATGAAGTCACACCATTTCTCAATTCCCTTTACCACTCCAATTCGACCTTTGCCTTCTCTAACTTCTTCAATCAAGTAAAGGCCGGTAAAACCTCTGATGCCGAAACCATGATAGAAACATCACTCTTTGGGCTGAATCAAGGCTCCTTCATGGTACAATACGGTGGCAGCAATACGCAACAAGCAGCGCCTCATATCCTTTCTCAAGAAGGAGGCTATACATCAGCTGTCTTTCATGGAAATGCTGCTGGCTTCTGGAATCGAAACAACACCTATAAACAATGGGGCTATAACTACTTCTTTGATAAGTCCTATTTCACAGAGACCACTGCCGAAAATTCTTTTGAATATGGCTTAAACGATAAGGTCATGTTTGCTGATTCGATTCAATACTTTGAACACTTGCAGCAACCTTTCTACACTAAGTTTATCACCGTATCAAACCATTATCCTTACACAACCAGCCTCACAGGCGATGAAACGGGATTCCCACTGGCCGATACAAAAGATGAAACAATCAACGGCTACTTTGCTACCGCTAATTACTTGGATGCTTCGATCAAGGCCTTCTTCGATTATTTGAAGGCAACAGGTCTCTATGAAAAATCCATTATTGTTCTTTATGGAGATCACTACGGAATCTCCAATTCTCGTAATCCGAGCTTAGCACCTTTGCTTGATGCCAACTCTGAAACCTGGTCAGACTATGATAACGCGATGCTCCAACGAGTTCCGTACATGATTGTGGTTCCAGGAATGAACAAAGGACGTATCATTAATACCTTCGGTGGAGAAATCGATGCCCTTCCTACGCTAGAGCATCTTCTAGGAATTGATTCTAAAAAATACCTCCAAGTTGGACAGGACCTCTTATCAAAAGATAATCATCAAATTGTTGCGTTGCGTACCCCTGGAAGTTTCATTACCCCTGACTACACCAGCTATGGTGGAAAACTCTATAGCACCAAAACAGGCGAAGAAATTACCAATCCTGATGAAGAAACCCTCAAAAAGGTTGAAGATATTCGCACGCGCGTCAAAAACCAGCTGGCGGCAAGTGACGCCATTCAGACAGGCGATCTCCTTCGCTTCCTAGACAATGGTCTACCAACTGTAAACACGAAGGACATCTCTTATATTAACTCTCTCAAGACACAATTGGCTCTTGAAGAAGAACTAGGGGACAACTCCACCAGCCTGTATAGCAAAAATGGCGAAAAATCAACCGTTGACCTATTCCAAGCACCAAGTTATCGTAACCTACACGAATCAAATCCTGCTTCAACGAGTCCCAATAGCTCAACTTCTAGTAGTTCATCTTCAAGTGAGAAAAAAGAATAAGGGAATAACATTCGATAACGATGATAACATAGAAACCCGTTATCCTCATTCTGTTCTTACTCAGCTCAGCTATCAATAAATGATGTGCCTGTTGTTAGAAAATGTAACGAGGCTGGACAGAAAGTCTTCAAATAGTGTAAAAACGCATAAAATCAGTTTTTAGAAACCTTGATTTTATGCGTTTTTTACGAGTTGTTCTCACTTAAAATTTCGTTTTTGCCAGTTTTGTTTTTCGCCTATCTATTTCACATTTTACTGTAATTTCTATTTAAAATAAGCATAGAAAATGCACTCTAGTTGAGATTATCATTCTACTGCTAATCAGATACAGAAAATATAGTGAATTAAGAAAGGAATAGGACAAGGCAAGGAGCTGCAGATAAAACTGGCATTCATCAAAGCGACTGAACGATGTCCTAACCTTTATTCAATTCACTATACTACCCCGTTTAGGACAGGCATCCTAAAATAAGGAGCAAAGGTCGCTCAACTGCTGAATCGTGATATCACTTTCTAGTCTTGTATTTGGACAGTCATGTGGTCCGATTCCTTGTAAAATATGTACCGTTCGCATTCCTACTGCCTTTGCGGGCAGAATATCATTGTCCATGCGATCTCCGATATAAATAGCATCTTCAGCTCTACAATTCGCATCCGCTAACGCAACATCAAAAATCGCTCGATTAGGCTTTTTATAACCAATCTCTTCTGAACAGATAATTTTATCAAAGAAATGGCGAATTCCAAATACTTCCAATCGCTCCTCTAAGCCTCGTCCTTGATTAGCAATAATCCCCAAGTGATAGAACTGACTAAGATAGTTCAAAGTCGGAATGACATCTGGATAGACTATCTCATCCACATGCTTCCATCTAGGACGTAGACTGGCCAGCAAACCATACCAAGACCAGGCACTTCTGATAGGGGCTTCTCCAAGTGCTGCCATCTCTTTCATTTTTTCTAAAAATTCTGCCGCAGACACCTGCTTTCCATAATCTCGTAAAACCAGTGCACACTCATTTGCAAATCGCTGATAAGAGACTGCTTCATCTACCAAAGTCGACCCTACATCAAAAAATATCCAGCGGATCATCTGTCTTCTTCCTATTTCCGCAAAAAAAGATGAGATTCCTCTCATCCTTTTTCATTATTTACCAAGCTTAGTTTTTGCTGCATCTGCAAGTGCTGTGAAAGCAGCTGCGTCATTTACAGCAAGGTCAGCCAACATTTTACGGTTTACTTCGATTTCAGCCAATTTCAAACCATGCATCAATTGTGAGTATGAAAGACCATTCATACGAGCAGCCGCGTTGATACGAGTAATCCACAATTTACGGAAATCGCGTTTTTTCTGACGACGGTCACGGTATGCATAGTAGTAAGAGTTCATTACTTGTTCTTTTGCAGTACGGAACAAGATGTGTTTTGCACCATAGTAACCTTTAGCTAATTTTAAAATACGTTTACGGCGTTTGCGCGATACAACGCCACCTTTAACACGTGCCATTTATATTTTCCTCCGAATAATTCTCTAATTTCTAGTAATTTGACTTATTTAAGTCCTGTAAGCATTGCTTTGATACGTTTGAAGTCACCTGAATGTACCATTGCTGCTTTACGAAGGTGACGACGTTGTTTTTTAGTTTTACCGTGGAAACGGTGTGAAGTATAAGCGCGGAAGCGTTTCAATCCACCAGAACCTGTACGTTTGAAACGTTTAGCTGATGCGCGGTGAGTTTTTTGTTTTGGCATTTTAATTCTCCTTTTGCTTAGTAAGCTTATTTTTTCTCTGAAGCTGGTGCCAGTTGCATGAACATTTGACGTCCATCCATCTTAGCTCTTTGCTCAATAATCGCAATGTCTTGCGTTGCTTCAGCAAATTCTGCCAAGACTTTTGCTCCAACTTCTTTATGGGTAATCATACGTCCTTTAAAACGGATGGATACCTTTACTTTGTTCCCTTTTTCAAGGAACTTACGGGCATTACGAAGTTTTGTATCGAAGTCTCCCTTATCAATAGTCGGACTGAGACGCACTTCCTTGACCGTCACAACGCTTTGTTTTTTACGTTGCTCTTTTTGTTTTTTCTGATACTCAAATTTGAACTTACCGTAGTCCATAATTTTCGCAACAGGTGGTTTAGCTTGCGGTTGAATCAACACTAAATCAACGTTAGCACTATCAGCTATCGCTTGGGCTTCGTTGAGCGGTTTAATTCCTAACTGTTCACCCTCGAGACCGATAAGACGAACTTCACGCACACGAATTTCATCATTGATGAACAAATCTTGCTTTGCTATGGCTTTCACCTCATTTTATTTTTTTCGAGAAAAACAAAGTAGACTTGCTAACACAAGTCCACCACTACATCATTATCTTTCCGAAGAAAATTTAACACGTAGAGCCAGACAACGTTAGTCGCAAGGCGAGAAGCTCTCACTTCTGCTTTTCTCAATGTTAATAGTATACCAATACTTTTTTTACTTGTCAAGAATTTCTTTTGCTTTTTTGGAAATAAATTCTACCACACCCTCAATCGATACACCTGTTGTATCAAAGGTAATGGCATCATCTGCCGCTTTTAGAGGAGCAACAGCTCGTGTACTGTCTTTATGGTCACGAAGGGCAATTTCTTCTTTCAAGCGTTCCAAGTCAGTTGGAATCCCTTTTCCCTTATTTTCCTTAAAGCGACGAAGTGCTCGCTCTTCAACAGATGCAATAAGGAAAATCTTTAACTCCGCCTCAGGAAGCACAACTGTCCCAATATCACGTCCATCCATGACAATGCCACCTTGTGCTGCAATCTGGCGCTGCAAATCGACCAATTTCTCACGAATGGGAGCAAGGGCAGAGACCAAGGAAACATTATTAGTCACCTGATTTTCACGAATGGCATGGGTGATGTCGACATCGCCGACAAAGACCAACTGCTCACCACTTTCATTGCGACCAAAGCTAATTGGAAACTGCTCTAGCAAGGCGATAATAGCTGCGCTGTCTTCTTGGTTCACCTGATGTTGTAGGGCCAAATAGGTCGCCGCCCGATACATAGCTCCCGTATCTAAATAGGTATAACCAAACTCTTTTGCAATAATCTTTGCAACGGTACTCTTGCCACTTGATGCTGGACCATCAATGGCGATTTGAATTGATTTCATAATTCCTCTTACTTAATTTTAACGATATCACCTGGGTTTGCCCACCAAGTTCCACCAGGACCTGTCATTTTATCTGGGTTTAAGCGTTCCAGTTCCTCAATTGAAATTCCCGCACGTGCTGCAATTGATCCTGCACCTTCGCCTGCCTGAACACTAAGCGTTTCACCAGCGACTGCTGTAGAAGATTGAGTTGTGTCTGCTACACGACTGCTGCTTGATTCACTTGCAGGAGCAGATGATTCTGACGACTGACTACTTGTACTTGCTGTAGAAGTTTCTTCCTTCGCGCTACTTGCTGCTGTCACTGTACTGTTGCTATTGTAAAATTCTTGAGTAGCATCTGTCTTACTACCTCCATGAGAGAGATAGACCATAGCAACGGTGGTGATAATAACAATAAATAAGAATAATACGGCTAAGATGCTCAGCACTCGGGTACTTGAGCTACCCTTGTTTGAACGACTCCTTCTACTTTCAGTAGATTGATAAATTTCCTCATTCCATGGTTCTTGTGACATGAATAATCTTTCTCCTTGTTTTTTTAATAAAATCTCATTACAATAATAATATGAAAATTACACTTTATCCAGAAAAATGTATCGCTTGTGGACTCTGCCAAACCATTTCAACTGTCTTTGACTACGATGATAATGGCATTGTCTTATTTGCTGACTCCCCTGAGGATACTAGCATCGAAGTTACTGAGCAACAAGACACGCTCCTAGCTGCTAAATCCTGTCCTACAAAAGCGATTTCTGTCGACTAGTTAGTCCTTATTCGCATAATATTCTTCAAAATAGTCCTGCGTAATCAGATGATCGGTCAAGACAATTTCCCCTTGAAAATGGGGATTGAGGGCTAGCGCATTGACAAAATACTTTTTCGGCCACTTTCGGATATAATAGACTTTTCCCTCTGGCATATCGGTCGAAAAAATTTTCACGAATAGATAGGTCACTTCAATCTTAGAAATCGTATTTATCCGAACCTTTTTTGAGGCAAAGGGATTTGCCGAAGCAATCCGTAAATACTCCTCATCGATTACAAAATACCTATGCCAACCGATCCCAAACATAATAATGACCAGAACAAATAGCTGAATAATGGTATCAGATATTCGTAACTTTTCTAATATGAGAGATAGGGCAAGAAAAGCCGGAGTAATTGCTAAGGACCAATAAATAATCGACCAGGACAATTCTGGCTGCCAGTGATATCGAATCCGACCAAATATCTTAATCATTTCGCTCCTCCTCCTACCATTTTAGCATAAAATGAGAAAAAATAGAATAGCTAAGCTATTCTCAGCACGTAGACAAATCTTATTAGGGATAGAAAAATTTTTATTTTTGAGGTTGACTACCATATAACAGAAACTCTTAGAAGTGCTGATATAGCAGTATTTCTAAGAGTTTGTTTATTTCTCAAGTAAAAGAAAAAAGATTGAAGAAAAAGTTTTTTTGAAATACTTTTCTTAGGTGGTGCGTACGGTAGCGACTTCCTGCGGAATTCCATACCTGAATTTTGAGCCCGAGGTCTCAAAATTTCCGAGTAGCGTCATGACCGATCATGACGCTACTTTACCACAGCGAAAAGTATCTGATGAGGCTCGCTCTGCTCGCGAAAATCGGAAAATCAAATGTTCAGTTAGCAGAGGTTTTGAATTTGTTTAAATAAATCTCGGGTTTATCTATGTTCTGAAGCTATTCTATTCCTAAATTACATATACCTATTTAGGAATTTCAAAGAATTCCTTTGAAAGATAATCTTTCCCCGCTACTAAATCGTATTGAACCAATCTTAAATCCTCCGCAATCTGCTTGCCCTCTTCATCAAGCTCTTTTTTATCTACACTTGCTTTGTGTAACACTTCAGTTAATAAAGCATAATAGGGTGATACTTTAGAATTTGTTTGTTCTAACATTAGTGCTGTAAAATCGCTTGAATTTACAAGTGGGTAATCTAGTTTCGGAGTCTCAAAATTACTCCAAATAAAATAATCTGTCAAATACTGACTATCTGGATTTTTTGAAAAAGTTGATTGTGGATATAGACCTGGCAAATGGTCTCCGTAAAATACTACTGTAACTTTTTTGTCTACTTTCGACAATTCATCTAAAAATTTTTTCGTAGCTTGGTCAGTTTGATAAAGTAAGCGAGAATAATAGGTAAGAGAGCTATTCTCCGATTCTGTAAGACTTTCTCCTGTTGCAACTAAATTTTCTGGTGTTTCGAAGTACCAAGGTGCATGGTTTTGCATTGTCATGACCGAAAAAAACTGATTACTATTAGTATCCAACTGATTTAATACTTCATTATAAGTTGACTCATCACTAGGATAAGCTCCTAAAGCAGCTGGCGTTTCTATCTTAACATTTCCGTTATGTAAAAATATCTGTCGATCAAAATTTAACCGCTTATAGATAACGTTTCTAGAATAATTTTTCGCATTAGCAAAATGTAGAACAATTCTATTATCCATAGAGAATTGGTCACTAATACTAGGGAATTTAGATAACCTTGGTACAATTTCCAAATAGAGAATAGAAACAAATGGTGTTAAATTATATTTAGGCAAACTTGTGAGAGTTTGAAATTCCATATTAGCGGTTCCTCCCCCATAACCGTCTGACTTCATTAAACCACTAGTTGTTTGGTTTTTGATTGCCTCTATATTTGGTAATACTTCCTCAGAAGTCATGATGCCTGGGATATGCTTTGGATTTGATAAACTTTCACTGAGCACATAAATAACCGTTTGTTCAGAAATATGATTCACTCGATTAGCATTTATTTCTTTTGAAAGCTTTTCATATTTTCGGACAATTTCACTAATGCTAGACTTTGAATATGTATTTGGTGTTTCCATAACTTTAGTTGAGAACTGTTTTATCCAAACATAGCTCAATGATTGAAATCTTGCTCGCGCATTCAAACCTTGCCAAGAAATGTCATAAACGTTATTAACCGATGATAATACAGGAATTCCTTTGGGAATGTTTCCATCTTCTTCATTAGAAAGTATCCAGCCGATACCGAAAAAAAATTGCAAAGTAACAAAAATATAGGCCACTCTCTTCCAATTATGATATATAATTTTATTTGATAGTTGCCCTAATCGCTGCAAATATATTACTAGCAGCACGAGTAAGATAATCCCCAAAATAATGGGACCTATGTCTATTGAAACAAATTCTGACAGTGCTTGAAGCTCCTTCCACCAAGACAAATCTGTAGGTAAAAAAGGCTCACTTCTCATTTCAAATTTAACACTATTGACAAAACTAATGAAAAAACCTAGACCAATATTTAAAATAGTTCCTAACACATAGCGATTACATAGAAGATAAATAATTAAAAAAATGTTGGTCAAAATAAATATTTGGAAAATCGTAGCACCTGAAACAATGTAATAGTCATACCATTTCCCATATTCAGTAATGCCAATTTGAATATAATAGTTATAGATTGTACCTAAAATCAGACTTGTCGTGAGAGATAAAGCTAAGCTTGCCTTATTTTTAAATAAATTTTCACAAGACTTTATAAAAACATAAGATAGAATAGAAGCTACCACATAAGCTAGTAAAATATAAATAAATAAATGTCCAAAAACCGTACCTCTATCTTTCAAATCTATTGGAAGCAAACGATTCGTCAATATTCTGTCTTGCATTTGACTACTGGTCAGGATAAAAGATGTCAAAAACTGACTTAACATCAAACGTTTCATTTTCCTAACGCTACTGCTATCTATATAGGAAGGGAAATATATTTCCCTACATACTCTTAAAAGAAAAGAGAATAATAGAATAATAATCGTAATCCATAAAAAATTACTTTGCCAAAAATGATTTTTCGAAAATTGTTCCCAAAGAAATTTTTTATCATTGATTTTTAATGTCATTTGTATAAAATAAGCAGAAATCAAATAGAGAAGATATAAAATCGAAATTTCAAAAAATGATTTTACCGAAGTAGAAATTGATAATAAAAACACCAGCATCGTAATAGAAAAGACAATACCTATCTGATAATATTGTTCCAAATGAAAAGATTTTAATATCCCTGCTCCTATGATACTATATGTGATTTCTCGATAGCTTAGAATATAAAATGAAATTATTGCAAAAAAATAATATATATTTCGTTTTATGAACACAGCCTATTCCTACACTTCATATTTTTTACTCTTCTCTAACGAATACTGACTATTATCCGCAGATAAATCCACTTTATTCGCTAAACGAATGCCACGCCATTTTTCCAAATGGAATAATGGGTTGACAGCTAACCAATATAATTTTCGTTTCCACGAAAAATCGCGATCTCTGCAAATTCGTACAGAATCTTTCAAATTATCTTTAAATGCTGTCACCCATACAGTCACTAAAGAGATCCGATTTGTTGTACCACTATTTACACGAATACTGTATGTTTCATCAAAGATTCGTTTTTTATAGTTTGACAAAAGAACATCGTTAGAATGCTCTACAATTGCTTTAGCGTTATAAACTTTGATATAGCCTGCATCTACAATATCTTTTCCATACTCGTAATCTTCAGAATAAGCTACCGGACGATAGCCAATCTGATTGACCAAAAACTCACGAGGAGCTGCTGAGCACACATCGCTATAAAAAGACTCTTTGGTGTATTTTCCTTTTAATGCTTCATCCGAACGTGTCCAAAAAGTTAGAGCATCTTCAGCCCCCTGCTCACGAAATACTGCTTCAATATCATATTTCATCGCTGGAAAACAGGTTAAACGAGGCTTCTGACGTGCGACAACCCCCGCTATATGAGGATTTAGGGCAAATGGAGCAACCATCTCTGTCAGCCAATTTTCATTATAAGGAACCGCATCTTGACTCAAATAAACCATGATTTCTCCCGAGGAGATTTCTGCTGCCATTTGGCGCGTTCCTCCATGAGAATAATCTTCTTTAGCAATTTTCTTTAATTGAAGATTGCCATATTTCTTAGCAAATCGCTCAATGATTTGCACAGAGTTATCTCGAGATCCTGAATCTGTAATAAGTACATCCCAGTCAAAATCGGTTTTTTGTCGATAGAGTGCTTCTAAAGTCTCTTCCAAATGATCCTGTTCTCCATTATATACAGGAATAAAGACCGTCGCTTTCTTTTCTTTAGCCATGAGTCACCTCACGCAAAATAATCTCTTCTACTTTTTTATAACTCTCTTCCCATGATGTACCTTGATATTTCTGACTCATTGCTTCAGCATGCTCATTGATGTTCGTTTTTTCTACTACTTGACACAGCTTAGCAGCTAAGTCAACAGGATAAGCTTCTGCATAAACAATATCTGTATTTTCACCTAACACCTTCGTATTATTATCCCCTGTATTCATGACTGGTACACATCCTGCAACTAAGAGTTCAAGTGGAAGAAGAGAAACATTTGTCAAAGAAAGAACTAAGCAAGCAACACTTTCGTGATAAATTTCTGCTAGTTCTTGTTTATTTAAGATACCTCTATCTGTAAATTCAAATGGAATATCATAATTTGACATATCTTGTCCAAAAAACTCAATCTCATATTCTGGATGTTTTTCCTTGAATATTTTCAAAGCCATGACACCTAACTCGAATCCACGACGCTCTGTATGAGCACGAGCATAAAAGGAGATTTTTTTCTTTTTTGACATTTTAGCCTTAGGCTTATACACATCAATATCTGCCCCAAAGTTAAAATAATCTGCTTCCATACCATATTCTTTAACCTTATCAGATAGCCAGGCTCCAGCTGTAATTCCATAAAATCCAAATTTATAAGTAGCTTCTGCTAATTTGTAACGAGAGCCAACTCCATAAAATATTGGTTCAAAATCTTGAACAAAATAAAATTTATGTAGATTTTCACCAGTCAAATTAAATACAGCATAGGCTGTCTCCCAACTAGTCGCAAAAACAACATCCTCATCTTGAAACTCTTCCAATTCCTTAACTGGAATATTGAGTTTGTAAGAACGTTCAAAAATATCCTGAGCTTCTTTTGCAGATTGAGGAATCGTATTATTCCTATAAATATAAAAAGTCAACCGATGTCCCTGAGATTGGAGATATCGTACAAATCGTGAAATAGTCGTATGACCCCCTCCACCTGGTCCAACAGGAGGCGTCACCCATGCTATATTCAATCGTTTTTTGTCCAATTTTTCTGGTTTCACATACGGACGATGAATATAATCTGCCCTCATTAAATCTTCAAATTGAGGCATAACAGGGATCTCTGACATATTCATTTTTGATGGCGTAGTTCCTACAACTTGCCCACCATTCTTTAATTTATGACAGATTTTTCTTAAGGTAGCTCTAGCACCTTCATTATGGTAAGAATTCATTAACTTATTTAACATATTCGTTTTTACTTTCGTTTAGATTGAATAAAATTTGTAATAGCTCTCAATGGTTGTGTTATCTTCCAACTTTTAGAATTTAATAGAGATAGATGACGAGACTCTAGTTCTTTCAACATCACTACCATAACTTCCATTTCAGCCTCTAACTTTTCCTTTTCTTTTTCCAACTCTCTATATTTTTCTTCCGTTAGTTTTCTACTATCGTCAATATCAAAGACTGATTTTTCGAGCTCTGATTTAATAGTCCATAGTTTTTCCATATAATTTCGGATAGGACTCGTTTCAATAGTATGTCTATAAAAATCAACAGTTTTTTCAGTATCTACCAAGGCAAATTCTTGATGTAAATGCTGCCTTTTCTCTTCCGGCCAATCTTTCGTATAGAAACCGTATTGTTGTTTCAAATGACTATCATACTGTTTTGAGACTGGGATTTGACTCGTTTCAAAAGGAAAATATTGATAATCTAAAAATTCCTCTTTCGGATAATGTTCTCCAACTGGATTAGCAACATTTAAAATCGTCTCAGCTTCGTCAAAAGAATAACGATGAAGTATATCTTGCATTCTTTCTATATATTGAGAAATCACTAACTCATCTGTCCCAAACAACCGCTGACGATATAATGCATCTCCGACTTCGTATATATCTTCAATAAATGGATAAATATCTCCATTCGGAGCACCTATTAACGGAAATATATCAACAAAAATACCTGTAAATGAATCTGGTCTATTCAACAAATTATTAGACGTAAACATAGAATGAGTATCATAGACTTTGATTCCCAAAATATCAGAATGTAACGTTGTTAGACCATCAAAAACTGCAATATCCTCACACTCTGAATTCTGAATGATATCCACCAATTTTTCTAAATCATTGATTGGCATAACCAGGTCTATATCATCATCCCATGGAATAATCCCTTGCCATAATACAGCTCCAATCTTAGTTCCACCTGCTGCAAAATAGCGTAAATTATTCTCATCACAAATTCGTTTCACTTCCTCATATACTTGAAACATTTTTCTCTGAACAGGATCCATTCCCTTATCTCTCCCAGTTTCCTTTCAATTTTAACAATCCATTATCATGTTTTTCACCACGAATAGCAAAATGGACAATGTCTTCTTTTTCTATAAATGCATAAGGAATGAATTCCTTATACTGTTCATCAAATTGGAACAAAGAAGCTGTCAATTCAAAATTTCGATTATTAAAATCAGATAGTGGCAACTCATAATCAAAAGAGTGAATCCCCTTTTTCTTAGAGGTAATCTTCCACTTTTTATCCTCATCGTAAATACCATCATTAATAACAGAAGAAGTTTTATCCGTGTTTTCGTCAATCAAGGAAATTCCAAAACTAACAGGAACGTCTTCCGGTGTATAGTAAGAAATTCTAGCTTTCAACATATCTTGACTAGATAAGACAGTCTTAGAGAGTAATTCTATTTTAATCCAAGGCTTATCAATATCATTATCCTGTTGCTCATCCTGATTACGGCTCTCTAAATTTTTCATCGTGTAATAATTAGCAACCTCATCTGGCGAACTGTTTAAGACAACTTTCCCATCTTCTAACATGATTGCCTTATTACAAAATTTCTTAGCAGAGTCCATCGAATGAGTAACAAGTATGACTGTCTTCTTTTCTTCTTTGAGTTGTCGGAAATAATCAAAACACTTCCTCTGGAAAGCTTCATCTCCAACTGCTAATACTTCATCCAAAATAAGAATATCACCCTGCGCTTTGATGGCAATTGAAAAAGCTAAACGCACTTGCATTCCACTAGAATAATTCTTCAATTTCTGATCCATAAACTCTTCTAATTCTGCAAATTCTACAATATCATCATACATCGCTGCGATTTCTTCTCTAGAAAAGCCCAGAAGTGCACCATTCAAATAAACATTTTCACGTCCTGTCAATTCTGGATTAAATCCTACCCCAAGCTCAATAAAGGGAACCAAAGTCCCATTTACAGTAACTTTTCCAGACTCAGGTGTATAAATTTGGGAAATAACTTTTAGAAGTGTTGATTTTCCTGATCCGTTTCGTCCAATAATGCCAAAAAAATCTCCTTTTTCAACTTCAAAAGAAACATCCTCTAAGACATGTTGCTCTTTATATCCTTTGACTCCCCTAAAGTAATTAACCAAACTCGTACGCAAACTTTGAGTAGATTCTGTTGGTAAACGGAAAGACTTACTCACCTGTTCGACTTTTAAAGCAATTTGTTTTTCTGTCATTATAAAATCTCCGCAAATTTCTTAGATTTTCGTTTAAAAAGAACATATCCAAATACAAAGACTGAAATAGATAGCACATAAGGAATGACTAAAAAAATCTTATTTTCAAAGATATCCCATGAAATTGTTGCTCCAGAATAAACAATAAAATGTCTTAACTCTTGGATAATCTGAGCCAACGGATTCATCATCATTAATTTTGCAATAGTCATATGCCCCCGTTGAATAATATAAGTAAGGGAGTAAATAATCGGTGTCGAATACATCCCTGCTTGCAAAATAACTTCCCAAATCGGACCAATATCACGATACCTCACAAAAAATGTTGCTAGAATAAATGCAATTCCTGTAGCAAATAACGACAATTCTAAAAAGAGAGGAATAATCACCAATACTTGCAATGTAGGCGCTACCCCATTGATTAAGGCAAACACAAATACAACAAATAAATTAATTGAGTAGTTAATGGCAGCATTGACAATGGAAGAGAACACAATAATCTCTTTTGGAAAATTAATTTTTCTCAGTAAGTCACCACGAGAAGCAATTGATAACATCCCCATATTGGTCGCTTCCGTAAAGAAGTTCCACGTCACCATACCGAGTAGCAAGCTAACTGCATAATGAGGAGTTCCGTCATCAAAACGTAAAAACCGGACAAATACAAGATACATAATCGTAAATAGCAAAAGTGGCTTTAAAATTGACCACAAATGACCAATCAAACTCCCTTGATAACGAAGTTTGAAGTCCGTTTTGACCATTTCTTTTAATAAAATCATATTTTTTTTATCAAACAAATTCATTATTTACTCCTTATAGGCAAATTTTGTCAGAATTAAGCTGGTAAAGACTAGGGTATGGAAGCCCTTATTTTTCCGATAGCCATAAGTACGAAGACGCTTGAAACGCCCTACAAATGGCACTTCCATAATGCTCACGAAGTTCTCGACCAACTCTCTATCCTTAGCAGTTAGAGGAAGAGCCAAGAGGTTTTTCGCCTGCCTTTGGCTATCCTTAATCAATTTCCAGTATTTGGTAAATAGCACCTGGGGACGAATCCAATTCTGCATGCGCTTTTTCAGCGTCCGTGCCCCCAAGACATTCGCCTCATGCTGACGATAGAGTTCTGTTGGCTCATCAATGTAAACGAGATTACCAAGAGCAGCAGCCATTAGCGCCAGATACCAATCATGCATGAGCAAGTCATATTCTTCTTGACCAGTCCAAAGCTCCGCTAAGCTGTGATTGATCATGGCTACGCCACCAGTGACTGTATTTTCAGTTAATTCCTGTACCAATTGAGTATTGGCATGGTCCGACTGCGTTTTGATCATACTTTCAGACATCACAGCCAAATCCTGCCCTACCACTTTCAAGTCTGTGTAGACGAGCAGAGGCCTTTCTTCCTCATAGGCTGTTGCAGCAGCAAGCTGGAGTTCCAGCTTATGAGGTAGCCAGATATCATCTTGGTCGCTAAAGAAATAGTAGTCTGCTCTTTCATATTTTAAAAGAGTGTGAAAACTTTGAATCACGCCGAGATTGAACGTATCATCTGGATTGATGAAGAAAATCCGCTTGTCTTTTAGACAATAGTCCCTGATAATCTGCTGTGTTCCATCGCTTGAACCGTCATCGCGAATCAGCAGGGTCCAGTCCTGAAAGGTCTGCTTTCGGATGCTGTCAATTTGTTCAGCTAAAAATCGTTCACCATTGTAGGTGGATAATAAGATATGTACTTTCATCGTAAAAATAAGTCCTCATACTGGTCGACAATTTTCACCCATGTATAGTGAGTTTCCATACGTTTTTTGGCTGCTTGACCTAGGGCTTGATTTTCCTCTTGAAGGTCGATGTTATTTAGCAAATCCGCTAAATCCCCCTCTTGCTTGGTCCAATAATGGGCGGTATCAGCTGCTACTTTTTGGTTGAAATCTACACCTAAAATCAAGTTTTCATTGGTCTGAGCCAGTGCTTCTAGTAAACCTGGATTGGTCCCGCCGACCTCGTGTCCATGGAGATAAGCCCGAGCTTCTTGGCGAATGTATTTCAGCAATTCTTGCTGGTAGACGGTCCCTACAAACAAGATTCGCTCATCTGTATCAAAACTGGTCTCAGCTTTCAAAGTTTCAAAATAAGCCGAACCCTCGTGGTTACAGATAATAACCAATTTTCTCGAAGTGTGAGACGCCATAAATTCCCGAATAATGGTTGCATAGTTGTTTTCTGGAACAAAGCGCCCAACGACCAGGTAATAGTCTTTTTCCACCAACTGAAAACGGTCAAAAAATGCGCGTACGTCAGGGCTATCCTTGGTCAAGCTGGTTGGCGCTAAATCTGTTCCATAAGCAATATAGGTCGTCTTGGACCATGGATAGGCTTTACGGATGTACTCATCAATGCCTTCATTGTCTGTCACCACAAGATCTGCATGACGACTCATCAGCTTCTCAGAATACTTAAGATAGCTTTGTACTGGCCGTGACCATTTGCTCCGCTTCCACTCTAAGCCATCTGGATTGACAAATAGTTGACCACCTGCTGCATGAATTCTCTTCGTAAAAGGCGCAATAAAGGCGCCGATTGTATTTCCCAAAACGTAGAAAATCGGCTTTTCTAACTGCTCTTTTTTGATCAGAGAAAGGGCGTAGCTAATCGCCATCATATCGTAGGCAATCACGCGCGCTGGTCCTAACTTTGGAGGATTGATTGTAAAACAGTCGACCCCCTTGTAATCTCTGTGCTCGTGATGAGATTGATCTGACAGACAGGCCACGTGATACTGGATATTTGGGCTGATTTGGCGGCTGACCAACTGCTCCACAAACGTCTCAAAACCGCCGTACTTGGCTGGCAATCCACGACTGCCAATAATAAAAATATGTTTCATTGTGTCCTAAACTCTAAAAACTATACTCATGCTCGTCAAAAATCAAATTCTAACATCGTTCACTCACTTTGCCAAAGCCTGGCTCTACCTACAGTTTCGTTGCCTAGTTAGATTTTGATGGTTATAGTACATCAGATTATTATACCATATTTACAGGTGAAAAACATAAAAAAAGCGAGAAGAACTCGCTTTCACTATTTCGTTTCCTGGTGATAAAATGCTTCCAATGCTTCTTGCCATGTTGGAATGGTGAACCCTGTTGCCTTGGCTTTTTCCAAGTTCAAAGTTGAGTTAAATGGACGTTTCGCCTTGGCTGGGAATTGACTTGAATCAACTGGCAATACCTTGGTATCGGTATCTTTCAAAATCTCTGTCGCAAAGTTAAACCAAGTCGTATCTTCTTTCGCATCATTTGACAAATGGTAGTAGCCAAAGGCTTGCTCAGTATCGACCAAGTGAACCATAAATTCTGCCAAGGTACGCGTCCAAGTTGGACGGCCGTGCTGGTCATTGACAACGGTCAAGGTGTCGCGAGTTTGTGCCAAATTTTGCATGGTAAAGACAAAGTTTTTCCCATAATTTCCAAATACCCAAGCGGTACGTACTGTATAGAACTTGCTGGCATATTTTTCTACTGCTTCTTCACCCAAACGCTTGGTGCGACCGTATTCCGATTGCGGATCTGGCTGATCATCGACCTGCCATTCTTGACCAACTGGCAAATTTCCATTAAAAACATAGTCCGTCGAGATATAAACCAAGGTTGCATCATACTGCTCAGCGGCTTTTGCGATATTTTCAGAACCTGTCACGTTAATGGCATAGTTCAATTCTTTTCCTTCGTCTTCCGCCATATCCACCGCTGTATAAGCTGCGCAGTGGTAAACGATGCTTGGTTTTACTTCTTTAAAGAATGCTGCTACTTTTTCCGCGTTGGTAATATCCATTTCTGCCACATCTGCTGCGACATACTCAACACCACGTTCATCCAAAAGATGACGTAGCTCTGTTCCTAATTGACCATTACTACCTGTAATTAAAATCATGATTGACTCCTTTGATGTTTTTTTATAGAGCAAGCGCTAACTTACCACGCATAGTAGGTAAATAAAGTACTTAATAACATTGCATAGATAAAACAAATAGAAATATCAAGGAGCAAAGAAGCACTTACTACATCTTGACATTTTTCTAATTTAGAACAATTTGAAGTAAAAAAGATTAACATAAGTGGAATCACTCCCAAGAAATATCGATCTTGTACTCCCATTACTGATAACAAACCAACTGGTGTCCACGTTATATACATAGCTAGAACAATGCCACTTGCAATTCCTGTAATCACTAGAAATAATAATATTTTACTCCATCTATCTAATATCACTTTCCCTATATTGTTTACCACAACTAAAAAATAAAACATCATGTTCAATCCTATTAGAAAGGTAGGCCCGTAGGTCAACCAGCCAAATAGATTCATATTTTCCGGCTTTATCAGTCGATATAAGATTTCTCTGAGAATAATAGCCGTATATTTTATCGGAGAATGAAGCATTGATACTATCTGCTCCTTAGGATTCACATCTTTAATATGATCCAGTGCTTCTAAGGAACGATTTTGTACTTCTGATGATAGTTTTAACCATATCACTGCAACTATAAAGACACTTGTGATACACAGTAGCTTTACTAACCAACTATTTTTTTGGAAAGTAAAGCGTTCAGATGGCAAAAAGAATGGGAGTGCAATTAAAAGAATGAACGGAAATTTCATCGTAGATAATAAAATGCACAAAAATGTATAACATATAAATTTTGTAAGCGTCACTTTTCTATCGGAGCAGATGAAATTGCAAAATAAAGCAATTACCAATAAAATCACTCCTAAAGTCATACCGTCTTGATTGTAAGAGGCAGATAGATAAACATTCATTGGCAATAAGGCAGATACGGCTATCAATTGCTCAGCCTTGGAAGATACTTTCACTGCTAAGTAGCACAATAAAGCATAAACGAGTACATTAAAAAATCTTCCTAACCAATAGCTAAACATAACACTGATATTCAAAGTATTACCTATCGCAATCCCGATCGCTTGTGGGAGGTAAGAAACAAAAGAATAGACATTTGTAATCGTTACCTCTGGTGCTACTTTCTCTTTGGATTGGTGTTTCTCATTATTCAAGGGACTATTTATAATCAGGGTCTTATTTTTTGATTGAACTTTTTGTGCGTCCTCTGATACCTTCAAATTTTCCAAATCGTTTGATAGGTTTACATCTCCTTCTGATACAAATACACTACGATAATAATGTGCCGTTTCGTCAGGAATATCATTTACAGGCGATAAAAAAGAAGATAACAATCCTGTTACAATGATAATCATACTTGTGGCCGCTGCTAATTTTTTAGGTTTAAACGTTATCAACATCAAACCAATTACAAATAGACAAATAAGCATTTTCTTAGGTACCACGATTGAGTGAAAACTCATAATTGATAGTACAAAAAATGAAATTATAAAGAGGATATAAGAGCCCTTCTTTTGACGAATATTCCAATGCTTTACCAAATTTTTCATAAATATTACTCCTTGTATCAAACTATTCAATCTTCTTATTCTTAATAAATCGGTAAATAATCGCAGACATCACTAACCATACACACATAGCTAGTAAAAATGAAAGAGAAGCTCCTAAAATCTGATACGACAAAACAAAGTAATCTGATGTTAAAATGGAGATTCCAAATGCTGCCACATAAGAGATAACTAAGAATTTTTGTGCTCGTATGACTGTCAAAATATTATCGAATATCGTTGCAAAAGAACTTAAGACACCTCCAAACATCAAAATCATAAACACCGTATGGTAGCTAGTTAAATCAGTATTGTAAAGAAGACTTAATACAGGTATTCCTAAATAAAAACTACTTATCAAAATAACTACTGAAGCCAATGAAAGAGTTAGAAACATTTGTTTTTGCAGCATGCTAAATTCTTTCACTTCTTTATGATGATAAGAAATCGCCATTTTCGTTATAATAGGCCTTAAAAATAACATCATCAAATTCATTACAAAAGCAGGCATAAATAAAATATTGAAATCTTTTTGAAGACCTACTTCTGTACTTCCTAATTCTAACAATTTATCTAAAGAATACTTCGGATTATTATAAATATAAACCAGTAAAAAACCATTCAAAAATAACGGAAGATTGTCTGTAAATAAAGAAATCAGTCTATTTATAGAAATGTGTTTAATACAAATATTTGCAAAATTCTTTGCATATTTAGAATCATATACTAATACAAACAAAGATGAGACTATGCAGACCATGGTCAAGGCAAGCACCAAATTTGTAGATACTATTAAAGATACGGTAAAAATTATAAAAATAATAGTATTTCTGTATACCAAAGACTTAGAAGCGATATCCAATCTTTGCTTTTGTTGAAATAACCCCTGAAATACATCAGATAAAGCATCGGTCAATCGATAGAGACAAATCATTAGGATAATGACAGCTTTATAGCCTTCATATCCTTTAATCCAAATGTAGATACCTGCTGCTACGAGCATCCCTAAACAACTTAAAAGTCTAGCAACAAAATACTCATTAAATGTATATTTAGGCTGCATATCCGTTGATTGAAAATTCCGAACCTGAAATAAACCTATCACAACGAATAGATTCCCAATAGCATAAGCAATGCTAAAGATATCTGCCTCTAAATCAGTCAAGGTTCGCGATACAACCAATAATAACAAGACAGAAATTGCAGCGGTTGATAAACTACCTAGAATGTTCCACAGAAATATCTTTTGAGGTGACGGAGTAGTTTCACTCATCATGAGATTGCAACTCCTTGTCTATCAATGCTATTTTTTGACTGAGTTGTTTAATTTTATGGGCATGGCTCGACACAATATTTGTTAAGGAAAAGATAATTCCTAAACTCAGGCACAATCCTACAAAAAACAGAAGATTTGTCGGTGAATAAATCCCAACCAAAGCAGATACCTCATCTAAAACCTGAGGAAACCATACTAAGAATAGTAAGGCAATAGCTAAAAGAAACCAGGATAAGGCATAGCGAATATTTAATTGGTGTTTCCTAATAAGTTGTAACATCCACATCAAAAATAGAGCAATAATAGTAGATATAAATAGTTGAGCTGTGTAACTAAGCATTTTCTCTTCCTCTCAATTTTACAATAACAATCGCTAAGCTAACTTTAAACATGTAATAAATAGATTTTTTCAGCGAAATGGAAGAGACTCCTCCTTGCCTTTCTTTCATGATTACAGGAATTTCTTTAATCATATAGTGACTATGCAGGACATCTACCACCGTCTCTGGTTCTGGATAATCCTGAGGGTAATTGACTGCAAATTTCTCAATAAGAGAGCGATTGACCAGTCTCAAACCAGATGTGGCATCTGTAATCGTTTTTCCTGTCAGAGCTTTGATAAGCCAGGTAAAATACTGAATACCGATTCGTCTTGCAAATGATGATTGAAAACCTTCATTTTTGATAAATCGAGAACCAATTACCATATCCACTTGCTCTTCTTTTAATACACTCGCCATTTCTTCTAAAAAAGCAGGATCGTGCTGACCATCCCCATCTACCTGTACTGCAATATCATATTGATGTTTTTTAGCATATAAGTAACCAGTCTGCACTGCTCCACCAATGCCCAGATTAATGGGAAGATTAACTACATTATAACCATTTTTCTTACAAACTTCTAATGTATTATCTGTTGAGCAGTCATTGATAATCACATAATCAAAATGCGGTGCTTTTGCTTTGATAGCTTGAATCGTGCTTTCAATATTACTACTCTCATTATAAGCTGGTATAATAATCAACTTCTTCATTTTATTCCTCCAATACTGTTATTGACTATTGGGCTGCTGGCTTTGTCATAAAATTTTTTCAAAAAACTTGCGAAAATTTCTGATGCGATTGTTTGATGAATTAACGATTGGATACACTCTTCTAAAAATGAATTTTCTCCATAAGCTGACACCACAAACGTGTGTTCTAACATCTTCTTCTACCTCTCTTCTTGACTACTTAAATGACGCAAGACCTCAAGAGTTTCATCCCTCGAACCATCATTAATAAAAATATACTCTAAGTCCACTCCAATTTGTCCTTTAATTTTCTCTACTACTAAAAAGGAATGGTTTCTTGCTCATTAAAGCAAGCACTACGATTGAGAGCAGTATGTATCTCTTAGATACTCCTATGTTTCCTTCTGATTTATGACTTACAATTATCAAAATAGGCTCATCATTAGTTTATCATAGCATAAAATGAGCAAAAACAAAAGTCCGCATCTACTGATTGACAATAATTTCTTTCATGCCCTCATGACCGAAAGTTCTAAAATGAAGTTAGCCAGTCAAGGGTATTAAAAAACATCTCAGAGAGATATAATTGTAATCACCACAAGAACAATTAGAAAGACTCTGAGATGCAACACTATTATACACCAAAATGGAAACATTTGACACTAGCTGAACGTAGAATGATTGAACGTTGGCTTCAAGAAGGGTTCTCAAATCGTGAAATCGCTAGAAGATTAGAGAAGGCTCCTCAAACCATTCACAACGAAGTCAAACGTGGTCAGGTTAGGCAACAAGTGCGTAAAGGAAAATTTGAAATAATCTACTCAGCTGACTTCGCTCAAAAAAACTATCAAAATAATCGTAAACATTCTGTGAAGTAGACTTCCCTAACCAAGGAACTCAAAGAAATGATTCTTCACTACATCAAACAGAAATACTCTCCTGAGATGATGGTAAAAGCAAAAGGGATACCTGTCTCCGTCTCAACCATTTACTACTGGATTCATCATGGGCACTTAGGGTTGACCAAGGCTGACATGCTTTATCCTCGGAAAGAGAAAACGAAGAAAAAACAAGCGAGTCCCAACTTTAAGCCGGCTGG